>NZ_JBEXHZ010000034.1:0-64100 GCF_040608315.1 Streptomyces sp. NPDC005195
GCCGAGAAGACCCCGGCCGAGAAGGCCCTGGAAGAGGACACCCCGGCCGAGGACACCCCGTAGGCGCAGGGGAACCGCGCGGCCGCGTACGGCCGGTCGCGCGTTTATGAATTTGCCCTCCGGGCGAATTCATAAACGTGCGTGCCTCCGGCACGAAAAGCGTTGTGGGTGTGGGGGGTTGATGTTTGCGGACGGGTTTTGAGGGGGTGTCAGACCGGTTTTCGGGTGCCGGGGGCGGGTCGGGCCTTCCAGTCCCTTCCCGGGGGCTGGTAGGGATTCTCCGAATTCCCTACCACGAAAGAGAAAAGGGATTCGCTGAATTCCTTGAGATAATTAAACCACGGAATTCTAAGGAGGGTTGGCCCCTCCGGGGCCAACCCGGCCGGACCGCACGGAGAGTGAGAACCTGTCAGGCGACCATAAAGAGCTCAGGAGTCCTCCGGACACTCACACACCCAACACTCCACCAGGCGCCCCACAGGACGTCTGACGGGCCACCAGGCCCCCAACACCCAGCGCGGCGACACCGGCGCCGCGCCACCCGCTAACACACGCCCAGCCCGATCCCCGAAGCCGCCGCCCGACCACACCCCGCCCCCATTCCTCTACTCGTCCTTCTGCGGTGCGGGAAAAGTGGCAGCTGAGGGGATGTCAGCAAAGCGACCACACTGCACATGGCCTCTGAACTGGGCATACGTAGAAGCCGGCGAATCCGGCCCGCAACACCGAGCGCAACACCTGACGCAACGTCAGAAGGCAACCCTGTATGCAGCATCGTCTGCAACGGGGGTTCCATTCTCCCTCATGTTCCACTATTATTTGAGTCCTGGGGGAGGCGACCCCCGGAACCGCAAGGAACCAACGAAGGGGAAACCGTGGAAATCCAGATCTCTGGCGGCATTGTCCGCCGTGTGTCCGGCCCGGACGCGCCGGTAAACGGCATTGCCGTTCAGGCCCGTACGATTGCAAACTTCCTGCCGCTTTCCGTCCGGCGCGCAGGGGTGAACATCGTGCACAACCTCGATGACAAATACACCGGCATTCGCGTCGACACCAAGCGCGGTCCGATCGTGCTGGAAATGCCGACCGGCGAGGACCCCTACCGTCTCGTCCACCAGCTTCCGGAGCCGAGCGAAACCGGGCGCACCGAGGTAGAGATGCGCCGCTTCCCGCAGATCTATAAGCCGCAGGGAATCGCACTCATCTTCGGTGAGTTCCTCCAGTCGCGCGGCTTCCTGAACTAGCCGGAAATTCATCCGGGGGAATGGCACGGGGCACTCGGCCATTCCCCCGGGCACATCCAGTCAGCAACCGTGATCGGCAAAGGGGAATACTGGTCATGAAACTGATTTCGCGGTTAAGCGGCGAGGAGATCAAGCAGGGCCGGACGCTCCACGGGCAGGAAGGCGCCGCAGCCCCCCACGCGTGGAAGTTCGAGCGCATCCACCTCCACCGTGACGGAGTGCACCACGTTCACGTGTCGCGCCCCGGCGGGCGGCGGGGGCGGATCCACCGCGCGTTTCACCCGAGCGAGTTCGGGTGTGAGGTTCAGGTGGAGATCACGTGGCGCCGGACCGTCCGGCACACGGTCAGGCGCACGTGGACGAAGGTCGACGATTACCTGTTGGCCGGAGTGTTCGCGCTCGTGCCGTTGGCGTTCTTCGAGCACTTCCACTGGTCTGACGCCGTCATGTCGATGTTGGGCATGAACCACAAGTAGAGGAAAGTGCAGGTCAGGGGTGGGTTTACTCACCCCTGATTTCCACTATTGTTGAAGTTGTTCGGGGGGGCGGTGGCCCCGCCCCCCCGAACCGCAAAAACCGACAGCGAAGGGGAACATCGCATGACTCAGCAGTACGCCGAGCGCGCCACCGCAGCAGCGCCCAGGGGAGCCCGGAACGCCGACCTGCGAGACCTGGTCACCATCCTGGAGGACCAGCGGAACCGGAAGTTGGACGTCGTCGCGTCCGCAGGCGCCCTGTCGTTCGAGAACGGAAACGTGCGGGTCGAGGGCATCGAGCGGCAGATCACCGCCGACGGTGTCTCGGACGTTGACGGCACCTACCGCCCCACCGCCGTCGCGGACGAGGGGATAGCCGACCGGCTGAAGATCCCGGTTTCCTACCTCCGCCGCATGCGCGCCGAGAACGTCCCGCTGCTGGACGAGAACGTGAACGCGTGGCTCCGGCAGGACCCCAGCCGCCGTTACATGCTCCGCGCGCTGCGGGGCGACAGCGCCCCCGGCGCCGCTCCCGCCGAAGGCGTGGCCCGCGCGCTCATGTCCGACAGCTACAAGGTCATGGATAATCTCGACATCCTGCTCGCCGCCCTGGACGGGGTCCAGAAGTCCGGGCACCCCACCAACGTCACAGGGTGCGACCTCACCGACCGCCGCATGTACGTGCGGGTGCAGTCCGAGGCCGTCGCGCTCCGCGCCCCCGAACTGTTGAAGGGCTACCGCTCCCCGTTCAACGGGCGCACCGGTGACGAACTCCCCCTGATCTCCGCAGGGTTCGTCATCACGAACAGTGAAGTCGGCGCCGGAGCATGGTCGATCACCCCGCGCGCCGTCATCCAGGTGTGCACCAACGGACTGACCATGACGCAGGACGTCATGCGCGCCGTGCACATCGGCGCCAAGCACGACGAGGGAGTCGTGAACTGGTCCGAGGAGACCCAGCGCAAGGAACTCGCGGTCATCACGTCCAAGACCGCCGACGCCGTCCGCACGTTCCTCTCCCGAGACTACGTCGAGGCCAAGGTGCGCGAGATCGAAGCCGCCGCAGGCAGGCCCGTGACCGAGCCGACGAAGACGATCGAGCACGTCACCAAGACGCTCAAGATCAGCAACGAGACCAAGGAGACGATCCTCTCCCACTTCATCCGGGGCGGGCAGATGACCGCCGGAGGCGTGATGCAAGCCATCACGTCGACCGCGCAGACCCTCACCGACGCCGACCAGGCCGCCACCCTGGAAGCGCTCGCGCTCCCCGCCCTCACCGCAGCCGCCGCACACGGCTGACAGACCCCCGTGCGGGCCGGGTGACCCCGACACCCGGCCCGCACGGGCCCCACGCCCGCCAGGGCCGCACACCGCGCGGGCCGGGAACTCCCCGCCCGGCCCGCGCACACCCCCTCAGTGCATACGGACCCGCCGTCCGGCCCGCGGTTGCAGGAAACAACTCGGCCGAACACATCCCCGGGTGCAGCGCGCCGGCCTTTCCGCTCTCACCGCCCATCGCCCACCGCCCTCTCACCGCAAGGAGCAGCACTGTGCCGCAGTTCGCCGAAGGCTCGTACGTCTCCTGGGACCTCCGCGACGGACCGGTGACGGTGGAAGTGATGGTGGTCGACAGGCACCACATCACCTACCGGTCCGCCGACGACTACCGGGACATGGTCGAGGCCACCGTCTACTCCTCCCTCGCGGAGAAGACCGCCGACTGGCGCCCCGCCACGGCCAAGGAAGCCGCCGCGTTCAAAGCCCGGTTCCGGCCCGCTCCCCAGAACTGGGACTGACGACCGCCCCCCCCCTTGGCGGAACCCACACGCAGGCCCCTTTGCCGACCACCTCTGTCATGGAGATCTGCCATGTCCGGACACCCCGAAGTCATCCGCCCCGACGACGCATCCATTGAGGCCGCCATGGACCGCACCCTGTGGGCGATTGCCGCTCTGTGGCAAGCACTCGGCGACGGAGAACACACGCTGAATCTCATCGTGGAGCGGACCGACGGCGTGATTCTTCCGGCAAACGCCGACGTCTCTCTCGGCGCCTCCCCGGTGCGTATGGCCGTGCTTGACGAGGCTGCCTACCAGGAGTGGCGCACGCTGCTGGTATTCGCGTTGGAGGGGAGCACGGTACGCAGCGCCGTGCTGATAGCGACCACGGCCACCGAACCCCACCCGCGTACCTGGGGGTGGACCGTGCGTGATGCGTGGCTGCACCCCATGCCCACCGCCCAGCTCCGGGACGCTGTCATCCCCTGTGCCGACGATCCCACGGCCATCACGCGCGAGGTGTCCCCGGCTCCAGCGCTATTGGCCCCCAAGCCCAGGTCCTACACCGCGCCTGCGTAGCCCCCAAGACCCCGTGCGCCTTCCCCGACCCCCCGAGGGGAGCGCGCACGGCCTCCGGCCAGATCGCCACTGGCCACCCTCTGTCTGCCCGCGCCCGCCCCTCCCCTTCGACGGGCGCGGGCAGACCACAGCCACCCACCAGACCACCGTCATGAGGAGCAGCTATGCCCACTTCCGGTTACGCGTTCACCTGGACGTCCCAGCCGTTCGACGAGGATGAGGCAGCCCCCGCAAGCCTGCTGCTCACCGTGGCGCAGGGAGCCGTGACGCTGCTCGGAGACCAGTGGAGCGCCGCCGAAGGCCCCGCAGGCCGCACCGGCCACGTACGCAGCGGCTCACGCGACGTGTTCACCATCGGAGTGTGCGAGGCCGGAGCCGTCTTCCTACGCAACGACGGAACCGGCGACGTGATGCACCTGCCGCACACCGACGCGGAAAGCGACGTCGACGCCATCGCGGAGCAGGTGGCCGAGTACATCGGCCACCTGTACTGACCCACCACCCCGTTCGGCCCGGCCACCGCGCCGGGCCGAACCACGGACCCACCGGCTCGCCGGCTCCCACGTCGACCACCACCAGGAGCAGCCGCCCATGCACTCGACTCAGACCATCGAGACACCCGTCGACCTGCCCCGTAACCTGACCCGGCTCCGGGCCAAGGCACAGGCTGCCGGATGGACCGCCGCCACCGAGGCGCAGCCCGCCTACTGCGCGCTGGTGCTCACCGCCCTCCCAGCGTCCGGGGAAACCGTCCTGCGGTGCGTATGGAAGTCCACCGCCCACGGGTACCGGTGGGACGGCGCAGTCCTCACCGTCAACGGCCAGAAGGCGCGGGACGGTATCGCGTGGCGCGAGGTCGGGACACTGGTGTCCACCACGCTCCCCGCCCGCCCTGATCTGTCGAAGTACGGGGAGCGCAGCGCGTCACCGGTCACGGCCGAGGTGGTTTCCGCGGACATCGCCGCGACGCCGGCGGGCAAAGTGCCGGTCATGCTGCGGCCGTGGGCGAAGCCCACCGTCCCCGTGACGCTGTACCCGTCACGGTTCGTCGGGCGTGACTACGTCGGAGCCGACTGCCTGCTGATCACCGGCGGGCACGACGCCGCGCCCGATGCCGATCCGGTCCTGTCAGCGCTCCCCGCCGACTACCTCACCTCGAACGCCGCCTACCACGAAGACCTCACCGCCCACGCGATCGAACAAGGGCGCAGCCCGGCGCAGGGGCGCGAATTCGCCCGCTGGGTGATCTCCTCCGACATGCTCACGTTCGGGGTGTTCGACGGGGCGTACGCGGCATGGGAACAGTCCCTCACCTGCACCAAGACCGCCCGGCACGCCATCCTCACCTGCACCAGGATGAACGGGACCGCCCTGCGCCTGGAATGCGGATGCGGACAACGCCACCCAGGCCGGCCCTGGGAAAGCGCCACCGTGTGGGACGACAAGGGATGCCACTACCTCAGCCTGGCCGCCGTCCCCATGGACCGCATCGCCGACCTGATCACCCGCCAGGGATACCGCGTGACGGGTGAGTGGTCGACCTACCAGCCCACTGACGTCATCCGCCGGGCGCGCGTCGAGCCGCTCCCCGCACGGCCCGATCCCGGCAGCGTCGATGGGTGGGAGTACGAGGGCGGAGCCTGCCCCGGTCTCGAGGCGGCAGCGCACCGCGTAGCACCCGGACGCATCATCCCGCCGGTCCAGGCAGCGCCCCGGCAGCAGCGGCGAATCCCGCGCAGCCGCGAATGGGCCGCGCGGTTCCTGCACGGCCACCACGGGACCCAGGAGACCGGCAGCCGGCCGACCACCGCCCCGCCCCATCCTTGAGGAGACTTCCTGATCATGCGTTGGCTGATGACACTCGGAGAGCGCACCCGCCCGGACACTCCCGCCTACGCCGAGTGCCCGCCGCCAGGACAGGCCCGCGCCAGTGCCCTGGTGGACGACTGCGGACAGCTCTTCCCCATCGTCCGTGCCTGGGCACGGCAGTTCAACGGCGACGTGACCGCCTGGGCCGCACAGGTCGAGGTCGACGACATCGAGCACCTCCCCCGCCAAGTGACCGAGGAATGGGACCCCCTGCTCCGCCTCGACACACAGCCCGGCGGATACGTGGTGGTCACCGACTACCGCGACCACCAGAACCCGACCGCCGACGCCCGTCAGCGCCAGGTCAAAAGCCCTGGCCTGGACTCAAGTCGCGAGATTCTTCCGTAAGTCCGCAGGTCAGAGGCAGGTTCACACCACGCCAACTTACGCTATTATTGATGTTGCGGGAGGGGGTCACCCCCCGACCCCCTCCCGCACCCCGGCCCAGTCGCCGGACCGAGGAACCCCTACCCGGCAAGCCCGTTGCCCCAGCTCAGGAGACCTCCCATGGCCCATGCATCCGCCCAGCTGATCGGCGACCGTTCCCACCAGTGCGACGCCACCGCCACCGCCACGCACAGCGGAGCCCGCGCGTATGTCCTGTGTGACGGGATCGGCTCCAGCGACGAGGTGCAGGCCTGGACGCTCACCGCCGCCCGACGCATCGCCCGCGCCGCCGCCCGCCACGCCGACGCCGAGACCGGACTCCGCGCCGTCTACGACCACTACGCCGCCGAACCCGAGCGCAGCAGCCCGTTCACGGACCTCCCCAACGCGTGCGCAGCCGTCGCCGTCACGGTCCCCGGCAAGCCCCTGACCGTCGCATGGTGCGGGGACGTGCGCGCCTACACCCTCACCCCCAGCGGCACGCTGCGGTGCCTCACCGCCGACCACAACAGCCGGCGCGTCTTCGGCGGAAGCCGCAACCGAGTGACGTCCTACCTGGGGGCGACGGAGTCCGACAAGGAGTGCAAAGCCCGCTACCAGCATCCGGCGATCGAGTCCGCGACCGGCCCCACCGGCGCCTGCCGGCTACTGCTCGCCAGCGACGGCGCGTACGAGCCCCTGGAAGACTCCGCCCGCGACCTCACCCACTACCTCACCGGGACCCCGAAGCACGCCGCCACCGACTTCGTCACCGCCGCCATCGACCACGCATCGAGCCACGCCGACAACGCCACCGTCCTGATCAGCGACATCCCCGCAGAAGAAGCCGTGGCGTAAGCCGCCCCCGGTCGGGTGGCGGGCCCCTTCCACCCTTGCAGAGGCGGTGCCCGCGCACCGCCTCTGCCGCCTCTGAAGTGCGAGAGCCGCCCGGATCGCGCACTCTGCACCCTGCGCCACCGCAGGACCGCGCCCACAGGCCGAAGGAGAACCGTCCCGTGGCCACGTTCGCCCACATCACCCCCGAACGCTGCGGGCAGCTAGAGCGTGCCCTCACCGCCGCCGGCCTCACCTGGCAGGACAACGGCAACCAGGACCGCCCCCACCTGCTCACGTACACCGTCACCGACCCGGCCGGGCGCCGCTGGAGCATCGCGGCCGCCACCAGCAACCAGATCGTCCCCTCCCGGCCGGCGAGCCTGTGGGAGGCCTGTTGCCCGCAAGCGCGCCACCGCAGCCCGGTGCTGTCGGCCCGCGCCGTCGCCGCTCACATCCGCGACTTCCCCGCCTAGCCACCGGCGGCACCCACCGCCCCGCGGCCTCCACAAGCCCCGACCGAAGGAGCGGACCCCGCCATGCCCACGGAGTTGACGACTCAGGAGCAGTTCGACAGGTTCGCCGACGAGGTGGCCCGCGAGCTGGGGGCGGAATGCTCCACCGCCCCGGACCCCGGGTACACGCACATGCTGGCGCGGCTCATCACCGACAGCGCCGGACGCGTGCTGAGTCTGCGCCAGCACGACTGCAGCCAGCCCGCTCGCCTGAAGGTCTACGCGAGGTTGCCGGAGAATTCCGGAGTCCTGTCGCCGCCGATCGGCGTCACGGCCAGCAGTGCCCGCCACGTGGCGCGGGAGATCACCCGGCGGCTACATCCGCGACACGCCGAGGCCATAGCGCTCGCCGCCGAGCTCACCGCTCTGCGGGAGACCGAGGCCGCCAGTCGCCGCGCCGTGGCGCAAGCGGTCGCCGGAGCGCTCCCAGGCGCCCGCATCAACGAGCAGTACCGCTGCACGGAGGTGTTCTGGCAGCGCGCACCTCAGGAGCAGACCGAACCCGTCGAGACGGACTCCGTGCACGCCGTCATCGGAGCTTCAGGCGAGAGGTTGAGCGTCGAGACCTCCGGCTGCATCGAGGGAATCGTCGCCATGCTGGCCGCCTTCGCCCAGCAGTGAACCCCACCGCCCCGTCCCGCCCCAGGCAAGGAGTCGTCGTGCCCGACCTGTCAACGGTCACCGAATGGAACATCAACAAGCCTCATCAGTGCCCGCAGTGCGCTCACGACACCGTCGCGGTCCCCTCCCGGTGGGAGGTGTTCACGTGCTGCAACTGCGGCACCCGCTTCGCCCGCTTTCCCCGACTGCAGCGCTTCCTGCACCACACCGGGATCACCTGCGAGGTGTGCACCCAGCGCATCCCGGTGCCCGTCGACGGCCAGCCCTTCGGTTTCCTGCGTCGCCGTCACGCCGGGCGCGGCATCGGCGCGCCGACCCTGTTCGAAGCCTGGCTGCAGGAAACCGACTACCCGCACCTCTACCGCGCTGGTGACCACTACCTCAACACCCGAACCAGTCGCGTGGATGCCATGGCAGAACTCGCCTGGCGGCGCAGCATGTTCGGGCCCGTCGAAGACGACCCGAGCCCCGTCGTCGCTGTCGTCGCCGAAGAGGAGACCTTCAAATTCGGGCTCGACGCCACCGACGAGCAGCGCCGCGGGTTCCGGGAAGGCACCGTGGAGGTCTACAGCATCGGAGTCCTGCGCCAGATCCCCACCCCTCACCCCAGGCGCGGGCAGTTCTACGCCGACCGCGACACCTTCAACAGGGGCGTGGCGATCGCACCCGCCGGCCTGGAAGGCCTCTACACCCACCCACAGCACCTCCCCGAGCCGCTCGCCGCATACGCCCCGCAGCTCCGACCATGACGTGCGGACTCGACCGAACAATCCGGCTGCCGAGGAAGAGCGTTTCCGCTGCTCAGGGGCGGGTTCACATCAGACACATATCCACTATTATTTAGTTATCGAGTTCAGCGGCACCTCGCACACGCTGCCTGCCGGAGCAGGCACGCCGTCGCCGCTACTTCTCTCCACACCAGTCTCAGGAGTTGCCATGTTGCGAACGCTGCTCCGCGCCCTGCTCCGGTCCCGTCTCCGCCTTGCCGTCCGGCCGCTCACAGCCGGAGCGCCGGATCTGCCGCCCACCGCCCGGGATGTACTCGGCGGCGCGGCCACGGCAACCGAGGCGATCACCTACAACCGCGTGCGCGTCGCCACGGCGACGGCCGTCGCTCTCTACCGCAGCGGTCACCACCTCCCCTTGACCAACGAGCAGTTGGACGACGCCGTACACGCCCTGCACTTCCCCTACTCCGTCCCCACCCCCGCAACGCGCGCCGCCATCCGCGCCGCCCTCGGAGTCCTGGAAGCCGACCCCACGATCAACGTCACCCGCTGACCAGCCGACCACACCGGTGGGCCGCCCCGCCCGGGACGGCCCACCGGAAAGGAGCTCCGGTGTTCCTCGTCGTCCCCGACCCCGCTCACGGACTCGTTGCCGCCCCCGAGTCCTCCGACGACCTCACGCCCGAGATCGAAGGCTTTCTCACCAGCGACGGATTCGACTGGAACAGGGAGATCGACGCCTACACCCGGCCGACCGGACACAGCCCCGACGATGTCGACCACACCGCCGACACACTGCGCGGGCTCGGCCAATACGTCTTCTCTGGATACCGGCCCCTGCCCAAGGCCTGAGAAAGCCGACCGCACCGAGGAGCACCCCGTCATGGCCGATCCGGCCGCCAACGCCCGCCCGTCATCCGCCGACGCAAAGACGCAGGCCGAGGACCTTGTCACCGCCCCCGGCCCCTACCTGCTCCGCGGCACCGTGCACGGCGCCTCGTTCGAGGTCATCGTCCCGCACGAAGCCGCGGTGAACAACGTCCACACAGCCCTGATGGCAGGCAAGAACGTCACCTCCGAGAACGGCGCCGTGACCGTCGTGCACAACGACCGCGGCGACCACTGGGTCCAGGCACCGGCCACCGCCGCGCAGCTGGACGCGGCCGCCCGCCGCCAGGTCGCGGAATCACCACTCCGCCTCGGTGACCTGGTCGAGTACGACGCCCGCACCGTGACATTCCCCGACGGCCCCAAACACGTGCCCGGCGGCCAGGGCCACATCCGGGACGTGTGGGCCGGCCAGGGCCAAGCCGTGGCACGCATCGAGCTCGAAGACGGCACCTTCGACGTACCCCCGCTCGAAGACCTCCGCCCCGCCTGACGCAGGCCCACACCGCAACCGCCCCCGGGGCGGGCACGGCACGGCGCCGCTCAGCACACCCGCGAACGCCCGACCCCACCAAAGGAGTTGCGATGACCGACACGCTCACCACGACCGCCCCCAGCACACCGGCAGGCGTCGCCGGGGCCGTCCTCGACGCCATCGAGGCCCACCCGGAGGCGTTCAGCATGCACGCCTGGTGCTGGCTGCCCGACGGCGCGCCGCTGCCCCCGAACGTCACACCGCCGTACGGCGCCACCCTGTGCGGCGCCGCATGGGCCGCCCACCTCACCGGCTGGACCCTGGTCAACGGCACCAGCCTGGCGAAGGTCACCAGCCGCCTCAACAGCGACACCCTGTACGAGGGATACGCCCGCAGCTACGCCCTCAAGACCGGCGAGCGCCGCGACATCGCGACCGTCGCAGACGACGCCCTAGCGCTGGAGCCCGGCCACCACCTGTGGACCGGAGAAGCAGACGCCGCCCTCGCGCGCCTGCGCCAGATCGCCGGACGCTGAACCCATCAGCCGGCGGCGGGAGACGCGACCGCGTCACGGCGCACCGACCCGCTTCCCGCCGCCGGGCCCGGCAACCGCGGAGGACCGACAAGCCCCCTGCCAGCGCAGGCCGAACTCCCGGGCACGAACCGCGCCCGTGGCTTCCCGGTGAGGACTTCACCGAGCCCTGCGAGACGTGCCACGCCCCCGCCGGCGCGTACTGCCGCCCGCACTGCGACACCGGATACACCGCCCAAGACGCCCAACGCGACACCGTACGCCGCGAGCAGCGCCACGCCGACAGCCCGCCCACCGTCTGAGCCCTCCCCCAGGGTGTGAGCGGTCAGCATCACCCCATGCGTCTCTTCGCAGGAGACGTCCATATGTTCCCCGACCCCAGAGGCGGGCGAACACCTCCTGTCCCTGCACCTTGCTCCGGTGCGGTAGCTCTCTGCTGAAGTCGGGAGCCCCCATCCCGGGCTGACCTCTCGCGCACCTCCCCGTGGCACTGCGCCCGGGCCTGCGTCACCCGCTGACACCGCCCCTCTCACGCCGCCCGCGAAAGGAAGCTCTCGTGACCCAGGACAGGACCCCGCTCGCCGCCACCGACCTGTCGGCCCTCGCCCACGGTCAGCGGGCGTGGTTCACCACCGCCCGCGGCCCGGTGACCGTACGGCGCTACGCCCGGCACGGCGACTTCATCCGGGTCGCCGTACGGTCCGGCAATGGCCAGGACCGCGCCGCCCTGCTCACCTTCCACCCCGACGCCTACCCGCTCGCCCCGACGTGGCTGGCCGCCATCGCCCAGGCCGCCCCGGACACCGCAGACCACCGCCACCCGTCCCTGCCCACGGGATCGGTACGGCTGCTCGCACGGATGACGCCCGCCCACCGCCTCGGCATCCCGCGCCTGCGGGACGGATCGGTCGGCTGGAGCATCCCCGGCGCCACCGCACGCCTCTGGCCAGACGGCCGCCTCGAACTGCGAAGCACCACCGGCCCCGTCCTGTCCGGACAGCTGGAAGGTTCGCAGTGGGACCAGTTCCAGGTGGCCACCGTGGCGGATGCCGGCCTACGCCTGCTCTGCGCACCCGAAGCCCAGCACATCACCCGCACCGGCCAGCCGAGAGGATGGTCACGCCCCTACGACCGCCCCGGAAACACCGGCAACGGGCGCGAACGCAACGGCGGTCAGATGTACGACAGCTCCACCACGTCATCCTGCTCCTGCGGGTGGACAACGACCTCACCATCCCAACTCGGCGCCCGCGCGATGGCCGAACAGCACCACCGCGAAGGCACCACCAGCAACCTCAGCGACGGCCGACCGTCAGGTGCGTGACTTCCGCCCGGGTCTCAGGCCACACCGCCCCGCCGCCGAGCACGCGGGGTTCCTTCTGCACCGCGCCGTCTGAGGAGAGCTCCGTCGTGGGTGGGTGGACCGGAACCAGATCGGCCGACGGTCAAGCTGGACGCCTGCACGACGGCGCAGACGAGACCGAGACCTCGTGCGTGGCGACCGGCACACTCACGACCTGGTGACGGATCAGGAGGCGAAAGCCGTGCCCCTCCAGTCCGCACCTGTTCCCGCGTCGGCAGGTGAACGAGCGTGGCCAAGCGTGGCCGCCGACTGGACCGCCCGTGGACGTACCTGTTCGACCCCTGGTCCGCAGTCGAAACCGCTGGTCAGGGGTGGGTTCACACTCACGATATTTACACTATTATTGCACTTGTTGGAGCGGTGAGAGCGCCGCAGGACATGGAAGCCGGAAGGAACCCTCTGGTGAAGTCCCTCGAATTGTCCGGACTCCTGGCTACGCCGACTGCGCCCACGGTGCGCGAGGCGCTGCGTCACATGCCGCCGCACGCCCTCGACGAGCTCATCATCGAGGCTCTCGCGGCCGCCGAGAAGGCGTGGCAGCGGGTCGTGGTCGACCGGGTCGCGGCGTTCCTAGCCGGGCAGTCCGTTGACGGCCCCCGGATCGTGGCTGCGTACTTCACGCCGACGGAGCGTACGACGCAGGCCGGTACGCATCCCGGGTGGAGCCCCTTCGTCGCGGCGCTCGCGAGCACCGAGGACATCCCGGATCTCACACACGCGCGCACCACTGCCGTAGCCGTGCCGATGCGGGAGGCGGCGTTGTCCGAGGAGATCTTCGCCGACCCTCATCTGCGCAACGCACTCAACCGGCTCGCGGCGCTCGACCCGCCCAGCCATACGGACGTCCTGCGCGTCCACCTGCCCACCCGTCAGGTCACCCGCCTGACGCCCTGAGCCGTCACCGCGTGCGAACGCTGCGGCGCCCGCACGCAGGAGGAGCAGCCGAAATTTCCGGTTCCGATTCTCTGCCACGAGTGCCGCCAGGGGCGGTATCAAGTCCGGGGCCCGGACTCCTACTCCTGCCGGTCCTGCGGCAGCCGGGTCGCGGGTGCCGCGTTCCCTCTCGGGGACGAGGAGCGGCTCGTCGTCCTGGCGGGCGTCCTCCAGATCCTGTCCGTGCCGGATGGCCACCAGGTGGTCACTCCCGACCGGCGCGTCTACGCGCCGCACCTGGGCGCGAGCCTGGCTCTCGCGCTGCGCATCCACGCGGCCCGCGGTGTCTTCCCGAGCCCCCGGGCCGCTGCGACCGCCGCGGGTGTGCTGGCCATGCTGGATGTCGACGAACGCGGGCCCTGGGTGCTGGCGCCCGCGCAGTTGGACGCGCTCACCCGGGCCATGGACGTGCGCTACGCCGCGCTGCCGTCCGCGTCCCGCCAGTACCCGGAGTTCGACGCCGAGATCCGCGACGCCGACGCCAGGAGCCGGCGCGCCCTTCGCCCGTGACCCCAGCCCAGCCCTTCGAGGCGTTCCGCCTCCGCCGCACCCTGTCCGCAAGGAGGCCGGTCGTGTCCGTTTCCCATTCCGTGTATGCCGTCTACGGCGTGGTGTTCGAGGAGCCCCGTGTTTACGGCGGCCTCTTTTGGCCCCGGGGTACCGGGTTGTTCCGGCCCCAGCAGAGGAGCGGATTGTTTTGGCGCCACCCGGCAGTTGATCGGGCGGGAAGCACTCTTTTGAAATAATGCCGGATTAACCCGGGTTTGTGGCCGGGATCACGCCGTGCGAGTTGTCGGCTGGCCGTGTCAGGAGGCCGACCGGCTCAAGAACCGGCTTCGGGATCGGTGGCGACGCCGTCACCGCCGGACAAGAGCGGTCCCGCCGTGCGAGCAGAGGCCGGTGCCCCCGCTCTCACCGCGAATTGAAGCCGTCGACAACGGACACCCCGCGCAAGACTTGAGCGGCTCACTGGGACACTGAAACGACTGAAGTGTCTTGGGGGTGGGATGTGAACCGACGGCTGGTCGGCCTGGCATGCGCGCTGATCCTGGTGACGTCAGTGAGTACGACCGGTTGCTTCAGCAGCCCGAGCTCCTCGTGTCCGGGCGCGGGCCAACGGCCAGAAGGACTCAGCACGCGGGACCTGGTCGGCACCTACCGGAGCTCTGTCGGACGCTTGACCCTCAACAGCGACGGAACGTTCACGACGATCGGGTGGCCCACAAATCTGGAAGGCGCCACCAGCGACCCACAGAGCAGAACCGGAAGCGGAACCTGGGAACGGACTGCCGCCATCGACTCGGACTGGCCTGTCTCCTTCAGCTTTCACAAGATCAGCGACTACTGGGACAGCGATGTCCGCGGCGGGTACTACGGGGACGGTCTCATGGTCAGCGGCAGCCGAGAGAATCCACGTCTCTACGCAGTCGGTGGCGACCCCGACAACTGCGACCTCGTCACCTTCACGCGCGCTAGCTGAGACGCATCTGCGACGACCTCTGCTCACGAGCCCGCGTGTCGTCTACGCATGAGCCACCGCGTCGAAACGCTACAACAAGGCGCCCGTCCGTCCGCTTTCCTGTCAGGGGAAGCAGCCGGGCGGGCTCCGTGGGTCACACGCTACCGGCCGCCGCGGACCACGGCCGGCACCTGCACCACTCCGCCCCAGGACATCGGCGAAACGCCACCCGATCGAGGGTGGGGCCAACACAATCAGTTCTTCCCGCAGCCCTCCTGCACCGTTCCCCCACACGGCTCAAAAGTGGGCCAAAACAACTCGGCAGAGTGGGGCCAAAACTGCCCGGCGAAAACAGCCCCGGGATCTCGGCCCGCTCCGCTCTGCTCTGAGGGCGCAGACGCCCCCCGGATGCCCGGAGCCGGAGCCGGCGCCCGTTCAGCTCTTCACGGCCGGCGACAGCGAACTCCTCATCCTGGGCACGGCCTACGAAGGGCTGGAGCCCAACGAGTTCCGGTCCGTGGACACGCTCCCGGTCAGCCCGGCCTGGCGGGGCGAGCTGCTCGGCATGGCAGGGCGGCTGGGGCTGCGCGTCCTGTCCGGCCCGGCCTGGCTCTTCGTGCACGACTTGAGCTGACCGACCGCCATTTGCGCAGGTCAGAGGGTATCTAGCCACTATCCAAAATAGTACTATTATTGAAGTATGCAGGGGGTTGGTCCCCGCCAACCTGCCGCTGAGACAAGGACAAGGAGAGCCGCATGGCCACCGCCGTCTCGACCCCGGCCACCGCCCACGCCCAGGAGGAGCCCGTCCAGCAGATCACCCAGCTCGACTCGGCACTGCTCGTACGGGACGAATGCAATGCCCGCGAGCACGACACCGAGCCGGACGAGAAGCTGATCACCTCCGTCAAGGAACTCGGCGTGGAGGAGCCCATCAGTGTCCGCCCCCGCCCGGACGGCACCTACGGAGTGTTCAAGGGCTGGCGGCGCGCGCAGGCCGCGCAGATCGCCAACGAGACCGCCGAGCAGGACGGCCGTCCCGTCCGCACGGTCAAGGCGTTCGTCCGCGCCGACCTGGTGGACAAGGACGGGTACACCCGCTTCCTGTCCCTGGTGGAGAACGACCACCGCCAGGAGATGGACGCCCGCGACACCCTCAAGGCCCAGGAACTGTCCCTGGTCGGCATGGACGAGGTGGACCAGGCCAGGGCCGCCAAGGCGATGGGCCTCAAGCGCGGCGCGGTCAAGCACCTGCGCACCGCCCAGAAGCTCGATGACGCGACCCTGCGGCAGGCCACTGCCGGAGGCATGGACCTGGAGCAGACCGCCCAGCTCACCGAGGTCGAATCCATCCCCGACGCCACGCGGCGACTCCTCAAGGCCCTCGCGAAGGACCAGGAAGAGGGCCGGGGCGGGCGCGGTCACTGGGACCAGGAGTTCGCGCTCCTCACCGAGGAGCAGGCCAGCACCAAGGCCCGCGCGGACGCCGTCGCCGCTCTGGAGAAGTCCGGCGTCACCCTGGCCTCCACCCTCTCCTACGACCAGCGGCAGACGGTCAAACCGCTGTCGGATCTCACGACCGGGCTCGGGGCACCGATCGACGCCGCCAAGCACCACGGCTGCCCCGGCCACTGCGTCAGGCTCGACGAGGACAACCAGCCCGTCTGGTACTGCGCGGACCCGGCCGCCCACGGCCACAAGGTCCGCAAGCAGCCCAAGCCGCGCCGCACCCCCGACGAGGAGGAGCAGGCCGCCCAGAAGTCGGCCGAGCGAGCGCGGGTGGTGGCCTGCAACCGGGCGTGGAAGGCCGCAGCCGGACCCCGCCAGCAGTTCATCACCCGCCTGGTGAAGGGCAAGACGCTGCCCGAGGAGGCCCGCGTCTTCGCTCAGTCCGTGCTGCTGGAGCTGCCCGAGTTCTACGGCAAGTGGGCCACCAAGCGGGACACCACCGATGTGGCGCGCTTCCTGGGCGCCAAGGACGGCGAGCGGACCACGGCGGCGGAACTTGCCGCAGCCCTGCCGAAGGCCAAGTTCGCGAACGTGCTGTTCGCGCAGGTCGCCGCCGCGTTCGAGGCCGACATCCGCGACCCGAAGACCTACGACATGGTCCGCTACCGGGCCGCCTACCTCTGGGAATCCCTCAGCCCCCGACAGGCCGCCTACCTGCTGCTCCTCGAAACGCTCGGGCAGGCCGACAACGGCAGCTACGCCCTCTCCGAGGTCGAGGAACAGGCCGCCGCGTCGCACCGGCCGAAGACGCCGGACGCGGCCTGACCCCTCACGCCCCACGGCCGGGGCACACCGTGCCCCGGCCGCCCTCCACCCGCACGACCCACCGCACCGGGAGTTCGTCATGCCGTCGCCCACCCCCGTCGACCCCCGGCAGGCCGCCGCCGAATCGACGAGCCGCTCACCCTCGACGTCCTGCGCTTCCTCATGCGCAACGACTGGGCACCCTGCCCGGAAAGACGCTGGTCGTCCTCTCCCGGGACGCCAGCGGCAACGGCTTCTCGCCGCTCAGCACCTACACCCACCACCGCTATTCGCCCGTCCACGACCTCAGCGGCGAGATCTACCCGCTGCACAGCGCACTCGCCAAGGACAAGGAACTGCGCGAGCTGTACCCCGACATCCCCGACGACGCCGTCGCAGCCCTCGTCCTCTACCCGCTCGGCTGACCGCACCGCACTGCCCCGGCAGGTGCTGCCGCTCGCCGGAGCCCGGCCGGAATCGAGCCCCGAAGACCCCGGGCAGATCCTGCCCGGTCGCCCTGCAAGACGAGAGGAACACCCCCATGCCCACCACCTCCGAGGTCCGCGACCACATCCGCGAACTCACGGACGTCGGCTCCCTGATCGCCGTACGGGAAGCCGCCACCGCACGGCTCCTCCAGCTGGACACGCCCGAGCAGCCCGCCATCACAACCGGCCGGTCCGTCGAGATCGACTCCACGATCAGCAGGCCCTGCCTGCGCTACCTGACCGGCACCGTCCAGCAGCCCAACCGCACCGGCAGCCGCTTCGACATCTACCTCGACGCGGCATCCACCAACCGCCTGCGCAACGACCAGACGAACCGCTGGTACAAGATCCCCGCTGACGCGGAGCGCTTCCGCCTCAAAGCCGTACCGGCGGGCTGCCTCAAGCTCACCGACAACCCCACCGGCGCCTAGAACCTACCGGCCGGGGGCAGCTCCCATGCTGCCCCCGGCGCCCCGGCACTCACCGCATCAGGCCGGGGGATCGGCCGGCGCGGCCGCAGCCGCAGAGCACCCCGGCACGACACCGCTCTTCCCTCCCACCTCTCCTCAAGGGGCGGCTGCCCAGCAACGCTCGGCCCGGCGCGGAGGACGAGGTGAGCACCGCCCATACGTCCGACGCCAGCGGACGCCGCCACACGGCTGCCCTCCTGCCGCCGCATGGCGCGGCGTGCTCCGGCCACCTCTCCCGACAGGAACCCCTGTGATGTTGGTCCATCTCTCCCCTGCCCAGCGGGCCCTGCTACTCCGTCACCTGCGGCTCGGCAATCGGCCCGTTCGGGGAAGCCACCCCTTGCGCACCGCCCTGGACACCGCCGCCCTCACGGACCAGCACTACACCGTGGACCTGAGCGCAGAGATGATCGAGGCCGCTTCCTTCCTGTTCCGCTTCACCGCCGTGGGCAGCGGTCCCGGCCGGGAGTTCTCCCGCAGGTTCGACGCTGAGTATGTTCACGGTCCCAGGAAGCAGAACCGCCGAGAGCGCCTGGCGGCCGCGCTCGCCGGAGGCGCCGAGATCCGCGAGGTCCGTTCCTTCCACGAGGCCGCCCACCGGCCCCGCCAGCACGACGATCCGCAGCCGTGGGTCATCCGCGACACGGCGCTCGACGCGGAGTTCCGTCTCGGTGACGACGACGTCCACCCCGTCTGGCCCCTGCGGCCGGTACTGATCATCAGTGACAACCCCGGCGACGACCCGGTCGGCCTGCTGCCGTGCCACGTGCCGCTGCGCAAGCTCCCGTCGGCGCAGTTCAGCGCGCGGGAGTACCGGCTCGCCCCCCTCGTGCTGCTCGACGACCGCAGTCACGGCACGTTCGAGCTCCGGCACATGCCGCGCCGCCCGGGCCTGATCGTCGTCTGTGCCGGCCTCGACGACGCCACCGTCTACCCGCGCGGCGCGGCCATCGGGGCCGAGGCAGTCCTGTCGGCCGGACAGGACCTCAGCTGGCTGCATCTGCGCCTGCACGAAGCGACCGAGTGCCGCTACCTCCCCCTGGACGAGCTCCTGACCGGCGATACCTCCGACCCGCCCCCGGCGCCCGGCGGTTGACGCCCCCCGGGTGGCGGCCGGTGCCCGGTCAGCCGCCCGCTCCCGTCGCAAACTCAAAGGACCCCCGCCCATGCACCCGATTCCCCAGCGCTGCATGCGCCGGCCTCTCTCCGGGGGGCTCGTCGTGCCGTACGTGTCCTTCGTCCACGGCGGCCGCGCCGCGTTCGGAAGCCTTGACGCCGAGCACGCCCGGGCCGCGTTCCTGGGACGCCTGTGCCAGATCTGCGGCGAACGACTCGAAGAGCGCTGCTACCTGATCGTCCGCCCGGCCGACGCGACCCGCGGCACCTCGCCGGAACCCGCTCTGCACCCCGAGTGCCTGCCCTACACCGCCGTACGCTGCCCCCTCCTCAACGGCACCGCCACGCACTACCGAGACCGCCCCGTCCTGGCCGGCCATCCTGCCGGAAGGCCCTGCACCGACCCGTCCTGCCCGTGCCCCTTCCCCGCGCCCGACGACGGCCACACCGCCCGCAGCGGCGCCCCGGCAGACCGGTACGAAGCCTGGATGATCCACACCCGCTCCTACCGCCTCACCGGTCCCGCCGACCGCCCCGGCGTGATCTCCGGCATCAGCACCAACGTGCCCGTCCTGCGCCGCCGGTTGCTGCGCGAAGCAACCCTCACCTCCGACCAGCAGCACCTGCTGAGCATGGTGCGCGACCTCTTCGACACCACCCCCTGAACCCGTGCAGCCTGCCGCCGCATTCACCGAAGGAGAATCCCGTGATCACACCCGACCCGGCCACGCCCGAAGGGGCCGCCGTCATCGACCTCCACGACCGGCTGCAAGCTCTCGAAAACCGCACGGGCGAGTGGCCCGGCGCCGACACCGTCGACATCCTCGCCGCATGGCTGGCGGACTTCGACTTCACCCGGCCGCCCGCCCCGACGTACTGGGTCACGGGAAGCGCCTGCGTGCTGCGCCGCCAGGACCGCCACGAGGACACGGTGACACTGTGGGCCGACGAGGCATCCGCACTCTCCGCCCTGGCACGCGAGGTCCGCTGCAACTGGGACAACGTCGCCGGAGCCGACGACATCCCGGATACCCCGCCCGACGACGACCGCGAGGCCGTCGACCTGTACTACGGCCCCAGCGACAGCCGCGGGGACGAGGACTACTGGCTGTATGCCGCGGACATCAACACCCTCGCACCGCCGGCGCCGCACGCATTCCTCTTCCCCGGCCCGGAACTGTGCGCCTGGATGAACAGCGCGGCCCGCTTCCACCCCATGACCGGCCCCGACGACGAGGGCCTTCCCTGTATGGAGATCGGCGGCGTCCTGGTCTTCGCCTACCTGGACCCCGACATGAAGGCAGTACGCGTGTCGGTCGACCTCGACACCACCGCCGAACCACTCGTACGTGGCGACGCGGCCATCCCTCTGCACATCCAGATCGGGAACACCACGGTGTTCAGCGCTCCCGCCGGACCTGTCCCGGAGCGCATACGTTCCGGCCGGCTGCGCCCATGGCTCCGCCGCATGCGCTCGATGCGTCGTCAAAGGGGGGATTGACGCCCACCCAAGTTACATTATTATTGATATTGGAGGTGCTCGCATGTCACCCACCACGCACGTGTCCGGCGCCGTCACGGGTGCGGTCGAAATCCGCTTCACCGACTCAGGTCTCACCATCTGCCGATTCCGCCTCACCGATGTGCCCCGCCAATGGGACTCCGCCACCCGGGAGTGGCGAGACGGGGCCCCGATCCTCTACGTGTGCACGGCCTGGGGCGACCTGGCACGGAACGCCACGGAGTCGCTCGTCGACGGCTCGTCGGTCCTCATCCGTGGCCGCGTCACAGGCGTCAAGGACGACGCGATCTGGCTCAGCGTCGATGACCTGGGTCTCAGCCTCCGCAATCGGATCGCCTACACCGAGGCAGGTCTGCCGGGCCCGGAGGCCGCCGCTCCCGTCAGCCCGCCCGCCATGCCACAGCCCGCTGAACAGGTGGCCAGGGCCAACACCCGGCAGCCCGGGAGCCCGCCCGGCTGGTGGGACGACCGTCGGTCCTCCGGCTGGTCCGACCCGGGCGCATCCCCGGCAACAGACGCCTCTCCCGTTCACGCCGGAGCCTGACCTCCCGCTCGCTCCCCTCCTCGTTCCTCCTTCACCCGCCCACCGGGCGCGGCACCGTCTCGCCTGCCGGTGCCGCGCCGTGCCCGAAAGGCAGCCATGCCCGACCGTGCCTCCCTTGCCGCGCTCTCCGTCTACTTCACTCCCGACGAGGTCGCCGCCGACCTCACCCGGTACGCCCCCGCCGAGGTGTGGCAGCAGCGCGTCAGCCTCGACCACACCGGCCGCCTCGCCCAGTACCGGCCGGAAGACGAACTCACCAGGGCGCAGCTGTCCTGCCGGTTCGTCATTCCCTCCGATCCGCAGTGGCCCGCCGCCCTCTCGGATCTCGGGCGCGACTGCCCTCTGGGGCTGTGGGTCCGCGGATACGAGCACCTGCCCGACCTGACCGCGAGCAGCGTCGTCGTGACCGGCAACCGCGCGGCCATCGCGAAGGTCATCGACCGCGCCCGGGCGTTCGCCGGAGCTGTCACGGAGACCGGTCACACCGTCGCCGCCACGATCGCCTACGGCGTGGACGCCGCCGCCCACCAGGCCGCCGAACTCATGGGTGGCAGGACCCTCGCTGTCCTGCCGCGCGGCCTGGACCACGCCTACCCCCACACCCACGCCCCGCTCCTGCACTCCATCACCCAAAACGGCGGAGCAGCCGTCAGCCTCTACCGGCCCGGCACCGAAGCCAGCGGCGCCCGCCTCAAGGCCACCGCCAGACTCCTGGCCGCCCTCTCCCACGCGGTGATCCTCATCGAGGCACTGGACCACACCGAGGCCCTGCGCACCGCCGAAGCCGCGATCGCCCTCAAACGAACCCTGCTCGCCGTCCCGCCCGACGGCAGCCTCCGCTCCGACGGCAACGCCCGCCTGCTCGCCGAAGGCCTCGCCCTCCCCTGCACCGACCCCGCCCGGGCCCTCGAACTGCTGTGACCACTCCCGAGACCGCCCGTGCCCGGACCTCCCCCGTCCGGGCACGGGCCCGCACCGAAGGGACCTCACCATGACCCTCCCGCTCGCGTGGCCCGCCTTCCTGAAGGCCACCGACCTCTTGAACGAAGCCGCCGGCGCACTGGCCCGGCTCATCGCCGACACCCTCACTACCCAGTTCGGTGACGCTGCGTACCTGATCCTGGAAGAAGACGAGGACGGCGACGTCCGCTGGCTGCACAGCATCCTCGACGCAGGTGGCCGCACCCTGTTCTCCTTCAGCGACGCAGACATGCTGCCCACGCTCGCGGGAGACTCACCGCTCAGTGCGGCGTGGGGTCAGCTCGACCCTGCCGACCCCGCCTCACTGGAACAGGCCGTCCACGGCCTCCGGCAGGCCAACGCGATCTTCGACGACGTGCCCGACGACCTGCCCTGCGACACCATCACCGACGACCACTCCTGTCTGCTGCTCTCCGCCGATGCACGCCCCGGCTGCTGGGACTTCGGCTGGGACTTCGGCGGCGACGACGCCCGGCGTCTGGCCCGCCCCTACAGCGCACCCCGGCCCCCCGTGCGCCTCCGCCCGTCCGCACCCTTCCCGGCCCCCGGCCACTGAGAGCACGGTCATGACCACCGCCGTCACGTACGCGCCCGCGCTGCCCGGCCTCACCGCCGCCGACAACGAGTCCCTGGACACAGTCATCAACTGGGGGCTCGGCGCCGACTCCACCGCCTACCTCGCAAAGATGCTCACCGACCCCGCCGCACACGGCATCGACCTCGAGCGCACCGCGGTCGTCTACATGGCCACCGGCAGCGAGTGGCCCGAGACCCGGTTCCTGGTGGAGGAGTTCATGCTCCCGATCCTGCGCGAGCAGGGTGTGCGGTTCGTGCAGCTGGCCCGCAACGGGCACCTCGCCGCGGACGGCATCACCGTCCTGGACGACTCCCGCCGCCCCGGACGCCTCCACGCCCGCGGGGCGTGGACGTTGTGGGACGAGATGGAGTCCGTCGGCACCGTTCCCCAGCAGGCCGGCACCAGAAAGTGCAGCCTCCGGGCGAAGGGCGACGTCGGAGACCGGTGGATCACCTCCGTGATGGGCGGGCGCAGCTTCCGGCAGATCATCGGCTTCAACGCCGACGAGGCCGGACGCTGCCTCAAGGACCAGGCCAACTCCAAACTCCTCGGCCGCCGGGGGGAGTTCCCGCTCGTGGACTGGGGGTGGGGCCGGCGCGAGGTCGAGGACTACCTGCTGGAGCGCTTCGGCGTGCACTGGCCCAAGAGCTACTGCACCTTCTGCTGCTACCCGATTTCCATGGGCTCGCTGCCAGCCCACATGGAGCGGATGCGCGCCCACCCGGAGATAGCCGGGGAGGTGCTGCGGCTGGAGTACACGGCGATGAGCCTGAATCCCAACGCGCGCCTCTACGGCAAGAAGTCCCTCCTGGAGCTCTTCGACCCGGCCCAGTCCCGGGACCGGGCCTGCCTGGACGCCTTCCAGCGCGAGCTCGACATCCCCTGGGCGCTCTACCGGGTCCGACGACTCTTCCTGCTCTCCGCCGACGGCGGGCACCGCCCCGTCATGCGCTCCACCGAACAGCTCGACCTCGGCCGGCCCCAGCAACTCGCCCACCGCCTCACCGCCGTCTCCCACCGCCACGGCATCGACGTCGAACGCGACCACCACTACGGGCGCGCCCGCGCCTGGCTCCGCCCCCGCGGCGAGGCCTGGCCCATGGCGGAGGAACTGATCACCACCGCCCCCGCCCGCGTCACCGACAAGCAGGACAAGAACTTCGAGACGCAGTGGCGCTCCCTGATCTCCGGCACGGCCGCGCAACTCCCGCTCGCCTGAACCAGAGCGCGCCCCCGCGGCCCGCCTACCTCCCCTGTAAGGACCCCTCGTGGGATCAGCCATGCCCGAATCCGCTCAGGCCTCCGGCCGCCGTCCGTCCTGCGCCTGCTCATGAGTACCGGTCTGGAGTGCCAGTTCATCGAGGTCAAACATGGCCAGTGGTACTACGTCCTCGAAGACGGGGACGCCCCGAAGGGCGCGTTCGACTGGCGCGAGTACGCCACCGCCTACGGCCCCTTCACCACGCACGACGCAGCCGCGGACCATCTGATCACCACGCACGCGAACCCCGGCGGCTACGAGATCTGCCGCTACACGGACGGGTTCGAACCCGACACCGTGCTGGCCGCCCTCCTCGCCGACAGCCGACTGTAACCCCCTCGCTGCGCTGGTCCGGCTTCTCAGCCTGCCTGAGCCGCTTCGCGCTCGCCCCCCCATCACCCCGTGCCCGGAAGGACCTGTCATGCGATCAGCCACGCCCGGATCCGCCGCCCTCACCCCGCTGGTCTGCCGCCATGCTGCATCTGGCCACGCCCTCCGGTGCTGACGTACGGGCCGCCATGCAGGCCGGACTCCTGGCCTGCATGACCACCCCCGCCCAGGGCAACGTCATCCCCGCCGGCGCCCTGTACGCGTGCGACAACGGGAAGTTCGGCAAGGGCTGGCCCGGAGCAGCCGCCTGGTTCGCGTGGCTCACGACGACCGTGGAGCGCTACGGCAGCGAGCGGTGCCTGTGGGCCGTCGCCCCGGACGTGCCCATGGACGCCGCGGCGACGCTCGCCGAGTCGCTGCCGTGGCTGGAGGAGATCCGCGCGCTGGGTATCCCGGCCGCCTTCGCCGCGCAGGACGGCAGCGAGCACGGCCTCGTCCCCTGGGAGCTCGTCGACGTGCTGTTCCTCGCGGGCTCCACCGAGTGGAAGACCTCTCCGGTCGCCCACCGTCTGGCCCGTGAAGCGCGCGGGCGCGGCCTCCGCGTGCACATGGGCCGCGTCAACTCCCGCCGCCGGCTACGCCTCGCCGATGCCTTCGGGTGCACGAGTGCGGACGGCACCTACCTCGCCTTCGGGCCCGACACCAACCTGCCCCGGCTCCTGGCCTGGCTCGACGAACTCCACACCGCCCCCGCACTGTTCGGCGAAGGGGACTGACATCGGTGCGCCGCGGCGTCAGTCGCCGGGCTGCTGCGGCGGGGTGGTGGTGAGGCTGTTCAGGTCGCGGAAGAGCTCGCCGACGTCGACGTTCAGCGCGTCGGCCAGGGCGAACACCTTGTCCAGCGACACGTTGCGCCGGCCGCCCTCCACACCGACATAGAAGACCCGGTTCATGCCCGCTGCCCGCGCCAGCTGCGCCTGCGACAGACCCGCGGCCCCGCGCAGCGCCTTCAACCGGCGGCCCAGCGCCTCACGACGCGCCAGAACAGCCAGGTCAACGGCGTCATCGGGCTCGTGCGGCATGCGCACACGGTATCCGACCCTCTGGACGTAACCTATAAGCGACATAGTATGTAGCTTATAAGCGACATCGAGACCGAGTGACCTACCGCTTGGCCTTCCGGCCGGGACGTCTCCCGCCAGCCGCCAGCTCTCCGCCCACCCGCCCGTGCAACCAGTGCCCGGGCCGACTTCAGGAGCTCCCCCGTGACCGACAACCTGCCCTCCCCCCACAGCGGGCCAGCCAAGGATCCGGCAGCCGAGATCACCCGGCTGACCGCGGAGCTCGCCCAACTCGGCGCCGAGGCACAGCGGCTGGACGCCGCGGCGCGGCCGGACTCCGAGCCGGGCAGTGCGCTCGTCGCCGCCGGCGGACCGCAGGCCGTCGAGGCCAAGGCCGGCATGGTCCGCCAGCTCGCCCGGCTGCAGCGCCTGCAGTCGGGCATCGACCAGCGGCGCGCGCGGCTGCGGGAACTGATGGAGGCCCAGATGGCCGCCGCGTACCGGGCGCTGGAGCCGCTGCGGGCGCAGGCCGCGCGGATGCAGGAGGGCATCGCCGCGATCACGCTGTATCTCGGGATCGAGGAGGGCATCGAGACGCTGCGGGACGGGGAGCCGGCCCCGGCAGAGACACCGGTGGTGCTGCGTCAGCTGGTGCTCTCCGCCGACCAGGAGTGCATGGTCGCCGCGGAAAGCGGCGGCCTGGACGTGCGGAGCCTGGACGGCTTCTTCGCGTGGCTGCTGGCCGACCGGCGCAACCTCGACCAGGTCCTGCCCGAGGCGAAGGGCATCGTGGCGCTGGTGCCCAGTCGCACCGACCGCCGGTATGCGGGCGACGCCTGGTTCAACGCCGCGATGAAGGAAGCGAACGTGGCGACGTTCTTCCTGGTCCGCAACGGCGAGCGGCTCTATGTCGTCTTCAACGAGCTCCCGCTGGAGCGGCGGCTGTTCCCGGCAGCGGACGAGTTCGCGCGCCTGTTCCGCGATCACCACGGGCTCCCGCTGGAGCCGGGCAGCCGGCAGTGGGAGCGGGCGCAGGAGCAGGCCGATGCCACCCGGCGCCAGTACATGAAGGTCGGTCTGCTGCTGCAGGGGCTGGCCGACCGGACCACGATCCTGCACCCGCACCCCGCGTGCGGGCTGAACCTCCTGGACCAGGAAGCCATCGATGCCGGGCGGGTGGTCCTGGTCCCCGACGCGGAGGACAACTACGCGCTCGGGGACGGCAGCGAGCGGTTCACCGACTGGCACAAGCGGGTCAACGCACAGCTGCGCCCGGGGATGCGGGTCATCGTGGCCACCAGGAGCGAGGCCTTCCGCGATCTCGCCTACGGGCGGGACGACTACCGCCACGGACACTCGCGTCTGCACCCGGCGGCCGCCAGCGCCCCGGACCCGGCGACCGTGCACACCATCGAGCAGCGGCGTCCGGACGGCGGTCTCGTGATCCGCTACGAGCGCCCCGACGAGGTGTGGGGCGCCCGCGGCCCGCGGGCCGCGAAGGTCCGCGCGTCGTGCACCGTCTTCGCCGCGGATCCGTTCCTGCTGGCCTACGACGCGGCCGACCCCGACCTGCTCCGCAGCTTCCTGCGCAACCGCACCGACCGGGAGCACTACCTCGACATGGTCCCCGTCATCAACGCGGCCCTCGCGGCCAAGGAGCGCGAGCGGACGGATGAGGAGCCGTTCCGGCAGATGGTGTGCGGGCTGCTGATGGACCATGCCGACGCGACCTGGGCGACGGCCGAGGAAGCCGTCACCGACCTGGTCGACTGGTGGAAGTTCGCCAACCAGGTGCACCGGCCGCTGACCGGCCGCGGCCCCGACGCGGACGCCAAGGCCGCCCAGGACATCGTCGCCGAGTTCCAGCGCCGCCGTCGCACCGGCGCCGGCCTCGCCGGCCAGGACGTGGTCGCAGACCTGGTAGCCATCCATCCGGACGCGCTGCTGATCGCCCAGGCCCACGCCGGGCACCTGGTCGTGCTCACCCCGCACGGGGACGGCCCGTTCGTCACCGAGCACACCTACAGCCGGCGCGGGCGGCCGCGCAGCAGCCGCCCGTGGGTACTGCCCGGTGCCCGGCCCAACCGGTGGACCGCCCTGCACACCGCCCCCGGCTGGAACACGTGGGACCGCGGCGCCACCCTCGCCGAGCACCTCACCGGCCCCGAGCGCGAAGCCCTCGCCGAGGAATCCGTCCGTCGCGCCCGCGCCGAGTTCCCGGACCGGCCGGTCGCGGCCGTCACGCTCCAGGGCCGCCACACCGTGATCGCGTGGACGATCCGGTCCTGGGGCCACGTCGACGAGGACCACCCCGCCACCAGCCCGGCCGAGACGGTCACGGTCGAGGGCTACGGCTTCCGCTGGCACCGCGACCGCCACCAGCACGCGATCCCCGGGCCGGCCGCCTCCTTCGACGAGCGCACCTGGGACCGGCACGGCAACAGCCGCCCCTGGGACGCGTCATGGAACCAGAAGGTCACCGTGCTGAGCACGGACGCCGACGTCGTGCAACGCGCCGAGGCCTGCCAAGTGCGCTACCGGGCGGTGGCGCGGCGCCGCGAAGAGATCCGTGACACCGCCCGCACCCTCTACCGCACCGCTCAGACCATCTGGAACGAGCGCCAGGAGCAGGCCGCCTACGACGCATTCATGGCCGAGTACGGCGAACCGAGCCTGTGGGAAGGGCACCGCAAGACGATCACCCTGCCGGCGATGCCCGAGCCCCCCGACCAGACCCGCGGCAGCACACGCCTGCTCGGCACCTCCTGGTTCACCGCCCTCACCGCCCTCGTCGAAGCCGGCCAGGACACCACCCGCCTGACCCTCGGAGCCGCGCTCGAGGCCCACGGCATCCGCGACGTCCCCGCGGCCCTGCACACGCTGCCCCTGCACCGCCCCACCAGCTGAGCGCCACCACCGCACGCACGAAGCCCCGCGTGGGGCCCCGCCCCGCCCAGGACCGACCACCGCAGTCCACTCCCTGCCGGGAACATCTGAACCGGAGATTCCTCATGACCACCGTCCCGATACCCGCCGAACGGCGCGCCGCACTCCTCGCCCAGCTGGGCAGCGCGCAGCCCGCCTCGGACGACCTGGTCCACGACCTGGCCGCCAAGGTGCGCGAGCGTGCGCAGCACGACCACAGCGCATGCCGCGAGGACCTGCACTGCCTGAACCTCCTGTGGCACATGGGCGATCGCATGGGCCCCTTTCTGCGCCGGCTGCTGGACGTCGAAGCAGACGTCGAGCGGCTGACCGCCGAGGTCTCCACGCTCCGGCGGGCCGCCACCACCGGTGCCGCAGCCGCCGTGCGCAGCGTCCACCAGCGCGGGCACGAGGTCCATCTGCCCCTGGAGCTCCTGGAGTTCCTCACCGGCGCGGCCGAGAGCGCTGCCACCGAGCCTGGCGCGCTTGCCCGGGACGGTTTCCAGGTCGTCGTCTCCAGCTCCGGCGCCATGCACACCGTGGCGGAGGAAGTCCTGTGCATCGCCTGCGGTGGCATCACCACGCAGGCCGGGTTCGACGGCATGGGCTGGACCCTGGCCCGCCTCGATCTCCTCGCCGACCGGCACCGGTGCCTTCCCCGGGTCCCCAGCGCCAGCGACGCCGCTGATCCCGCGCCCGACGAGATCCAGGACTGCACCTGCGTGGAGTTCTGCGACGAGGACCCCAAGACGGCCTGCAGCCTCTCCGGCCGGCGCCACGTCCACCCCGCCAGCCAGGAACCGGGCTTCGGACCGTGCCCCATCCACCCCGACGCCCCCGGCGACATCTGACCCGGCCCAGCCACACAGCGGCCGAGACTTCGGCATGCATCGCGGCCGCATTCACGTGGCGGTCGATTCAGCCGGCCGCGGCCCTCCCAGACGTCCGCTGGATTCCCTCACCGATCCGGCACGTCGCCCCGCCTGCCCTCTGGCACCTCCCCCTCAAGTCTCAGGAGAAGCCCACATGCCCGTCACCCTGACCGATCTGTTCTGTGGCGCCGGCGGATCGACCTGCGGAGCCCTCAAGGTTCCCGGTGTCCGTGTCGTGATGGCCGCCAACCACTCCCGGCATGCCATCAACACCCACCAGCACAACCACCCCACCACCGACCACGACTGCGCCGATCTCTCCCAGGTCGTCCCCACCCGCTACCCGCGCACCGACATCCTGTGGGGCTCTCCCGAGTGCACTCACCAGACCCGGGCCAGCGGCAGGAAGCGCGGCCATGGCGAGTTCACCGGCGGCCTGTTCGCCACCGATGGCACCGACGAGGCCGCCATCCGCTCCCGGGCGACCATGCACGACATCGCACGGTTCGCCGAACACCACCGCTACCGGGCGATCATCGTCGAGAACGTCCCCGACGCCCGCTGGTGGGGCCCCGAAGACGCCCCCGGCTTCGCCTTCGACAACTGGGTACGCAGCGTCGCCCTGTGGGGGCCGTACGAGTACCGGATCATCTACCTCGACTCCGCGCACGCCCAGGCCGCCGGGCCCGGGTCGCGGTCGCGGCGGCCGCGGATGTACGTCGTGTTCTGGCGCAAGGGCGAACGCGCACCCGACTTCGACAAGTGGCTGCGCCCATACGGACTCTGCCTCCGTCACGGATGGGTCCGCCTCATACAGTCGTTCAAGCGGACCCGGGTGTGCTCGCCGGAACGGCCGTGGGGTGTGTACGGCATCAAGACTGGCCAGTACGTCTACCGCTGCCCGGACCGCGCGTGCCGCGACGAAGTCGTCGAACCGCAGGTGCGGGGCGCAGCGGAGGCGATCGACTTCACGCTGCCCGCCCGCACCCTCGCCGAGCGCAGCCGGCCCCTGGCGGCCAACACCATGCGGAAGATCGAAGCCGGCTGGAACCAGTACCGGCGGGCGCACGGTGTGGGGGCGCTGATCGAGCCGTACATGGTCGAGCTGCACGGCGGCGGCTCCAGCCACCGCCCAGCCACCCGCCCCATGTCCACACTCACCGCCGGCGGCCTCAACCACGGCGTCGTCTACGCCGACCGCGTCCACGAGTTGCTGCCGTACTACGGCAACAGCAGCACGCAGCCCGTCACCGCCCCCATGCCGACGCTCACCACCCGAGACCGCCACGGCCTCATCGGCTACGCCGCCTCCCTCGAGGAATGCCGCTACCGCATGATCATCCCCCGCGAAGCGGCACGCGCGATGGAATTCCCCGACACCTTCAAATTCATCGGCGACCGCGAGCAGACCATCGAGATGATCGGCAACGCCGTCACCACCAATGCCGCACGCGACCTCGTCGGCATGGTCGTCGAAGCCCTCACCGGTGAAGACGTCTCCCTCCCCGAGCGCAGCACCGTCCGGCCGCCCGCGTCAGTGGGCCAGGTCGCGACATGACACTCCCCGTTCAGGACCCCCTGCCGTTCGAGGACCTCACGGAAGCACCTGCCATATCCCCCTGGTGCCAGCGCTGGCACCAGGGGCGCCACTCCTGGAGGCACCTGCGGGACGGCGGGTTCGACGCACGCCGGTACGAGGTGGCCCCGCTCGACGAGGAACAAGCCAAAACCTTCGTGGTCACCCACCACTACTCCCACTCCTACCCAGTCGGAAAGGTCCAGTTCGGCCTCTACGACGTCTCCGGCCGGGTGCGCCGGCTCTCCGGCGCTGCCGTGTTCGGGGTTCCGGTCAGCAGCGGTGTCCTGACCAAACCGCTCCCCGACCTCCGCCCGTTCAGCCAGTCCGTCGAGTGCTCGAGGTTCGTGCTCCTCCCGCAGTGCCCCGGCAATTCGGAGAGCTGGTTCCTCGCACGGTGCTTCCACGCCCTGCTCGCCGACGGAATACGAGGAGTCGTCTCCTTCGCCGACCCGGTACCGCGGCGCACCTCCACCGGAGTCCTCGTCATGCCCGGACACGTGGGAACCATCTACGCCGCAACGAACGCCGTGTACGCCGGCCGGGCCACCGCCCGCACCGTGAAGCTCCTCCCGAACGGCACGATTTTCAACGGCCGTACGGCGCAGAAGATCCGCCGCCAGGAGCAGGGTTGCCGGTACGCACAGGAGCAGCTCATCGCGCTCGGAGCTCCGAAGCCGCAGTCCGGGGGCGACCCGGCGGTCTGGCTGCGTGAGGCCCTGGTCGCGGTCGGCGCCCGCAACGTCCGTCACCGCGGCGCCCACCGGTGGGTGTTCCGGCTCGGCCGCACCCGCCGCGAACGCGACGAGATCCGGCTCGGCCTCCCCGCCCTGCACCCCTTCCCGAAGCAGCCCGACCCCGAACCCGCCTCCATCTGACACGCGCCACAACGGCGACGGCGGCCGCGAGCCGGCCATCCGTTCCGAACCGCACGTCCTGCCCACCATTCCCCGCACTGTCTGGAGCCGTCATGACGTCCCGTACCGCCAACCGCCCCGCCTCCGAACCTGACCTCGCCTCCTACGACCTGCTCGCCCCGCAGCTATCCGGCGGGAAGGACTCCGCCGTCATGAACTACGTGTTCATGGACGCCGCCGAGCGCGCCGGGGTCGCGGACCGGGTGATCTCCTACCACGCCAGTCTCGGCGTGCTGGAGTGGCCGGCCGTGGTCGTCGACGGCATCCGCTACCCGGGAGTGTCCGAACTCGCCGCCCTGCAGAGCGCCGCGTTCGGGATCCCGGCCGACCGGCACGTCGAGGTCACCCGCACCGTCCCCGGCCCCGACGGCACGCGGATGGTGCACAGCCTGCTGACCGAGATGGCCGCGTACGGCCGCTTCCCCCGCATGGGCAGCCCCTACTGCCGCAAGGCCGCCAAGGAGAGCGTCGTCTCCGCGGCCTGGACCCCGATGGTCACCCGCATGAAACGCGAGCTCGGCCGCCCCGTGCGGATCCTGAAGGTCATGGGCCTGCGCAGCGACGAAGGCCCCGACCGCAAGAAGCGGCCCGCCTTCCGCACCGTCCAGTCCAACAGCGCCCGCATCGTCGACGAGTGGCTGCCCATCAAGGAATGGCCCATCGCAGCCGTGAAGGAGTGGCACGCTACGGCGCCGGTGCCCTACTGCTGGACCTACGACTCCGCACCCGGCGCCGGCGACTGGGCCGGCACCACCCGCTGCTCCTGCTCCCTGTGCGTCTACGCCGCACGCCGCGACCTGCTGCTCTCGGCCGGGCGGCGGCCGCGGCTCGCCGACCTCTACGCCGAAGTCGAACAAGTACGCGGCGACAGCTTCCGCGCCGACTGGCGCATCACCGACCTCATCCGCCACGCAAAAACCTGCGGAGCACCCGACCCCGGCATCATCTGCCCCGACGACGGACCCGACTTCACCGCACTCCAGGACCAAGTCCGGGCTGCGCTCAAGGTGGAGCCCCGCAAGCTGCCTGACCTGGCCCGTGACGGCGGGCGCGCCCTGTGCAGCGGCTGCGCCGTCCACGGCTAGAGGGTCCTGATCTACGGGTAGGCCACGACCGTCGCGCCACCGTCTACTCGTAGCAGCTACCCCCGCACAGCACGGAGACCGTGCCGTTGTCAGTTGTCACCACTGCGGCGGCAGGGGTCCTGTCTGAATCCCACGGCATCGTCGCAGTCACAGCCGGCGCCCCGAGGGCGGCGAGCGCCGCAGTGACCACGAGAGCGGTGGCAAGGGTGCGCTTGGGCATACGCATTCGGAACTCCTCGAACGGTCTCGGTGGCTCGGCCTGCGCATCCGGCCGGACGTGAGAGCAGTCTCACGGTCCTGACTCTGCCGTGAGTAGTTCTTGGATGAGCTTCGAAGCGTTCTGGGGCCTCCGCGCTTCGGCCGAAGACCGTCTCCCCGCTCGGCTCTTAAAAACTTCCGCGCGGTCCATCCGACACGTTGAAAGGCATACTGACCATGATGACAACGACTACCCAGCGACTCCTCGACCTCGCCGCGGCCGCACCGGCCTGCCACGACGAGGACATGGTGCTGCTGTTCCTGACCGAGGCGAACGAACTGTTCCAGCAGGGCTTCGAGGTCCTGCGCGGCGCAGTGGCGGACCGGGTCGCCGGAATGTTGCCCGAAGCCCTGGTCGCTACCGTGAACGCGGCGGGCCTGCCGTGCGACGTCTCGCAGGACGGCAGGGAGCTGGTCTCCCTCCTCGCACTGGCCGAGTGGCAGATGACTCCAGCGGCTCTGGCCTACTCCGAGATTGCCGAGGACGCCGCCCGTCGTGGTGTGTGCCTGATCCCTGAGGGGTGACGCCTTGTCCCGCTGTCCGAGAATTCCCGGGCAGTACGGTAGACCCACCCCCAAATCTTCTGCCATTATCTGAGTTGTGAGCCGGGCAAGCCGGCGCACTGACTGGACGGACGGTTCCGCCATGGCCTCGACACGTAAGCCTCGCCTGGCTGACGCTGCCGAGATCGCGGCCGAGCAGGGCCTGACCTCGGCGCGGATCACGCGTCTTTACAACACGCGAGACGACAGTGGTTTCCCGGAGGTCGCCGGCATGCGCCGGCGCGCGAGGCTTTGGGACCACGCCGAAGTCACCAAGTGGTTCGCCCAGCGGGACCTGGCGAGACTCGGCGATCACAAACCGCCTGCCCTGGACCCTGACGAGCTGCTGAACGGTACGGCTGCCTCGAGGTTCCTCGGCTACAAGAACATCAATCAGGTCAGCAACTACGTCCGCGACCACCCCGGATACTTCCCCGATCCGGACGTTGTCGAGGAGATGGGCACCCCTGAGCGCCCCTACCGCAAGCTGCTGTGGCGGGTGCAGACCCTGCTCGACTGGAAAGCATCCCGGCCCGGGAGTGGCCGGTACGTGAACAGCGACCGCCCGGCGCCGGCACTTCGAGCCGTGCCGGTCGACGGTGATCCCGACGAGTTGCTGGGAGCGACCCAGGCCGCAGCGCTGCTCGGCTACAAGAGCGTGGGTTCCTTCTCCAGCAGTCTTGCCCAGGGCAATCTCCCCCTGTTGAAGACGCCGGACGCTCTCACGGACAGCGGGCGCCGGCGGTGGACACGCAAGCGGATCCTCGAACAATCGGCACAGCGCAGGCAGAAGAGGTAAAACCCGGCGGTGCGGCCATTCCCACCGCCCCCTGAACGCGGCACCCGGCTATGGGGTGTTGGTCCCTTGCGGGCCGAGTGCCGCAACGATGGCCGGCACGGCGTGGCTCGCCACCACGCCCCGCAGCAGCTACGGCAGCTGCGGACCGGCCATCGCCCAATTCTTCGTTGAATCAACCGCCACCCGAATCCGCGGTTGCGCGCGTTGGGACGGGAGCGACTCACAGGACCCCCGCCCACCTGCAGGTGCGCTCGCGCGCCCGGGTGCCGCCGTGGTCGGGGCCCTGGATGCCGTCCGTGGTGCGCAACGCCGAGCCGTGTCCGCTTTGTGACCGTGATCGGGGCCTCGTGGTCGGGGTTGTGGTCGGGGGCTGCCGGTTTCCTCTTCATCAGTTGGAGCTTCTGGACTGCAGAAGCGCGCATCCGCAGCAGGCGGCAGCCGTTCGCGTCGCATCGGTTCGCTCCTCGTATGCGGAGCTGCGGCTGCGCGGCCTGTCGCAGCCGCGCGTCGAAGGGATCACGTATGACCGTCCGTGCACACGAGTCTCTGGCTTCTGCGGGCGCCTCCATCCCGGCCGAGCCTTTGAGTCACCTGACGCTGACCGCGCTCGCCCAGCACCGCATCGCGACCACCAGCCAGCTGCGGGAGATGCTGCGGCCTGACGGGTCACGACAGTTGATGTCCCGCGCCCTGAACAGGCTGCGCTCCGGGGGTCTCGCCGACGCCGCAGTGCTGCCGAATGCGAACCGCTCACGGACCCGCGTCTGGTACCTCACTCCGGAGGGTTCTCGCCTGACGCGGGACCTGCCTGTTCTTCGGGGGCGGCCGCCCTACCCCATCACGTCGGACACGGCTGCGTCGCTAAAGACCTATCACACGCTCGCCGCGGTGCGTGCCCATCTGGCCTTTGCCGCCGACGCCCGGCGCCTGGGCCATGAGCACGGGCCCTGGGACTGGACTCCGGAGGTGTCTCACGCGATCGGCGAGGGCGAGCGGATCGTGGCCGACGCCGTCATGTACTACACCGTTGTCGACGGGGAGGAACGGCAGAAGCTGCGCGCGTTCGTGGAAATCGACCGGAGCACCATGAGCAGCGAGCGGCTGGCTGTGAAGTTGATCGAGTACGCCCGTCTGTTCCGGTATGAGGCCCAGCCTGTCGGCCGTCGCAGGGCGGCGTCTGCGGGGCCCGCATGGCTGCGCTGGTACCCGGTCTTTCCACGCGTGCTGTTCATGCTGACCGGTGCCTCCCGGGCCAGGCTGGACGATCGGGTCAGTGACCTGCAGGCGATGGTCGCTCAGCACCCGCTCGTAGCGGCCTTCGCCCGTAAGGTTCCCCTGGGGGCAGCCGTGTTGGAGGACGTCGAAGAATACGGTCCCGCTCAGGCAGTGTGGGTGCCGTTGGTCGGCGGTGCGGCGCGGCCGTGGTCGGACTTGGAAGACCGCAGCGTGAGATCTGCTTGGCAGTGAGATTGCCGCTGGCCGAGGCGACGATCGGCCCCGGCCAAGGCTCCTCCGAGACCAATCAGCCCCACCAGCATCTTGGTGACCACACCCCGATGTTCTTCTTCCGCTGCGATGGGTGGGTCAGACGCTTCCGCCGAGCGGTGGCAGCAGACCATCACCGGGCCAGAAAGGCCTCTCCGGCGTAATGACCGCGAGTAGCCTGCTGACCTCGGCCAGGACCGCGGCGCGCGCGTCCTGCCCGTAAGCGGTGAAGTCTCCCGCTGAGGCGTCGAAGGTCCGTACCTCCTGGTGTACGCCTGGTCCGATGCAGATCAGCGCTCGCGCGAGCTCGGGAAGTCCCAGGCTGAGGGCGTCGCACAGCTGCATTTGTACGAGGGTGACCAGGTCGGTGGTGACGCGTACGAAGTCGCCGACTTCGGGCCAGTTGGCTCCGCCGGCCAGTTCGTGGGTGAGGGTGGCCAGCGGTACGACGGTGCCAGGCTCGCGTCCTCGGGTGAGGATGTCGTGGATCCGGGCGCCGTCGGGCTGTTGCACCTGCGGGTGGAGCAAGGTGTCGGCGGCTATGACGGTGGTGTTGATCTCCTGGCTGCCGGAGTGCGGGTAGTACGCCTCGTGCGCGAACAGCAGGTAGACGTCCACGGTGCGGACTCCGAGGGCTGGCTGGGTCATGAAGAGGCTCCCCTTCCGTGGCGATGTGCTGGGTGTGCGGTGCGGGCTCTGCTGTGTCGACGGCCGGAGCTCGGGCGGGTACGGACCCGGCTGCCGCCCGGGTTCGCGGTCCTGGCCCGTGGCAGCCGGGTGGGAGGTACGCGTGAGGATCGAGGCCACCTGGTCGGCGAGTTGCACCATCAGTCGCTCGCGGGCGATGAGCCCCGCGAAGGCTGCACGGGTGTCCTGGTTCTGCAGCAGCCCCGCGGCGTCCCACAGCAACTGCTGGCCGATCTCAGCTGAGCGACGCACCTCGTAGCGGTCGCTGGCCGCGGTGGCCTGGTCGAGGTCGGTCTGCATGGTCGTCAGGCGCTGCAGGTAGCGGACGGCTGCCTCGCCGTCGACGGTGCGTACGTGCCGACGTGCCCGGGCATCCAACTGTCCGGGGAGATGCTCGGCCAGCGACGGAGCGAGCAGCACTGCCGGCAGCACCACGTCCCAGGCAACCCCGTACGACATGGCGAGCAGACCGGCTGCCAGGCCGGCGAGTGCGGTGACGGCTGCCCAGGCCCGCAGAGATCCAGGGATGTGCGGGGCCAGGGCGATGCGCTGGAGGGGGCGCCGTGTAAGCCAGCGCAGGGCCAGGCACTGCATCCGGGTCGCGTCTGGGGTGAGGATGCCGACGTGATGGGGGCGGTCGGGGAAGGTGCCGTCGCCGGGCATGGTCCAGGCGAGCCAGCCCCATCGTGCGCGTTCATACACCAGCACCGGTTCGCAGTCGTCCGAGCACGTGCCGTCGCGGTCGTGGCCTGACAGTAGGGCGCGTGCGTGTTCGGCCTTCCAGCGGCCCGGGTCGTTGGGGAAGGGCCCTCGCCGGTGCTGGGTTGTGGTCGCCGTCGGATTGAGCGTGTTCGTCATGGTGGTCCTTCCGATTGGCCGGTCAGGCTGTGGCGCACGTTGCGCAGCGGCCGTCGCCGTCGGGGTGGGCGCGTCTGCGGGTGGGGCCTGGGCAGGTGCGGCACAGCGGCCAGCCGAGGCAGGCGGGACACAGGTCGTCGCCGGGCGCGGTCGTGGGCACGCCGCAGCCGGCGCACTCGGTGAGCGCGCGGCAGGTCAGGGCTTCTGTCACGGTGCGGGCAGCTGCTGACGTCGAGAGCCGGGTGGCCGGCTGATCCCACGCGGGCGCGTAGTCGTGATCCGCTGTGGTGGAGGGCGGCGGGTAGGCCTGGGCCGCGCGGAGTCGGGCGGCGACGATCGCACCGACCGAGGTACGTACTGGATGCGGAAGGCGCCGGTCGGTGATGACGTGGCGCAGTTGTTCGCAGCTCCAGCCGACGTCCAGCATCACGGTGGCTACGCGGCCCTGCTCGGTGAGTACTTTGCCGGTCAGCAGCAGTTCGGGCCGGCTCGCGCCGATCTCCAGCAGCAGCCGGATCCCCGGATGCATCTCGTCTGCCGGGGGTGGCGGTACGGGACGCGCTGTTGGAGCTGCGCACGGACGGAGGGGTTTGGTGTTCTGCTTGTTGGTCTTTTTGAGCATGGTGTTCTTAGTGGCCGGATCAGCCAATCTCGGCTCAGCCAATCCTGGATAGCCCGACCCTGGTGGTGAGCTGGGGTTGTGCAGGGCTGGCAGGTCGGTGATGCAGTACTGGGCGGCCCCGAGGCTGCCATCGGAGTTGCGGGCGCGGTCGCGCACCAAGAATCCGTGCTCCTGCAGCTCTTCCAAGCCTGTGGTCACCGCGTGGATGCGTTCTTGGCCGTGGCGGGCCAGGTGGGCGACGGTGATCTGGCAGCCGCTGCGGTGGGTGCTGATGTAGCCGAAGAGACCTTTCGCTTTGAGGGAGAGGCGGGGGGCGCGGAACAGCCTGATGGTGACCTGCATGAACTGGTCGGCCGCCATCACCCCGCGCCGGATCCCGGCACCGAAGCCGCTCACCGCGCTGTCTCCGGCGCCAGCGGTGGGGGAGGGCCGCATGGGTGCACCGCCGTGCCGGTCCCTGTAGGTCGGCGGGAGGGCGGTTCGGATGCGGAGGCGTGCATACGTTCCATGGCTGTCAGCTCACCCGCTGGCCCCGACCATGCTGTCGGCCATGAGGCCCGACCATCGGTCACGATCCGGCAACGCCGCCAGCTGCCTGCCGTGGTCGCGGTCGCCACGCCTGCGCAGGTCCTCGTGCAGGTAGTTGCGCAGTCGCCTCGCGCCGCTTGGCCGGTGCATTGCGCAGTGTCCGCGGAGGCGTTGGGCGTGCGCAGTTGCAGATCCCAGTTGCGCAATGGCGGGTCGCTCGCTGGGTGCGCAACTTGTGCGGTGTTCCGACGGTGAAGCGGTGCGTGGTCGCGACCAGCTTCCGGGACGGCGGTGCGCAATGCGCAGCGTCTGCCGTGGACGGCGTTCCAGGGAGCAGGCCTGCGGTCATCGATGCCGAGACGGAGCCGTTGTCCGGGAGGCCGGCCGTCCGGGAGGCGAGAGGGCGTGGTCGGGTCTGTGGTCGGGGCGACCACAGACCCGACCACGAGCTTCGTGTCCCCATCGTGACCGTGGTCGGGGTCTGGTGGTCGGTGGTCGGGTCGGGGGTGGCCGGTTGTCTCGAGGTCAGCAATCACCCGATCTGACCTGGGAGTTCGACCATGTCTGTTGGCAAGCAGGCCTCGGGCGGCCCACCCGCCGCTCCGATGGCTGCGGGCGCCCGGCTGGAGGCGATGCGGCGCCGCGTGCGTCTTTCACGGCTCGTGGTCTGGACGGTGATCGCGGCCGGCCCGGTGGCCCTGGCTGTCGCCCTCGCCTCCTCCCCGGCCACGGTCGCCGCGGCCACGACTGCCACGCCCGCGTCGGTGCGCACTGCGTCCTCGGCAGCCGACCCTTCCGGTTATGCGCAGCTGTTCGTCGGCGCCTGGTTGCGCAGTAGCGCTGCTGACGTCACGAGTGCGCAGGCGCGGCTTGCGCAGTCGATGGCGCCGGATGCTGACCTGCCGGATCCGGCGCCCGGTGCGCAGTCGAAGCCGGCTTCCGTGACGGCGGTGCGCAGTGCACAACGCGGTAGCGGCGCCTGGTCGGTAACGGTGGCTGCGCAGTACGCGGATGGGGCGGTGCGCTACTACGCGGTGCCGGTGTCCGCGGATCGTTCGGGTGGGGCGTTCGCGGTCACCGGCGCCCCCGGTCTGGTCGCCGGGCCGGGACGGGTCGCTGTGCCGGCGTCGCCGTACGGAGTGCCGGTCCCGGACGGTGATCTTTCATCTGCCGTAGGCGAGTTCCTGGGCGCGTATCTGACGGGCAGTGGCGAGATCGGTCGCTACCTGGCGCCCGGTGTAGTGCTGGCGGCCGTCACTCCCGCCCCGTACACGGCGGTCACGGTCCAGCAGGTGGTGGCGGTGGAGAAGGGGGCAGCAGTCGAGCAGATGCCGGGCGACGGCACCGTGGTACGGATCGCGGCCCAGGTGGAAGCGCGGGACGCGGCAGGGCGGTGGCCGCTCGCGTACGAGCTCACGATGAAGGCCCGCTCGGGCCGGTGGGAAGTGGCAGTGCTGGAGTCGGGAGCCGCCCAGAGCGGGGGTGCCCGGTGAATACGGTGCACAGCGTGCTCCTCTCCGGTCAGCTGAACGACCTCGGCAACTCGTGGATCACCATGTTCAAGGACTGGGCGACCAAGGGGCTCCAGGCCGGTCTCGTCTGCCTCGTCGTCGTGATCATGATTCAGAAGTTCAGCCTCAAGGCCGGGATTGGCGCTCTGATGCTGATGATCATCGCGCTCGGGTTGTACAACTCCCGCGAGGACCTGGCGAACATGTTCGAGGACGAGGTCAAGAACCCGTCCAAGAGCGTCCCCGCGCTCCCCGGCGTGGTCCGCACCGTCGATTCCGGCTCCCGGAATGCGGGAGGCGAGCTGTGAACGCGGCCGACGGACGGGTGGGGCGCTTCTACACTGCGGCCCGTCGTCACCCGTGGGTACTGGGTAGGGTCGCCGACTGGAAGATCCCGCTCGGGCCCTATACCCCGGCGCAGATCGCGGTCGCGGTCGGCGGCTGCTTCCTTCTGATCAAGACCATCAGCTGGTGGTCGTGGATGGGGCCCGTTCCCATCGTGGCCTGGCTGCTGGCGATCTGGACCGTGCGCCGGCCGAAGGTCCGGGGCCGCGCACCGATGCAGGCCGCGCTGGGCTGGCTGCTGCTGGGCTGGCAGCCCCGCGGTGGCCGGATCGGCGGCCGGGCGGCGCGCGACCGGGCCGCCCGCCCCCTTCTGGGCGGCTTCACCCTCGAAGGCACGCTCTACGACAGCACGGCGGGGGCCTCTGCCCGGGCCGCCCGTCGGCTGGCTGGTCGAGTCGGCGCGTCTGCCGCCCGGGCCACCCGCCGGTCGGCTGGTCGGAGACCGCACCGCTCCTCGGTTGCCCGGCCAGCGATTCCGCTGGGGCCGATGTCGGGTGTGCAGCAACTGCTTGCCCTCGCCGAGCAGAGCGGAGGTGCGCGGTGAGGATCCCGGTCCGTCACATCGCCGGACATCTCGTCTGGTCGACGCACGGCAGCGTGTGGGCGCTCTACCGCCTTCACCCCGGCCCCGATGCGGACGGCCGGCGCGAGGAAACCGTTCAGGGCACCCACGTGCCGGCGGCGATCCGCGACGAGCAAGTGGCAAAGATCACCCACTTGGTGCGGTCCCTGTCCGGGGCGCCCCGCCTGTACGGGCTGTGCGCCCAGGTCGATCCGGGCGAGGTCGCCCTGCGCATGATCGAAGGCATCGACCCGGGCACCGGCCAGGATGACGGGCCGCATCCGTGGGTGGAGAACGTCGAGGCGACCCTGGACCTGCTGGAGGGCCAGGAGATGCATCGCCGCACCCTGTGGCTGGCCGTCCCGCTACAGACCGAGACGGCCGCCCTGCAGGTGTCGGCGTCGCTCGGCGCCATGTGGGCCGAGGTCGGCCCCATGCTGGGCATCCGGCCGGCGCCGGTGGCCCGGCGTGAGGTGAACGCTTACCGCGAGCAGGCTTCGCGTGTGGAGGCAGCGCTCGCCGGCGGCATCGCGTTCCGTCCGGCCCGCCCGGCCGAGATCGTGTGGATGGTCCAGCACGCCCTGCACCGCGGGCTGCCGGAACCGCTGCTCACCGAAGCGGAACGAAGCGACCTCTACGGCGGCACGCTGCGCGACGGGATGCTGCACTCCCCCAGCTACGCCGACCTCGGCCAGGTGCGGCTGCAGGAGGGCGGCATCGATCCGGCGGTCGACGACGTCGGCGACCTGAAAAGCGCAGGGCAGGTCACGCGGTCGGGGCGGGGGGCGTGGTGGCGGCTGAGCAGCGGCTCCCCGCTGCGGCGGCGCTGGCTCCAGGTCGAGTCCGACACCGGTACGGGCTACCAGGCGCAGTTGGCTCTGGCCGAGTGCCCGCCCGCTGTCAGCCTGAGCGCGGCCGACCTGTTCGCCCAACTGGAGATGCTCGATTTCCCCGTCGACTACACCATCGACCTCACCCTGGTGCCGGCGGAGAAGGCTCGGGATCAGGTGCGGCGCAAGAAGAACGAGCTGATCGACCAGGCCGACCAGTACGACGCCCGGCCCACCGGCATGCCGGCGTCGCTGAGCGACGCGGCGCGCGATCTGGGCGAACTGGATGCCCGGCTGTCGCGGACGTCGGTCGAGGTCGAGGTGCAGTCCGTGACGGTGCTCACCGTGTGGGGGCCCACTTCCGCGGTCTGCGACGCGCGGGCCCGGGCGCTGATCGCGCTGCTCGGCGGCGCTGACTACCGGGCGGTGCGCCCGGCCGGCCTGCAGGAGGCCCTGTTCACGCTTGGTCTTCCGGCCACGGTCCGGCCGGGTGTGGTGCGGGAGTTCACGCAGCACCAGGTCTCGGAGGACTGGGCCTTGTCTGGGGCGTTCACCCTCGCTGAGGTCGGTGATCCGAGCGGCATGTTCCTTGGCATCGACCTGGACTGCGGCACCACCCGCCCCGTGATGATCAACGTCGCGGATGCGCCGAAGCAGGATGCGTCCGCGTCGATGGGGATCGTCGGCGATCTCGGCGCGGGAAAGAGCGTTCTGGAAAAGCTGATCGCGGAGTCGGTGTGGGCGCGGGGTGGCTGCGCGATCTGTATCGACCGCACCCCGGTCCGTGAATGGGCGACGTTCGCCCGGACCGCCGCGAAGGGTCGTGTCCAGATCATCGATGCCGCCCAGGCCGAGGTGTCCATCGACCCGCTGCGCATGTTCGCGGGCCCCGAGGGCCGCCACTACGCCCTGTCCTACCTCACGCTGCAGCTCGGTATCGGGCCGATGAGCACGAGCGGGGAGGTCCTGCACCACGCCGTGGAAGTGGCCGCGAGCAGCGCGGAGCCGTCCATGTACCGTGTCCTGGAGGTCCTCGATGAGATGGCGTCTCGCGAGGCGGGCAGGCGGCAGGACGCGGCCGCTACCCTGGCCGGCCTCATCCGCGTGGTGGCCACCAACCCGCTCGCGGCGATGGTGTTCGACCCGGCGCTGCCGTCGGTGCGGCTGGACGCCTCCAGCACCTCCGACATGATCGTCATCACGACGACAGGGCTGAAGTTGCCGCCGAAGGCCGCGTTCGACAACCCCGAGGTCCTGCACCAGCAGCCGCTGGAGGCCCTGATCGGACGTGCGGTGCTGTATCTGATTGCGGCGATCGCCCGTCAGACCGCGTTCGAGGACCCCGAACGGTTCACCGCCGTCGTTTTGGACGAGCTGTACTGGCTGACTTCGTCCGCCGAGGGCACCGCACTGGTCCACGAGATTCTGCACGACGGACGCAAGCACGGTGCCGGTCTGCTGGCCGCCTCCCACGACGCGGAGGAACTGGGCCCCGACCGCGGCCTCATGGCCTACCGGGCGCTGGCCCGCACCGCGGACCGGGAACGCGCACGCCGGGGCCTCCAGTTCGTGGGGCTCGACGCTGACGATCCGGAGCTGGTGCGGCTGGTGACGACCGGCCTGTCCCCGGTCGGGCAGCGCGGCAGGGAGGGCGAGTTCCTGCTGACCTGCCCGCGGCAGAACACCGGCCGCTTCAAAGCCGTCATCCCCCGCATCTCCCGCATCAAGTCGTCCATCACGACCACGCCTGGGCGCCGCGCTGAGCCGCTCGTCGATGCGGCCGGCGATGCCCCTGCGAAGGAGGCGGGCTGAGACATGTTGCGCCCAGACCGCGGCACTCTCCGTACCGCTGGATTCGTCGTGCTGCTCACCACCGTGTTCGTCCTGGTGAACAGCCAGGTCGTCTACGCGGCCAGCAGTGGCAGCGAAACGGGAGACCTCCTTGCCCCGCTGAACATCGACTCGTCCGAGGGTGTACCGATCGACGGGTACGACCTCAACGCTTCAGGCGGCTCCATCGTCGCCTTCAGGACGCAGGCCCTTGCCTTCGCCCTGTCCGGGCTGTTCACCCTGATACGGCTGCTGGTCGGGCTGGCGGGGTGGGCGATCGAAGTCGCCTTCCGGTTCCCGCTGCTGAAGATCCTCATCCACCCGGCTCAGAAGGTCGCCGACACCTACGACAGCGTGGTGGTCGACTCTCTCGGATTGAAGGGTCTGCTGCTGGCCTGGGCATTCGTGTTCGCAGGATTCATGATCGTGCGGGGGCGGGTCGGGCGCGGCCTGGGCGAAATCTTCCTCACCCTCCTCATTGCGGCGCTCGCCGCCTCCGCTCTCATCCGCCCCGACACCCTGCTCTCGCCGGACGGACCACTGGGACAGTCCGAGCAGGTGGCCGCCGACGTCGCCCAGCGATCCGTCAACTCCTACGACTGGGGCGGCAAACTCGCCAGCTACGACCCCTGCGCCGGCATGGCCGGCGGCTCCGAGATCAAGTGCGAGGAACGTGAAAACGAAGGACCGGTCTCTGCACGGGAAGTGGCCCGTCCGCTCCAGGACTCGATCACCAACGCGCTGATCGTCAAGCCGTACATGCTCCTTCAGTACGGTCGCGTTCTCGACCCGGCCAAGGACTCCGACCGCAAGGCCTACGCCGTCCATCTGAAGTGGGTCACCGGTGGGTATATGCCCAGCTCGGCTCCCTCGGATCGAGCGAAGGACGCCTGCAGCCGGATCCACGGACCGGCCAAGAAGTACTGCGAGCGAGGCGTCGACGGCAGGCCGAGCAAGAACGACGATCTACCGACGTTCACGCGAGGAGGCCAGCTCCTTGATGCCGCCAACGCGATCGTCACCGATCAGGACCAGGCTTTCGCTGCGTTCCTCGCCGACCTGAGCCGGGCCGGACCAGTTGGCAAGTCGTGCGCCGCCTACGCGACAAAGCCCACCTGGTGGCGGGTCGGGGGCGTCTTCCTGCTGCTGATCGCCGCCCTGTTCATCTGCGGCATGCTGCTGTCCAGCGCGATCGTTCTGCTCGGCACCCAGGGCATCTGCGCTGCAGCAGCGGCCGTCGGCGGCGTCACCTTCGTCGCGGGCATGCTGCCTGGTCCCGCGCGTCAGAGCGTGTGGAAGTGGCTGTCCCTGTGGGGCATCGCCGTCCTGGCAGTGGTCGCGATCTGTGCGTTCATCCCGTTCTTCGGCATCGCCATCGACGCCACCATCACCAACGGCCCCGACCTGATGGTGGAGCGGATCCTGCTCATCGACGTCCTCGCCATCGCCGGCGCGGCCGGCCACCGCCGTCTGCTGGCCGGGATCACGTCCTTCGGTCAGCGGATGGCGATGCGGATGCGCTACGCCAAGATCGGCGGCACCCACATGCCCGGCGACACCTCGGAGCTCGGCGCGGCCCTCGCCATGAACTCCCCAGCCGCGATGGGCGGCTACGGCGGTGGCTTGCGGTCATTCGCCGGCGGCTACGGCGGCCGGTTCGGGCTGCTGGGCACCCGACAGCGGCTGATGGGCGCGCTCGCCTCCTTCACCGACGGGGCCGGGATGCCCGTCGACACCGGCAGCCTGCTCGCCGATGCCACCGCCGAAGCAGGACGCGGTCTTGCCCCGCTCACCGCGGCGGTCGCCGTGGGGGGTCTGGGAGCGCGGCTCGGAGTGAAGGGGGCGGGCTGGCTGCTGATCGGGCGGCGTCCGGACGCGGCGCACCTGGCGAAGTGGCGCAAGCCGACCGCCGGCGGGGATCCGGAGGGTGGCGGACCGCTGGACGGCGGGCCGTCCGGGTCCGGTCCGGGCGGACCGCGCCGGCCGAGCGGGCCTCCTGACCGCTATCGCAATGAGGACGGCCAGGTGGTCGACGGCCGCGCGAACAAGGTGCTGCACGACCAGAACTCCGACCGCACGCTGCTCTCGACCCGTGCCCACAACCGGCTGGTGCGCTTTCGCGGGTATCGCATTCTTCACCGCGGCGGGCGGGCCGCGTACGGGGCGACCGTCGGCCTGCCGGCGAACGTGCGCCGGGCCCGCTCGGGAGGTGCGCAGGTGGCGCAGGACGCCCGCCAGCAGCGGCGGGTGTGGGGGAACACCGTCCGTGAGGACATCCGCGCCTGGGGCGACACAAGGCGGCACGTCTCCGAGGTCCTGCGGACACGTACCGACGACAGCGGCGGAAGCGGACCGTTCACCGGCCGCCGTCTGCCGGCCACAAGCACACCAGCGACGACGAGCAGCTCAGCGAGCCGTACGGTCACGCCCGCCGCTCCCAGCGCTGCCCCGACCTCGTCCCCAACCGGGAGCGGGAGCGGCGCGGCCGCTGCCGCATCTGGTTCTGGGCCGGCGTCGTCAGCACGGCGCAGCAGCGCGGTGCGACCGCCGGTGAGCAGCCAGCCGCAGGGCCCGGTTCTTCCTGGCATCGGCCGCGCCAGCAGCGCTGCGCGTGCAGAGGCGGCGGTCCGGATGCAGGAGCTACTGCGGCGCACCGCGCCCGAGGCCGAACGCAGACGCCTGAAGCGGGAACAGCAGCAGGCCCGCCGCCAGGGCAGGGCCGAGAACGAGGACGAGGACGAATGAGGCTGCCCGGGCGCCGAATCCGCCGGTGGGGATGCATCGTCGCGCTGCTGATGTTCGCCGCCGTGTGCTGCGCCGCACCGATATCGAGCGCGATCGGCGCGGTCACCGCACTGCAAGCGGCTGCCGACGACGGCGGAATCGCCGAGGGAGGCAGTGCCGCCGACATCCCGCCACGCATGCTCACCGCCTACAAGAAGGCAGTCCAGCAGGTCGGAGAGCATGTGCCGAAGTGCCGGGGCATGCGCTGGCCGATCCTGGCCGGGATCGCCAAGATCGAGTCCAACCATGCCACAGGCCGCGGGATCGCCGACAACGGTGACATCCGTCCGAAGATCTACGGAGTGCTCCTCAACGGCTCCGGGGCCGGTGGCAACACCACGGCGGTGGCGGACACCGACGGCGGAAAGTGGGACGGCACCGCGGCCGGCGAACGGGCCGTGGGGCCCTTCCAGTTCCTGCCCTCTACCTGGGAGGGCATCGGCCAGGACGCGAACGGCGACAAGCGGGCTGACCCGCACAACGCCGACGACGCCGCGCTCGGCGCCGCCGTCTACCTGTGCGGCGACGGCCGCAACCTCACTCAAAGCTCGCAGCTGAAAGCCGCGATCTTGCAGTACAACCACTCCGACGCCTACGTGACGAACGTGCTGGGCTGGATCGACCAGTACATGGCGGCCGCCCAGGCGCCGGGCCTGGGCCATGTGTCCGGGAGGGCCAAGGACGTCCTCGCCGCGGCTCTGTCTCAGCGCGGTGTTCCGTACTCGTGGGGCGGCGGCAACGTGAACGGGGCGTCGTACGGGATCTGCTGTTCCCCCAGCGGGAAGAGCGGCGTCGCCATCAAGGGCTTCGACTGCTCTGGGCTCACCACCTACGCGTACGCGAGGGCCGGGATACGGCTACCGCGCACCGCGGCCGCCCAGTCCGGAGTCGGCCGGCGGATCCCCGCGAGTGCGGGTACCGGCGGGCTCAAGGCGGGGGACCTCGTCTTCTACGCCTACGCTCCCGGCTTCGACTCCACGATCTACCACGTCGGGATCTACGCCGGCGGCGGCCAGATGATCAATGCCGCTCGTCCCGGCACCGTCATACGGCTGGACGCGGTCAGCGCGATGTCGGGGTTCGCGGGAGGGGCTCGCCTGCTATGACAGCGCCTTCACCGCAGAGCTCTGCCCTGCTGCTGGTCGCGAGCCTGGTTCTCGCCGTCGCGGGCGCCGTCCTGCTGGGCTCGCCGCACGGCCCCGGCACACCTCTGCCCTCTGCATCATCCGCGTCCGCGGCGCCCGCCATGCATGCGCCGACCGTCGAGCCGGGCGCCATCGCCCAGCCATCCACCAGGGCCGTGTCCGCGGGTGCGAAGACGGTCTCGCCGTCGGCATCACGCGGCACTCCTCTACTTCCGCCACATGGTGAGGGCGTGCCTGGTGATCAGGGCATTCAACGCGCTCTGGAGGCGGCGTGGCCGGCGAATCTGCCTGCCGGCGACGAGCTGGAGCTGCGCGTGGCCGGTGCCGGGGTGTTGCGCGCGGATGCCACCGGGGTGGGGCGGGGGAAGTGGCCCCGTCTCTTCGGCGAGAGAGCGCAGGTGATCGTTCCGGCGTATGGCACGGCCCGGTTCCGCGTCCAGGCCGTCATCGCCCGTGGTGACGGCGCGTCCGGGCGGGCCGTGGTGCACCTGGTGTGGGCGGGCACCGACCGCGGCGGCACCTACACCGACGGCCGCGTCACCGATCTGTATTTCACTCGCACCACGAGCAGAGGAGGCTCCGCGTGGACCCCGCAGCCCCGAACATGACCGGCGGCGAGACCGCGGCCGCCGGGCAGGTCGTCGACCTGGTCGCCCGTGTGGTCGATGTTATGGCCTGGCTGTACGACCACTGGTACGTGCTGGCTCTTGTCGTCGGCGCAGGATGGGCGGCCGGCCAGAGTGTGGTGCGGCGCCTGGCCGCCAAGGCGTCGGAGGAACGGATGGCCCTGGAACTGGTGCCCAACCGGCACTTCGACCCACGTCTGGAGGAGATCTTCCGCCGCGGCGTCCAGCTCGCCCGCGCGTCCACGGCCATGCCCTGGTGGGTTCCCCGCCGGGCGAAGGCAGTGCAGATCCGCATGCGTGCGGACGGCTCCAGCCCTCTGCGGTATCGCATTGAGGGCCCTGCGGGTGGTCAACGTCTGCTGTCCATCGGCCCGTTCGGCCCGGACGTGACGGTCACCAAGGGCCTGCCGATCGTCGACAGGCCCCGCGAGCACACCGTGCGGGCCGAGTTCATCCTGCGCGGCAAGCCCACCGCGCCGCTACGCGAGGTGCCGCTCAACCCCGATCCGCTCCAGCCGCTCATCGACGCGGTGGCCGACCTGCGCGGCGACCTGGGGGACCTCGCGGAGATCCGGCTCGACATCCAGCGCGCCCCCAAGTGGGCTTTAAAGGCACGACGGATGCAGCTGATGGGTGCCGCCCGCCGCTCGGAGCGCCGGGAGGCCCAGCGGGCCGCACGCTGGCTGCGTCAGGACGCCAGCAGCATCGACGACTCGCTGAGCTGGCATCTGCAGGAGTTGCTCAGTGACAATCCGCGCTCGGGTGGCGCCGGACGGCGGCTGGTCATGCCCCCAGTGCCCCGCCGGGTCGAAGCGGCCCAGGCGCTGGGCAAGCTCGCCGACGACGATCAGCTCGTGCGCGTGCAGCTCCTCGTGATGTGCGCATCGAACATCGAAGGCCGAGCCCAGGCAAGACTCGCCCAGCTGCAGGCCGCGTTCGACGTGTTCGGCGGCCGCTCCAGGTGGGCGATGCGCGGATGGCGGCTGGGGCCATGGCGCGTGGGTGCCGACCACTGGCCCACCCGTCGCGGCTTCGAGCGCCGCTGGGACCTCGGACACTGCCAGCCGCCGCGCGCCAACTGGGTGCGTCTGGAAGAACTGACCGGACTGCTCAAGCCGCCGACCGTGCACTGCCGTCTGCCCGTCCTCGCCAGTGATCTGCCGACCTTCGAGTTCGGAGACCCGGCTCTGCTGCTTCAGGGCATCTACCAGGGCCCCGACGGGCGGCAGCGCCTGGTCGCCACCTACGCCGAGGAGACCCTGTTCGAGGTCGGGGTGGGCAAAGCGGGCGGCGGGAAAACCGAGCGCGCCCTCGCGCAGGCGATCGGATGGGCCCACGCCGGCGGCGGGCTGATGTTCCTCGACCCGCACCGGGACTCCTGGCCGCGCGCCACCAAGTTCCTCGCGCACGAGCCGCTGATGGAACGCATCGCGCTGATCGACCTCAACGGCCTGGGCCCCGCGCCCCGGGTGAGTTCGTGGAATCCGCTCGGCATGCAGCACGGGCAGGCGGCACACGAGGTCGTCGAGTCGATCACCGACGCGTACGCGTCCGCACTGGGCTGGGACGACGTGACCGCACCGCGCGCCATCACGATCCTCACCTCCGCGCTGGCGGTGCTGGTCGCCGTCAACGAAGCCGCCTGCCGGGCAGGCCGGCCCGAGGCCCAGTCCACGATCTTCCACGTGCGGGCCCTGCTGGCCGATGCTGAGTTCCGCCGGGCGGCGCTCACCGCGGTGGCGGGGCGCCTCGACGAGGAGACGCGCTCGTGGTGGGACGTGGTCTACCCGACGCTGCCGCCGGACGCGTTCGGCGTGGTCCTCAACCCGATCGCCCGGCTGTCCGCCAACCCGGTCACGCGGGCGTTCCTCGGCCAGCCGGTCGGCGTCTACGACATCCGCGCGGCGATGGACTCCCGGATGATCGTGTGGGTGTGCCCGGGCGGCAGTGGTCCCACCGACCGCCTCATCACCGCACTGCTCGCCCGGGATCTGCTGCGGGCGGTGCGTTCACGCCGTGACACCCCGGAGGATAAGCGGGTGCCGTTCCGGCCGTACTTCGACGAGTTGATCACCCTGACCGGAGCGGCACCGGAGACGATCGCCGCCATGTTCGAGGACTTCCGCAAGTACCGCTGCCAGGTCCACGGCATGACGCAGTTGCTGGCCCGCCTGCCGGCTGCGGTCCGTCTGTCCCTGGTCCAGAACGCGTCGACGCTGGCTACCACGGCGGGATCGGTCTCCGCGATCGCGCCGATCACCGCCGAGTGGGGGGACAACCCCACTCCTGAGCGGGTCGCGACCATGGCGCGCTTCGAGCACTACATCTCCATGAACGTGCACGGACAGCGCCTGGGACCGGTGCAACTGCGCGGGCCCCACCTCGACGCGGTCTTCGCCGCACAGGCTCGCCCTCAGCACGCCCCCGCGCTCGAGCACGCAGCCCTCAAGAATGCCGGCGCCCTTCCGCTCGCGGAGCTCACCACCCGCTCCGCCCACCAGATCCAGCGGGTCGCAGACTTCCTGGCCGACCAGTCCCCCACCGGCGTGGTGACGCCTGGGCAGACCAAGCGGTACAAGTGACCCGCTGTCCGCAGCGACGCCGATGCCAGTGGCAGGGCCATCGCCGCCCGGTGGCCGAAGAAGCCGTCGGCCAGGGCTCGGGGGCCGCGTCACAGCGGCGGACAAACCGGGCGGCGTGCTGGCGGAGGGCCCGGAAATATACACACCTACAAATCGACATCCGATCGTCAGGATGCCCGCTTTCATCCGCTGATGTGCAGGTGAACTGGTCTCGAAAGGTGGGCAGTTGACCTGCCGATGCGTAGCCTTTCGATCACGCAAACGCACAGTCTCCGACCTGCCAGGCAGCGGATGTGGACCGTCGTCCGCCGGTGGGTACGGGGCAGCATCCGCACCGCATCGCGTCGCACGGGGAGACAACGTGACCGCAGCACGAGTACCTATTCCGGGGATGAGGGAGCCCTCCATCCTTGCCCGGAACTGCACCGCCCTTCTGGTCGGCAGTCTGGTGGCGCTCGCCGGATGCACCAACGCAGGTGACGGCCCGTCGTCGCCCAGCCGCCCCGCCGGAAAGACAGCAGTGTCCTCGCCTTCTCCCAGTCCGAGGGCCGTCGACGAAAAGGCTGCCGCGCTCGCCGCATACCGGGAGTCCTGGGACGCGTCGGTCGTGGCCTACGCGAAGGCGTCGTCAGCAGGGACCGCGCTGCGGAAGACCACCACCGCCCGGGCGCTGCTGGATATCGAATCCGACCTCACGGAACTGCGAAAGGCCGGCCAGATCACGACGGGGAAGCCAGCAATCCACCCCGCAGACCCCGAGGTCACGGTCGGCAAGTTTCCCAAGGCCACGCTCACGGACTGCGTCGACATCACCGCCTGGACGCTGGTCGACAAGACCTCGAAGAAGAAGGTTCCACTGCCCTCGGAACGGCTCCTGAGATACGTCAGCACCGCGACGCTTGAAAAGTGGGGGACGAAATGGATGGTCACGAAGGTGACTGCGCAAGAGAAGGCCTGCTGACGCGACGCCTGGGCCTGCTCGCGGGGGCACTCGTTGTGGCCGCAGCAGGTACCGCATACGCCAGTGACGGCGATCCCCATGTCGGCGCGGGCTCCTGCCATGTCATCAAGTTCTGCGTCAGCGCGGGAACGCACGGCCATCACAGCGGCCACGGCGAACAGTCCGGTGACGCACACAGCGGCAGCAGCGACAGCGACGTCAAGTGCCGCTACGTGAAGGTCGATCCGAAGCCGCCCGCCGACTTCCCGGCCTGGAAGGGCGCCGACCCGAACAAGAGCGACCTGTACTTCTACTCCTGCTCCGACGGCGCCGACGACAATCCTGACGGGTTCGTGGCCGTGCCGCAGGGCCAGACCCCGCAGCAGCAGGTCAATCCTCAGGAGCTGGCGCAGCGGGCCGCCGACTCGATGACGCTGCTCGGCCCGGACATCGCGAGCCCGCGGGCGGCCGGGCGGTACACCGTCGGCGTCCCGGTGTGGATGTGGGTCAACCGGAGCGCCACGACGTACGGGCCGAACACCGCCTCAGCGGCAGCCGGCGGGGTGACCGTGACCGCGACGGCCAAGGTGTCGAAGATCGTTTGGCAGATGGGCGACGGGACCTCGGTGACGTGCAACGGTCCGGGAACGCCGTACCGGGCATCCGTCGGCATGGCCCAGTCGCCGACGTGTGGACACCTGTACTCCACGACGTCGGCCGGCGCCGTCCACGGCAGGTTCCCGGTGAGCGCGATGTCCACGTGGACCATCGGCTGGCAGGGCGGCGGAGCGGCCGGCCGGCTCACCGAGGTCCGGCAGACCAACGTGCAGGTGGCTGTCGGTGAAGTGCAGGTCGTCAGGTAGTACCGCAGGAAGGACAGGAAATCGGTGAGCAAGACCCAAGTTCGCACAGACACATCCCCGAACGGCCTGGCCCAGCAGGGAAAGGTGGCCCGGGCGGTGACACCTCCCCGGGTGTCGGCCCGCCGGCGAAGGCCGGGCGTGATCGCCCTGTCGCTGGCCCTGATCGCCGCCGGCGGCGCCGGCGTTGCCGTCCTGCTCCTGCAGGTCGGACACCGCACTGAAGTGGTGACCGTCGTCCGCGACGTCCAGGTCGGGCAGGTCCTCACCGAGGCCGACCTGGGCACGGCATCCGTGGCACTGGACCCGGCCGTCAACGCGGTGCGGTCCGGCGCCCTGGACCAGGTGGTCGGCCAGCGGGCAGCTGTGGAGCTCAAGCCCGGTTCCCTCCTCTCCTCCTCACAGGTCACGAAAGACGTACTGGTGAAGCCCGGCGAGCAAGTGGTGCCCATCGGGCTGAAGCCCGAGCAGGTCCCGGCCACCGCGCTGGTGCCGGGCCAGAAGGTTCTGCTGGTGCACGTCCCCGCCCCAGGGGCGACGGAGTCCGACGGTGCCTCCGCTGCCGGGCCGCGGACCGTCGACGGGCGGGTGGTGAAGGCCTCCGAGGCGGCACCGGGCACCGGAATCGTCGTCGTCGACGTGGCGACCTCGGCCACGGACGGTCCCACGGCCGCCGCCTGGGTGGCTGCGGGCACGCTGCGCCTGGTCCTCGCCGCTGCGGACGCCCGCTGATGGCGGTCATCGCGCTGGCCGGCTGCAGTGGCGCTCCCGGCGTGACCACTACCGCCCTGGCCCTGCTGATGTCCTGGCCGCTGGAGCCGGGGCGGCGGATGATCCTGGCCGAGTGCGATCCCGACGGCAGCGCGGTGCTCCACGGGCTGCTGCAGGGCACACTCGGTGACCGGTACGGGCTGCGGAACCTGTCGATCGCCGCCCGGCAGGGCGATCTCGGCGACAGCTTCTGGCGCCAGCTGATCGACCTGAGCGGCGAGGACGCAACACCGGAGCCGGCACACGATCGCCTGCTGCTGCCGGGCATCACCGATCCCGTGCAGGCGGCGAGCCTGGGATCGGTCTGGAAGGCCCTGGGCGTCATCTTCCGCGGCATCGACACCGAGCACGGCCACGACGTCCTGATCGACCTCGGGCGCCGCGGAGCCTTCGGCCCGTCCGGTGAGCTCGCCGAGCAGGCCGACGCCGTGTTCGTTGTGGTCCGCAACACCCTGCGCAGCCTGCAGTCGGCCGAAGGCAGGGTGCGAGCGCTCCAGGAGCGGGTCGGCGACGTCAGCGTGGTGGTGATCAACGAGGGCCCCTACCCGGCAGGCGAGGTGCAGCGTGTCCTGCAGGTACCCGTGGTGGCGAACCTGCCGTACGCGCCGGATGACGCCCGCGTGCTGTCCGACGGGGCCGAACAGCCCCGCCGGTTCGAGAAGTCGTCGCTGATGAAGGCCGCCCGGACGTGCAGCACGCTGCTGGTTCAGCGGGCCGCGGTACGCCGGGCCCGGCTCGATCCCGGCCTTCGCGCCGCAGGAGCCGAGGTGGCCCGTGCGCGGTAAGCCTCTGCACACCGACCCCGTCGCCGCCCCGCCGCACGGGCAGCCCCAGCAGGCACGCCAGCGCCCGGCGGACGGATCTCCCGGCCGGGCTGCCGGCAGCGCGGAGAACACACAGGCCCTCGGCACGGCTGTGCCTCAGGCAACCGTCGATCACGCGGTGGCCCGGCACATCGCGGCCCAGGTCGCCAAGCAGCGCGAGGAGTTGCTGAAGACATCACCAGACGTGGACCGGGCCAGCGAGGAGCAGCGCTGCCTGGAGTGGATCAACGAGGCGGTCGCGCTGTGGTCGGACGCCCGGGCGATGGCCCCGAGCGAGGACGCCGTGCTGAGGCGTGCCGTCTATGACCTGCTGTTCCGGGCCGGTCGGCTGCAGCCGTACCTGGACGACGAGCGGGTCGAGGACATCATTATCCAGGGTCCGGGCGAGGTGTGGCTGGACTACGGCGACGGTGAGCGCCGCAGGGTCGGGCCCATCGCCGACTCGGAGGAGGAGCTCCTGGACCTGCTGCGGGAGCTGGCCCGTGGGTCTGGGCACGGCGAGCGCACGATCTCCACGGCGAACCCGACGCTCGCGCTGTCCCTGCAGGACGGGTCCCGCCTGCAGGCGATCACGGGGCTGGGACCGATGACGTACGCGGTCATCCGCCGGCACCGCGTCTCTCACGCCGGCCTGGACGACCTGGTCCGCCTCGGCACGATCGACCCGGTCCTGCGGGAGTTCCTCGGCGCGTGCGTGCGCGCCGAGAAGAACATCATGATCGCGGGCAAGCAGAAGGCGGGAAAGACGACGCTGCTGCGCGCGATGCTCCGCGAGTTCGACCCGGAGACGCGGTTCGCGACCATTCAGACCGAGGACGAATTGTTCGCCCACACAGACGGCTACCACCGGCAGGTGGTCTCCCTGGTCGGACGCGAGTCCAACGGGGAGCGCGACGCGGCCGGACGCAGCGCCGGCGAGGTGACGCTGCTGGACTTGATGCACCCGGCACTGCGGATGTCGCTCGAGCGGATCGTGGTCGGCGAGGTCCGAGGACCCGAGGTCGTGGCGATGATGCAGGCCCTGACGAACGGCTCCGGCGGCAACCTGTGCACCATCCACGCCCGGCGCCCCGGCATCGTCTTCGACCGGATCGCCGAGCTGTATGCGCTGGCCCAGGAGAACCTGTCCGAGGCTCTTGCCTACCGGCAGACGGCGAACGGCCTGGACTTCATCGTGTACGTCGACATGACGGACGAGACGCAGATCGGCGGCCGCCGTCACCGCTATGTCTCCCACGTCCTGGAGGTGACCGGGATCGGGGAGTCCGGGCGTCCTGCCACGAACGAAGTCTTCTCCCCCGGTGCCGAGTTCGGTGAGCTGCGTGCGGTGCCTCGGATGGATCCGGGCTGCGTGGATGACCTGCGGCGCGTCGGCTTCGACTCCACCCTGCTCCATCAGCCGTACGGGGCCTGGACCGCGCCGCTGCCGCTCAAGGTGGGAGTGAGCCGGTGACCGCAGTGTGGGGACTTCTGTGCGGCATGACTGCTGTCGGCGGCCTGGTCGGTGTCGTCGCCGGGATCGTGGGCACCACAGCACCGCGCGGGGCCACCCCCGGGCAGCGACTGCGGGCGATAGCGGCCCGGACGCGTGGCGGCCAGGAGGTGCACCTGCGCCGACGGTCCAGCGCGGCCGCGGCCGGCGTGGTGTTCGTCGCGGTGTGGCTGGTCTCGGGAAACTTCGCGGGCGGCGTGCTCCTCGGCGGCGCGGTCATCGGTGTGCCGTGGCTGATCCGCCCGGCCCGCATCGCGCAGGAACGTATCGGCCAGCTGGAGGGCCTGTCCGAGTGGACGCAGCGGCTTGCCGGCCTGCTCCGCCTCGGTATGGGGCTGGAGCAGGCGATGGTGACCAGCCGACAGGGGGCTGCGGAGGAGATTGCCCCGCAGGTCATCAACCTGTCCGACCGGCTGCGGCTGGGGTGGCGGCCGGAGGGCGCACTGCGTGCGTTCGCCGATGAACTGAACGATGTCACGGCGGACCGGGTCATCGCCGCGCTCGTTTTGTCCGTCAACGACCGCGGGCCGGGCCTCGCGCAAGGCCTGGAGGACCTTGCAGGCACGGTCCGCGAGGAGGTCGCCAAGAAGCGCGAGGTCGAATCGGCGCGGGCGAAACCCCGCACGACGGTGCGGTGGATGACGATCATCACCGCCGGTGTCGTGGTGGCCGGGTTCTTCGTCCCCTCCTACACCAGGCCGTACTCCACACTGCTGGGCCAGCTGGTCCTGGCGTTCCTGGCGGCCGGGTTCATCGCGGTCCTCGCCCTGATGCGGCAGCTCGGCGTGTTCCACCGCATCCCGCGTTTCCTGGTCGCCGACCCGTCCAGCGCGGTGCGGCAGCCGACCCCCGCCACCGATGCGGACGTCCGTGCCTCCTCTGGCCGGGACCCTGAAGGAGTCGTCTCGTGAATCTGGTGCCTGTTGTCCTGAGTGGTGGCGCGGTCGGCGCCGGTGTCGCCCTGCTGGTGAGGGAACTCCTGCACCCGCAGACGGCGTTGGGGCCCGCTCTCGCGCGCAGTGCCCCGACCGTCCTGACCAGGCCCGACCAAGAACCGGATCGCGATGAGGTGTGGGGGCGGTGGCTGCTGGCCCGCCTCGAGCGTCTGCCCGGCGTCCGGGTCCCCACGATGGGCTTGGCCCTCCTCGGGCAGGGGCCGGGCCGGTTCATGCTGAAGAAGACGGCCCTTGCCGTGCTGGGCCTGTTCTGCCCGGTGATCGCGACGGTTCCATGGATTATCGCGGGCGTGGGTCTGCCGTTCTACATTCCCGCCGGTGTCGGTCTGGTGGCTGCGGGGCTGCTGTTCCTCACCCCCGATCTCGCGGTGCGGGACCAGGCGAAGCGGGCCCGGGAGGAGTTCACCCACGCGCTGTCCGCCTACCTGGACCTGGTGGCCCTCAAGCGCGCCGCCGACGCCGGCGCCGCGGAAGCCCTGGAGAAAGCCGCAGAGGTCGGCCGCGGCTGGCCGTTCCTGTATCTGCAGGGCGCTTTGCGCCGGGCCCGGATGGAGAAGATCCCGCCCTACCAGGCGCTGGCGGAGCTCGCCGCCGAGTACCAGCTGCCGGTGCTGAGTGACGTCGCCGACATCATGCGCGGCTCGGCCACCGACGGCGCCGCCGTGTACAAGGCGCTGCGCGCCCGCACCGCGGCGCTGAATGCCGAACTGCTCGCCGACCAGGCCACGGAGGCGAACGCCGCCAGCGAGAAGATGACCGCCCCCGGCGCCCTGCTCGCTGTGCTCGTGATGCTGCTGATGGCGTTCCCCGCAGTGATCCGCATGCTTGCCGTCTGACCCCGCCACCCGCCCGGTTCACCGAAGGAGTAGAGGTCATGAAGAAGACAGGAGCCCGTGCCTGCGGTGCGGTGCATGTGTGGGGCGTCCGTCTGCGGGAGCGGCTGGAGGAAGCTGCACGCCGGCCCGACCGGGGTGACATCAGCATCACCACGGTCATCATCTGGGCCGCCGGCATCACCGGCGCGATCCTTATCGCCGGAACGATCGCCATCGTGATCAACAAGTACAACGGCAAGCTCACCGGCCTGTGATGTCCCCTCCCGAGCAGCTGAAGAGCTGGTGGCGCGGGCGGCGGTGGAGCGATGACCGCGGTGACACGTCGATCCAGATGGCGATCGTGTTCCCGTTCGTGCTGCTCGCGACCGTCGCTGTCGTCCAGGCGTCCATGTGGTTCTATGCCCGGCAGATCGCCCTGACCGCGGCCCGTGAAGGTCTCACCGCTGCACGCGCCTACCAGGCGGGGCCCTCCGACGGCCGTGCCCGGGCAACGAGGGTGCTGAGACGCAGCGCGGGCGACAGCCTGCTCGGATGCAGCGTCGCCGCCGGCAGCGACGGGCAGCGGGTGCGGGTGCAGGTCTCCGGAACAGCCATGTCGATGATCCCCGGCCTGCCGGGCCTGCACGTCACCCAGTCGGCGTCCGGCCCCGTGGAGCGCTGGACCGTCCCGGGAGGGTGAACCAGGTGCGAATCAGGACCCCATGGACATGCCGACGATACGGCGACGACGGCAGTGCTGCGATCGAGGCCGCCATCATCCTCCCGGCACTGATCATGTTTTTGTGCCTGGCCATCGCCGGGGGCCGCATCGTCACCTCCGGGTCGAAGATTGATTCTGCGGCCGAGGACGCCGCACGGGAAGCCTCCATCCACCGGACGGCGGCGGCCGCGCAGAGCGCCGCGCACGCGGCGGCCGCCGAATCGCTGAACGACCAGGGCATCACGTGCTCGTCGACCAGCGTCAGCGTCGACACCGGTGGCCTGAGCGTGCCGGTCGGCCAGGTCGGCACCGTCACGGTGACCGTGACCTGCAAGGTCCCCCTATCGGACCTGCTGCCGGGCGTTCCCGGTGCGCGGACACTCACGTCGTCGGCTACCTCGGTTGTCGATATGTACAGGCAGCGGGGGGACGGATGAACCACCGGCAGGTGCGGCTGCGTTCGGGACACGCGGGCGGCGACCGGGGAGGCGTCACCGTGTTCGTCGCCGTGTGCGTCCTCGCCCTGATCGGCATCATCGGTGTCGCCGTGGACGGCGGCAGCAAGATGCGTTCCACCGAACGCGCCGACTACATCGCCGGCGAAGCCGCCCGGGCCGGAGGTCAGGCCATCGACCCCGCGAAAGCCATCAACGGCACCGCGATCGTCGTTGCCCCGCAGGACGCGCAGGCCGCCGCCCAGGCCTACCTGCGCTCCGCGGGCGCCACCGGCACGGTCAGCGTGTCCGGCGACGGACGGACTCTCACCGTCACCGTCACCGGTTCCTACGACACGAAGTTCCTGTCGGCTGTCGGGATCGGCTCGCTGTCGGTGACCGGCCACGGCCACGCCACCCTCCTGCACGGCGTCACCACACCCGAAGGAACCTGATGACGAGCACCCTTTCCGCCGCCGTGGCGGTGGCCCGCACCCTGGCCCGTGTCCTCAAGGCCTTCCTCAGCCTGCTCGCCCTGGCGTCCGCGATCGTGGGGCTGCCGTGTCTGCTGGCCTGGGCCACCCCGGTCATCTGGACAGCCACGCGCGACGACCTCGCCCACCTGCTGGACCGCCAGGACACCGGTGCGGTCGTTCTGCTGCTGCTCATCGCGGTGGGCTGGATCGGGTGGGCACAGTTCACCTTCTGCGTACTGCGCGAGCTGATCGCCCAGGTGCAGGGGCGGACCTGGCAAGCGCCCCACGGGCTGGGTGCCTCACAACGCGTCGCGGCCCTCCTCGTCGGCAGCATCCTGGTTCTCTTACCGACCAGTTCAGCCCTCGCCGCCGACGCTCACACCACGGCGGGCACCGCCGCGGCGCACAGCCCAGGCCAGACAGCCCCCGGCTCTCCGGCTGCACCTGGCGACTCCGCCCGGGCGCCGTCAGCTCACTCCGCGACGTCGCACCCGACATACACCGTGCGGGAGATGCGACCGGCGGAAAGTCTGTGGGGCATCGCAGAGCGAGAACTGGGCGACGGCGAGCGATGGCGGGAGATCGCGGCGCTGAACGACGGCCACGCCATGGCCGGCGGGCAGGTGTTCAAGGCAAACAGCTTTCTCCAGCCCGGCTGGCAGCTGGAGATGCCAAGAAGCGGCATCCCGGACGAAAGCGTCCGTACGCAGCTGGCAGGGAACGCTCCCGCCGGGTCCGAGGAGAGGGAGCACGTCGTCACGGTCCGCCCGGGCGACTACCTGTCGACGATCGCAGAGAGGGAACTCGGCAACGGCGACGAGTGGCCGCAGCTTTTCCAGGCCAGTCAGGGAAGACCACAGCCTCAGGGCCTGCCTGAGATCAGCGACCCAGACATGATTTTCGCAGGACAGGAGGTCACCGTGCCCGCCGCCCAGCCCCACCGGCCTGCCGCACAACAGGACAGCGATTCCGGCCAGGCGAAGAATCAGGAGACGGACTCCCCCACCTCCCGTACCTCTGGTGGTGGGCCGACTGCCGGCCAGAGCACAACACCCGCACCTACGAAGCCGTCTCCCAGCGCACCCAGCGGCAGCCCCGCCGCTTCCCCATCCCCGTCGGCCAAGGCACCCGCTCCGGCTGCCGTCTCCCCCACAGCGACAGGCCCGGCTCCTGTGGACGAACCGCTGTCCCTGCGGACGGTGGTGGGAGCGGGTGCTTTGCTGGCGGCCGCCATCACCAGCGCTCTCGCTGCGCGCCGGATGCTGCAGCGCCGCCGCCGCAAGCCCGGCGAGACGATTGCCATCGCAGCCGAGACCTCCCCGGCGGAAGCCCAGCTGGCGGCGGCCGCCGAACCGGGCGGCGCCACTCGCCTGGACGTGGCCCTGCGGACCATGGCCCACGAAGCCGCTGCGCAGCAGGAAGACCATGTGAGCGTGCCTGTTCTACGGGCCGCACGGATCGGTGCCCGCACGTTGGAGGTCTTTCCCGAGGACCTGACCGAAGAGCCAGCTACGCCATTCATCGCAGGGAAAGCCGGATGGTGGATCCTGCCCGCTGAAGCCGCACTGCTGGACGAAGAAGCCGCCCGTGAAGTGGCGGCACCGTACCCGGGACTGGTGACAGTCGGCAGCACCGAAGCCGGTGATCTTCTGCTTCTCAACCTGGCCCGGGTTCCCGCCCTTCTGCTGGATGGCAGTGCTGTCCACATCGCCGAGGTGTGCGCCTCCCTCGCCCTGGAACTCGGAATGAGCCCCTGGGCAAGAGACGTGGAGGTCGTCACAGTCGGATTCGGCGAAGAACTGCCACGTCTGCTGCCCACCGCGCGGATCGCTCACATGCGGCACGCCCAACACGCACTGCGCGACATGAGCGAACGGCTGCTGGAAGCCCACCAGCTTCCCGACACCAGTCACCAGCCCTACCTGCTGCTGTGCGCATCGCCGCTGGACCCCGAGACCGCCTGGGAGTTCGCCGACGTCATCGACAAGGCCGGATCAGTACCCGTCACTCTCGTCGCCCCGGCGAGCACGACCTCCCCGCACTTCCCCCAGGCAGACATCCTCAACGCCTCGACCAGCGGCCCGCAGCATCTCGACTCGGCCAGCACGGACATCACCATGCAGCGCCTGGAGCACGCCTCATACGTTCAGATCACCACCGCCCTGCTGATGTCCACGCAACCCGCGAACCCACCGGAAGGCCCCTGGCAGAACGTCCCTGATGAGACCGGCCACAGTGAGCAGCCTCGGCCCGAAAAGCCCGCGGGGAAAGCGACCGAGGCACACGTCGACCCGTCGCCGGCACATGCGGAGGCCAGCGGCGGCATCTTCCCTGCTCTGCTCGCCGCCAGCACCGAGCCCCCCGGCCCGCAGCTGGTGCAACGCATCGGGTCGCTGCCTCCTGCCGGTGATAAATCCGTGCCAGCCCCTGACGCCGCGATACCTCCGCTCCCGGCCACGCAGCAGCCAGCCGCCCAAGGCACCGCCGAGGAACATGCCGTCCAGGAGGGCCCGGATCCTGACACGGACAGCCGCACGCTCGACCGGCACGCACCCGAGATCCGCGTGCTGGGGCCAGTCGAGGTGGACGGTGTGGAGAACACAGGCCACGGTCTTCGCATGGCGCAGCTTGCCGCGCTGTTGTTCTTCCGTCCGGGCCGAAGCGCGGATGTCCTGTGCGCCGCCATGGATCCGATCAGCTCCTGGTCGACGAGCACCCTCAATGCGCGAATCAAGGACCTGCGCAGCGCCCTGGGCACCGATCCCATGGGCAGCCGGTACGTGCCTCGCCGCCGCTCCGGCGAAGACCCCTACCGGCTCTCCGAAGAAGTGCGCTGCGACTGGACCCGCTTCCTACAGTTCGTCGAACGAGCCCTGCCCCAAGGAGCAGCCGGCGTGACTGACCTGGAAAGGGCGCTCGCTCTGGTGCGAGGCAAACCGTTCGGAGGCAAGCCCCTGCCGTGGGCTGAGCCGTATCAGCAGGAGATGGTCACGCGGATCATCGACATCGCGCACACCATCGCCGCCTACCGCACTCCCCCGGGCCGGCACCAGAACCTCAGCGCAGCTCGCCAGGCAGTCGGGACCGGGCTCGACGTCGACGACACGGCAGAGGTCCTGTACCGAGACTGGATGCGCATCGAACACGCGGCCGGAAACCGACAGGGCCTGCACACCGCCATCACCCGCATACAACACATCAACCAGACACTCGACTGCACGCTTGAGATCGACACCGAGCAGCTGATCACCGAACTCCTCACCAACACCGAGCCAGGCGCACGCACTCGGCGTTCAGGCTCTGCGACAGGTAAGGCGTCAGCGCGACAGCGATCCTCCGGAGCCACGCCGAACAACCAACGCGTATGAATCCGCAGTCCATGGACCTCGGTGTGCGTGCGTTCGGAGCTGAGTACGCAGACGTGGAAAGGCCAGAAGAGCGCAAGTTGGCACCAGATCCGGCCGGGCCCGCGGGACTGCGCAACCAGAGCGTCGGGGCTCGAGTACGTTCCCCTCGCAGCCTGAGAGCCGTTCAGTAGGACAGCAGGCATTTCGCATTTCCGCAGCTCAGGGCCACAATGCGCAACTCTTTAGCGTTTCGAACGATGTTGTACCGGGTCAGGTAGTAGATGAAATCCGTCGCTCATGCTGCGCGAGGACGTGCCAGCGACGCTCGAAGTCCAGCAGGTCCGCCTCGATCATCTCCGCCGTGACAGGCGACTTGCGCACTGAGATCTCACGAGTTGCGCATTCACGTACGACGTCTTGCGCAGTGGGAACCGGGTTGTGCTCGCGCAGGGCGGACCATGCAGCGAAAATGCGGAAGCCGGGCAGGTACCGGCGCAGCGTGCTCGGGCTGACGCCCTGGCCGCCTCGTCCGAGGACGCCGTGCTTCTCCGCGAGGAAGGTGGAGAGCTGGCGGTCTTTGGGCTCCTGCCCGTGCTGCGACAGGTAGTCGGCCCACGCGAAGTAGTAGCGGTCGACCGTCGTCAGAACGCCCCGCTCCCCCGGGCTGTACACCGGTTCCCCGTCACCGGCTGTCTCTCCCTCGTCCGAGGGGTCAGGTTCGATGGGGACCCGGAGTTCCCGCCGGCGCGTACCCGCCGCAGCCGGTCCGGCCGTCTCAACCGGCTCGTCCCGGGCACCGGCCTGCGCCGGGATCGAGAGATCTCCCCCTCCCTGGGACACTCTGAGATCCGGCGCGGCGTCGCCGAGTTCACGCTTCCAGAAGTCGTCAACGAACGACTCGATGTCAGAGCCCGCGAGCAGCCGGCCGCCAACACCGGTGATGCCGTCGCGCTGGAAGACGTAGTCGGCCAGTTGCGCGGCGTCGGGGTACAAACCGTGCTCCCGTCCGTAGTCCTCCCAAGCTCGGAAGAAGAACTCTTCCCATTCCACGTCGCCGTCCCCATTCTCAACCGGATCCGGTGAGGAGACCTGGAGCGTGGCGGGCTCGTCGGACGTGGCATAGCGCTTTTGCAGGATGACGAGGATGGGGTGAACCTGCTCGTCGGATAGCGGGTGTCCGGCACCGGTGGTGATGGCGTGCTCGTCCCGGAGAAAGCCCGCGAACTGGCGGGGCGTGGGCTCCATCTGGAAGTGAGCGCGCCAGGTCTGGTAAGCCTCGGCGAGCACGCCGTTGGCGTCGATCTGCTCGGCGGGCGACTGCCGGGCGCGGCTCGGCTGGGATGCGGGCACAGGCGTGGGCTCGTTAGCCGCCGGTGTGGAGAGGGCCAGCCGCTCAACCCCTCCGTCGATCCCAGCAACGGGGCTGGCCTCAGGAGCCGCGAGATGGGGAGCTTCCCGGATTGGGTCGATGCCGGGCCTCACTGGCTCTTCGATGCCCGCGGCGGCCAGGCCCGAGGGGGTGGTTTCGGCGAGCGGGACGCCGTAGCGCGCGAGGCGCAGCGGCATCAGGGACTCCACCGGTGCCTTGCGGCGCCAGGCGCGGCCGAAGCGGGAGCGCAGCCGGGCCTGGTAGACCAGCCGTTCCTGCTCCAGCTTGATGACCTGCTCGTAGGAGCGCAGTTCCCACAGCTTCATCCGGCGCCACAGGAGGAAGGTGGGGAGCGGGGAGAGTATCCAGCGGGTGAGGCGGACGCCTTCCATGTGCTTGTCGGCGGTGATGTCGGCGATCCGGCCGATCGCGTGCCGGGCCGCCTCGACGGAGACCAC
>NZ_JBEXHZ010000035.1:0-62934 GCF_040608315.1 Streptomyces sp. NPDC005195
GCCCAGCGCCTGGAGCTGCGCGAGGTACCGGACGGCGACGCCCACGGCTGGATCGGACGAGCGCACGAGATATGGCTCTCCCTCGGCCACCCCCAGCACGAGACCACCAGCGCACCCCGACCGCGCGCGACCACGTCAGCCTTCACCGGGCGTCGTCTTCCCGGCGCCGGCGACGTTCTTCATGCCCAGCTCCATGCCCACCCGCAGCGCTACGACGAAATCCTGAGCCAACACCTGCCCTGCCTCCTCGCCGCATTCGGCGACCTGCCGCCGACCTGGTGGTTCACCCGGTACCGGGAGATGGCCCGCCCCGACGCCGGCCAGCACCTCGACCTCACGCTGCATCTGCCGCGCGGCACGTACGGCGCCGCGGCTGAACACACCCACACATGGGCGAGCAGTCTCCATACCCTCCGCCTGTCGTCAGGACTTGTCCTGGCCACCTATCAACCGCAGACCGGGCGCTACGGCCACGCAGAGGCCATGGACGCCGCGCACCAGGTCTTCGCGGCCGACTCCGCCGCCGCCCTCACCCAGATCGACCTCGCAGGGCACACCTCCGACTTCGCCCCGCAGGCCCTCACCGCAGCCAGCGCCTTCGACCTCGTCACACACCTCGCACCTGATCCCACTCGGGCCGAGGACTGGCTTGTACACAAGCTCCCCCAGGGCACAGGACGACTGGACCGCACTCTGCGGGACCAGGTACTCGCACTCACCGCGCCCGGAGGGACATCCGCTCTCTCAGCCCTTCCCGGGGGCTCTCACGTCGCCGAAGCATGGCGGACCCGCGCCGTCGCCCTGCGCGTCTACCGGACCACTCTGGCCGAAGACCGGGACCCGCTTGCCGTCGCCCGGACTCTCCTGCACCAGCACCATGTCCGAGCCCTGGGCGTGAACCCGAGCGCCGAAGAGGTCACACTGCGGCTCGCACGGACCGCAGCCCTTACGCACCGGATGACGAACCGGTGACGGCGCCGGCCGCCACCGCCGCGGCAATCCTGGAGCAGTACACGGCCCGTCTCACCACACCCGCTCCGCCGCCCCCTAACGAACCCTGGGCCGCTCAGTCCCTTGCCGACGGCGCCGCCGGTATCAGCCTCCTTCACGCCGAGATGGCCAGCCGCTTCGGCGGCTCCTGGCGGGCCGCCCACCAATGGATCACCGCCGCAGCCGCCGGGCCCCTCACCGCCGCCGACACCACGGGCCTCTTCCTCGGTGCCCCCGCCATCGGCTTCCTCCTCACCACCGTCCCCCCTCCCTTCCAGCACCTCTACGACCCGGCACGCAAGACCCTCCACCAGCACATCACCGATCTCGCCCATCGCAGGGTCGACGCAGCGCTCACCCGTGTCCGCAAGCGCGACCTGCCCACCTTCAGGGAGTACGACCTCTTCTACGGCCTCACCGGCCTGGGGACATACTTGCTGCGCACCGAGCCCGAAGGCACAGCACTGGAGCGGATCCTTCAGTACCTCGTCACCCTGACCCGCCCGCTCGCTCCCGACGATCGCGGCCTGCCCGGCTGGTGGGTCAGCCATGACCCCGCCCGCGGCGAATCCCCTCACTTCCCCGGCGGGCACGGAAACTTCGGCGCCGCACACGGCATCACCGGCCCACTCCTCCTCCTGGCCCAGGCCCTGCGCCGCGGCATCACCGTCAGGGCCCATCGAGAGGCCATGTGGACCATCTGCGAACACCTCGGCGACTGGTGCCAGAACAGCCCAGCCGGCCCCTGGTGGCCCGAGCACATCTCGCGCCGCGACCTCGACCGCGGACGGCCCCACCACAACGCTCCGGCCAGGCCAAGCTGGTGCTACGGCACAACGGGCATCGCGCGCGCCGGGCAACTCGCCGGACTCGCTCTGCGGGCTCGTGACCTCCAGGCGTTCTACGAAGATGCCCTGTTCCGGGCTCTGACCGACCCCGTGCAGCTCGCCCGCGTCACCGACACCGGCCTGTGTCACGGCTGGGCAGGTATCTACCAGACCGCCGTCCGTGCAGCCGCCGACGCTATCGACCCCCGCCTCCGAGTCCTCCCCAAGCGGCTCGGAACCACGCTCGCCGCGCAGGCCCAATCCGGCGGACCCCCGGAGACGGGCCTGATCAACGGCGCCGCCGGCACCGCGCTCGCCCTCACCACGTTCGCCTCGCAGCAGGCGCCAATCACCGGATGGGACGCATGTCTCTTGATCAACTGATCCAGACCGATCCGAGCCCGACCCATCGCGCGGTCCGTGCAGTCCTCAGCGGCCTACCGATCGCCGACGCCGCTCACCAGTTCCGGATGGACCCCGTGATCCTGTCCGACGCCATCACGGTCTACGACCAGGCCGGCCGCCAGGCCCTGGACCGCCACACCGCAACGACCGGCTGGTGGCAGGTCTACCTCCACTTCACCGACTGGGCGAACACCGACGCCATCTTCACCACTCACGTCCTGCCCCTCCTGCGGGAGGCAGAGGACGCGGGCACCATCGACGGCTGGTGGTACACCAGAAAACACCCCTGCTGGCGCCTGCGCCTCCACCTACAGCCCACGACTGGCCTCAAACTCAGCCTCAACGACGGCTTCGACCAACTCGTCGCCCACGCACACCTGCAACGCTGGTGGCCCGGCATCTACGAACCGGAAACAGTGGCGTTCGGGGGCCCGAGCAGCATGACGGCAGCTCACCGCCTGTTCGTCGTCGACAGCCGACAAGCACAACAGTTGAGACATCGCGGCGACCTGGGCGTAGGACCGAGAGAACTGTCCGTTCTCCTCTGCACGATCATGATGCGAGCCGCCGGACTGGAGTGGTACGAGCAGGGAGACGTCTGGCATCGCGTCATCACCACTGAACACCGCTCCGCCCTCAGCGATGTTCCAGCAGACCGGCTCAACGCCGGCGCCCAGGAGATCCGACCCCTGCTCCTCGCCGACAGCGACGAACTCATGTGCGCCGGCGGTCCGCTGGAACCCGTCGCCGAATGGGCAGCCGCCTACCACCGCACGGGTCAAGCGCTCAGCGACGCCGTCCAATCCGGGACACTCGACCGCGGCCTGAGACAGGTCCTCAGCTACCACGTCCTCTTCCACTGGAATCGAATCGGCCTGTCCCTACGCGGGCAAAGCATGCTGGCCTGGGCAGCCCGGGCCGCAACCCTGCACACCGCCAGCGAGAACGGCACGTAGACCAGCTCCCTGCGACGCCTACTCCTCCTGCCCCATCACGCATCACCATGCCCCCCGATCGGCCACGGACCGCAACTGCTACGGCTCCCCCAAGAAACAGGGCTTCCGCTCTACGCGGCCCGGCGGCTCCACCACCCCCTCTTGAGGACACCCGACCATGTCCCCCCTACCCACCCCCGCCTTACCGGCGACCAGATCCGCACCCGTCTACTCGGAGGCGCGCTGATGCCCACCGCAGTGACGGATCTGATCGTCCACTCCGCGGGCCGCGACCACGAACTGCGGCTCGCGATGGAAGACCTGCAGCTGGACCGCTGGCTTTCAGCGCAACAACTCCTCCGCACGACCGCCACGAACTGGGCGCTGCGCACCGCGCGCAGTCAAGTCCTGGCCGTGGGTGCCGCCCAGAGCCACGCCATCGAGGCCTGGCGGCAAGAGGAACCCGACAACGCCAACGCGATGATGATGTGGGCCCGCGTACTCACCCAGCGGGCCATGCACGCCTTCCGCGACGGTATGCGGGGCGATGACTTGCGCCGCGCCACATACGCGGCGAATCAGGCGTGCCGGACCGCGGCAAGCCTGTGGCCGGCAGACCCGGTCCCGGGTGTCTGTCTTCTTGCTCTGGCGCAGACCGACGTGGACCGATCGTGGCCGCACGATCCACTGAACTGGGTCGAACACCGTGATCGTTTCCTGCCCCCGGGACCGTGGACGCTGCTGAACTGGGTGCACGCCCGGGACCCCTACAACCGTGAGGCCTACCACCGGACCCTGCAGGTTCTGCAGGCCCGCGGAACAGGCGACCTGGACTTCGCCCTGTGGGTGGCCAGCACCGCACCCGAAGGCGCCGCGGTGACGCTGCTGCCCTTGTATGCGTTCGTGGACCACTACCGGCGCTCCATCGCACACGGCCGTTCCGCGAGCGTGATCGCCTTCTGGGCAACCGAGGAGAAAGCGCATTACGCGCGGCGAGGGCTCGAGTGGTGGTTCAACGCCCCCACCCCGACCATGCAGCCAGCTGCGGCTGGCCACCAGCAGCAACTCCCTGACGTCCGTTCCCTCACGGATCTGAACCATCTCGCACATGCCGCTACAGCTACCGGCGTGGGCTATGCCGCCGACGTGTTCACCACGATCGGCCCCTACGCCACCCCCGCCCCCTGGGCGCACGTCGGCACGAACCCCGACTGGTGGATGGACGACTTCCGCTCCGCCCGCAACAGAGCCCTCAACCACCGCTGACCATGCCCGCCCCTGTCCGGCACGCCCGCGGGATCCAGCTCCCTGTCGAAACCGTCCGGCTCTCCAGAGCCCACACCACCACACCTCCCGTCACCAAATAGAACCCCTTACCAGTAAAGGATTTGTCCGTTGTCTGCAAGAAAAGCTGCCCATGCCCGCCTCGACGATGAAGCCGCCCTGCGCGCACACGGCTACCAGCCCGAACTGGCCCGCCGAATGGGAGTATTCGGGAACTTCGCGATCAGCTTCAGCGTGATCTGCATCCTGGCCGGCGCATGACCCTCTTCGGCTACGGCCTGAACACCGGCGGCCCCGCCATCATGATCTGGGGCTGGATCGGCATCGGCGCCATGACCCTCCTGTTAGGAATGTGTCTGGCCGAGGTGACCTCCGCCTACCCCACCTCCGGCGGCCTCTACTACATGGCCCACCGCCTCGGCGGACCCCGCTGGGCCTGGGTCACCGGCTGGCTCAACCTCCTGGGCCTGCTCGGCGCCATCGCCGGCATCGACTACGGCTGCGCCCTGTTCGTCAGCGCGTTCGCCAGCCTCCAATGGGGCCTCACCCCCACACCCGAAACCACCATCCTGATCTTCGCCGGCATCCTGGTCCTGCACGGCACCCTCAACGCCGCCGGAGTCCGCCTCGTCAACGTGCTGAACAGCATCTCCGTATGGTGGCAGCTCGCCGGCGTCGCACTGATCGTCGGAACCCTCACCCTCGCCCCCGCCCAACACCAGTCCGCGTCGTTCGTGTTCGGGCACTACAACAACGGCACCGGCTTCACCCACCCCGTCTACGTCGCAGCCCTCGGCTGCCTCCTCGCCGCCTACACGTTCTGCGGCTACGACGCCTCCTCCCACCTCTCCGAAGAGACCACCCAGGCGCAGATAGCGGCGCCCCGCGGCATCGTCCGCTCCATCGCCTGGTCCTGGGCCGCCGGCTTCGTCCTCCTCGCCGGACTGCTCTTCGCCATCCAGAACTACGACACCACCCTCACCACCGCCACCGGAGTGCCCCCGGCACAGATCTTCATCGACGTCCTCGGCACCGGCACGGCCAAGGGACTGCTCCTCGTCGTGATCATCGCGCAGTTGTTCTGCGGCAACGCCGAGACTGCCGCCGCCTCCCGCATGGTCTACGCGTTCTCCCGCGACGGCGCCCTCCCGTTCTCGACGACATGGCGGCGAGTCAGCCACCGCACCCGCACCCCCATCGCCGCCGTCTGGCTGTCCGTCAGTGCCGCCCTGCTCCTCGCCCTGCCGAGCCTGTACTCGCCGACCGCGTATGCCGCGGTGACCGCGATCAACGTCATCGGGATCACCCCCGCCTACGCCATCCCCGTCTACCTCCGCCTCCGCGCCGGCCGCCGCTTCCAGCCCGGCCCCTGGCACCTCGGCGTCTTCAGCCGCCCCCTCGGCCTCGTCTCTGTCCTCTACGTCATCGTGCTGACCGTCGTGTTCTGCCTCCCCCAGGCCTCCCCGATCACCGCCGAATCCTTCAACTACGCAGGCGCAGCGCTCGCCGTGGTCCTGCTCCTGGCCTGGCTCACCTGGATCACCAAGGGCAGGCGGGACTACAAGGTTCCGTCACTCGGTACTGCCGCGCAGAACGTCGCTCTCGCCCAGGACGTGCTCTGATGACCGACCCGACCAACACCGCCGCCGCCAGCCGGCCGCTGACCCGAGACCGGCTCGACGAGTTCGTCCGGGCCCATGACATCAAAACGATCATGCTCGGCGTCCCGCACCTGATGGGCCGTCTCAAGGGCAAGACCTTCGACGCCTCCCACTTCCTCACACGGATGCAGTCGGGTGCCGAGATGTGCGCCTACATCCTGGCCTCCGACGCCCACATGACCCCCCTCAACGGGTTTAGGCTCACCGGCTGGCACGACGGCTACGGCGACCTCACCGCCGTCCCCGACCCGACCACCATCCGACGCCTCAGCTACCTTCCCCACACCGCACTCCTCCTCGCCGACGCACACCACCACAACGGCACCCCCATCGAAGTCGCGCCCCGCCAGATGCTCCGCCGGCAGATCGCCCACCTCGCCGACTTCGGCTTTCAAGCCCGGGTCGGCATCGAGAGCGAGTTCCTCCTCTACCGCGGCAACCCGCACCGCATCCACCACAACGGCTACCACAACCTGGTACCCGTCTCACCCCACAACCTCGACTACGCCCTCGACCACCCCCCAGCCCTCACCGCATTCCTCCACGACCTCCAGCACGCCCTCCACCAGGCCGACGCACCCGTCGAAGCCATCAAGACCGAAGGCGCACCTGGGCAGATCGAAGTCACCTGGCCCTACGGGGATCCGATGCGCGCCTGCGACACTGGGCACCTGGGTCAGCCGGTACCGGCAGGAGCACGCCGGAGAGGAGCCTGCTCTGAACATCAGCGAACGCGCCCGCCTGCGCGAACTGGAACGCGAGAACCGGGAACTCCGGATGAAGACCGAGTTCCTGGGAAAAGCGGTGGCCTTCTTCGCCCAGGAATACCGGTGACGGAGAAGTACGAGTTCATCGACGGCGAGGCCGGCAACTTTCCCGTGCAGCAGATGTGCACTTGGGCGGGAGTATCCACGTCGGGCTTCTACCACTGGAGATCGAGGCCGCTGTCGGCCACCGCGAAGCGCCGCGCGGAACTGAGGGCCGTCATCCTCCAGGTCTTCTCCGACTCACACGAGACCTACGGCTACCGACGTGTCCACGCCGCGCTGCAGCGGATGAACGTGCAGGCCGGAGCGGAACTGGTCCGCGCGCTGATGCGCGAGCTCGGCCTGGTGCCGTGCCAGCCGCGGCCCTGGAGGGCGACCACCACCGCCGATGACGCGGCGCCGGCCACACCTGACCCGGGACCGACCGCGATGACCTTCCCGGCCCGGCGGGCCTGCAGAAGGGAGACCAGCTTCTTGGCCGCGGCGACCTCGGGTGGTGACGTGGCGCCTACCAGTAGGTGCGCGTGATTCGACAAGATGAAGGAGAACGCCTGATGCCGGTCCAGCTGAAGAAGACGTCCGCCCAAGGGCAGGGCCGCATCGCCGCCCTGCCCGCATCGGGACCGTGGCTGGAGTAATCCCACCGATCTACACCTGGGCACGGTCAACCACTGTCTGTGGAACGCCCCCACGGCCGAAGCTCCGCGAGGCCATGGCCCGACTGCTGGCCGGCGAGCCGCTGCACACCGACGGAGCGCTGACCAAGGGGAACCTGGCACGCGAGGCGAAAGTCAGCCACGCCACCGTCCACCGGGCCGAGGCGATCCTGGACGAGTGGAACGCCCAGTCGCCCGCCCTGTGCTCCGTACGCCCGGAGAAGTCCAACGCGACGAAACAATCGCTGACTTGCGCAAAAGGCTCCGCGATGCCACCACCAGGGCGACCGAGCTGCAGGGCAAGCTCGACGCACTCGCCACCGTGACGGCGAACCTCTACTACGAAAACCTGGACGGGAATCAAGTTGTCCGGGTTGTCCAGCCACTCGAGCAGGACGGCCTCTTGGCATTCCACTGAGGATGTGCTTCGGCCCGGTGACACCTTCTGCAGTTTCCCAGGCGTAGACGAATCCAGCTTCGAGAGATCGGATCTTCCTGCACGTCAGTGATGCTGTCACGGAGATTCCCACCAGTTCGCTCGCGCCACGGATTTGATCACCTGAACCCTATGCCGTCCGCCGCGGGCGCATGTTCGTCCCAGGTGTGGCCAGCGTCCAAGGTCGCCTGATGGGCGCGGCGATAGTTACGGTCGCCGTGCTGACGCATCCAGTTCGACTCGTACAGTTCATGCGCGAGCAGATCGAAATCGCTGGGATGCGGATTTCCGTTCTGGAGGCGTTCCCAGGCCCTGGCGATACGCGGATTGGCGTCGAATCGCAGCATTCCCGCGTCGAGCTGATGCGATTCGACGAACAGGTGGTTGTAGATCTGATTGATGTCGGCCGCGGAATAGCCGTGCGACGCCGCAGTCTGCGCCACCCGGTCGAGCTGGGCGTCGGCGCGGAAAGCGGCCTCCTGCCCGAACTCGCCCACCTCTCCGACCTCCTGGCCGCTGTATCGAAGCCCCGGACCGGCCAGGCAGCGCATCCACGGAAGGCGCGACGCGCGAGTGACCGGGCCGGTCACTCCACTGACCCGCTGACCGCCGCTACCCCGGCGGAGGTGACCGGGTGACCGCCGACGCCGAACTCCTGACCGTCCCGGAGGTCATGGCCCGACTGAAGATCAGCCGCTCCACCGTCTACGACCTCATCCGCACCCGGCAACTCGCCTCCATCACCATCGGCCGCGCCCGCCGCATCCCCACCCACGCCCTCACCGCCCTCGTCCACCACCAACTCGAACAGGCAGCCTGATGACCAACCCCGACACCAACCCCACCTCCACCAGCACCGGCTCGCGCAGGGTCCGCGCCAACGGCGACGGCACCGTCTACCAGCGCAAAGACGGCCGCTGGGAAGCCGCCGGATACGTCCTCGCCGCAGGCGACACCCGCAAGCGCATCCACGTCTACGGCACCACCCGGAAGGAGGCGCTCGCCCTGCTGACCGAGAAGGTCGCCACCAGCAACCGCGGCATTGCCGCCCCCTCGGCACAGGGCAGCGTCGCGGCGTTCCTCACGTACTGGCTGGAGACCGTTGCCGTCCACCGGCTCCGCGAGAACACCCACACCCGATACACCGCCTGCGTCCGCTTGTACGTCATCCCCGGCCTGGGCCGGAAGAAGCTTGCCAAGCTCACCGCCAAGGACGTCCGCACCTGGCTCGACCAGCTCCGCACCACCTGCCAGTGCTGCGCACGCGGCCTCGACACCAACCGCGACCAGCCCCAGTGCTGCGCCGCCGGAACGTGCTGCCGCAAGCGACTCTCACCGCTGACGCTGGCCTACGTGCACTCCGTCCTCAAATCTGCCCTGGAGCACGCCGTCCGCGAGGAGGAGATCCCGCGCAACGTCGCCCGCAACGTCCGCATGGGCACACCCCGACCTCGCCGCTTCGAACCCCTCACCGGCGAGGAAGCGCGTACCTTCCTCATGGCCGTCGACGGTCACCGGCTCAGCGCACTGTTCGAACTCGCCCTGCGCACCGGACTGCGCAAGGGCGAACTCCTCGGCCTGCGCTGGGAAGACCTCGACCTCGCAGGCGCGACCGCCAGCATCTGCCGCACCCTCCAGCGCACCAACTCCGCCGGCCTCACTGCCCTGCCCACCAAGACCCACAGCCCCGAACGGCGCATCGCGCTGCCCACCGAGTGCCTGCGCTCCCTCAAACAACACCGCGAACGGCAGGCCCGGGAGCGCCAGGCTGCAGGGACGGGCTGGAAGGCCAGCGGCTACGTCTTCACCCGGCCCGACGGCAACCCCATCGAGGGCAGCACCCTGACCCGGCACTTCAACGCCCTACTCCGCCGAGCTGCCCTGCGACGCATCAGGTTTCACGATCTCCGGCACTCGGCGGCAACCCTCCTCCTGGAGCAAGGCGTCGAACTCGTCGTGATCAAGGAGCTCCTCGGTCATGCGCACATCGGGGTGACCGCGACCGTGTACGCCCACGTCCGACTCCGCCTTCAGCGCGACGCCATCGACCTCCTCGGCAACGCCCTCCGGCACCCCGCCGACCCTGCCGTCCGACCCGACGACGGCGACGAACCCCCCGCTCGTGCAGCACCCGTCCACTGATGTTGCCGTCAACTACTGCCGTCAAACACCCCAGCGGCCCCATCGAAAACGTTCTGATGGGGCCGCTTCACCGCAGTTGCACTAACTCGTCCAGCAATACACGAACATGCCAGACCTTCGTTCTTCCCGGATCAATTCGACAAGCCCCTGCAAGATACCGGCAGCGATAGCAGGTTCGATTTTCCCTGCCTTTTCTTCGCTTGCCCACCAAGAAGCCAAATCTAGGATCTGGGATGCAGAAGCCCGACCAAGGGAATCTACAAGCGACTCCGAAAGCCTCAGAACCAGCGCCCCCTCGTCACTCTCCTCGACCACCTCGGGCAAATCGCTCTCCACTAGTGATTCGAATGGGACTCCACTAAGGCGGGACTCCCAATCCAAAATAGCCTCTTCGGCGTCGAAATTCCCAAAGGTAATGCTATCCAATGACGAGTCAGGGCCGATGCGAAGGGAGTCAATCGCTCCATCGTTCGTTGCAACGAAGAACTTGACAATGTTGCTCATGAACTCACACTCCGCAATCCGCTCGCAAAGGCTCTTCGGCCAGGTGGGCCTGGGCACTCGTGGGGCGAGCGCCCAGGATCTTGACACCTTCCGGAGCCAGCTGACTTTGTCAAATAGGGAAGCCCGGCATCACTGCCAAAGGATTCCAACCCCTGGGCCATATCTCGGACCATAGTCAAAGACATGCTGACCCCACATGCGCGGAGTGGTCAGATCATACCAGCCAATACCTGGGACGCTCGTACCGGTATTGATCCAGTCCGGGCCGGGCATGCCATTCGGAGTGGAGAATAGATCACCGAGCGATGGATCGGCATCGGCGAGATCCTTCACACGAGCATCGAGGATATTTCCCTTGATGGTGTTAGCCCGACTGGGCCTTCGTGCAATCCGCGCGAGATCCTTTGCCGAATATCCAATTGTGCCACTATCCCACTCGGCTGCTGCTGTGTTCGCATGCTGAAGTAGGCGGGAACCCAAGGCATCCGGCTTTGCAATTGCATTTCCGTTCGTATCGACGATACTGCAACTAGTATTGTGGACCAAGATCGGCGTGCTACCGGCCAGTACATAGTACGTGTGGAGTTCCTGGACCGTGAGGTTCCAGCGGTTCGCAGTACCGGGCGTGAGCCGAGTGGATACGACGTATGCGTGGCCGTTGTCAGTCGCGTTGAGGGCATCGCCGTGACGAAGTTCGCCAGCCGATTTCCAGGTGTGGGTGGTGTCGTCCCAGAACGGGTGGTTAGCAGTGGTGTGGAGAGTCGCAGTGTGGCCGTGCTTGTCCCGAACGGTGACGTCGAGCAGATCCTTGTCGTGGTTGATCCAGACGTACTGAACTATGCGTGCGCCCTGGTGCTTTCCCGTCTTGGGATTAGCCGCCTCGACCTTGTCACCAGTCTTGATCTTGCCGATGGCCTTGGTTTTGCCGCCTGCCATGAGGACGGGTGTCTCGGGCGAGAAGCTGCACTGCTCGTGGTCGCCCCTGCCAGCACTTTCGGCCGTGGTTCCTGAGTTGCCAATGCTGGGTTCGTCCGGGGCGGCTGCGGCCCTGCTCGAGGACGTCGCCTCGTCTTGGGAGTTGGCCTTCTTGGGTGCCGCGGCATTGGTACCTGCGGAGTCCTTGGTTGATTCCTTGCCCGCGCCCGACGCGGCCGCGGCATCGCCCGAGCCGCTTCCTGCCTCGTGCGGTGCGGCGTCGGCGGAAGCCTTCGGAGCCTCGCCGGCCTCACCGGCACCGCCTGCTGCGGGTGGTGAGTCGGCTTCCTCTCCGCCTAGGGATTCGCCTCCACCGCAGCCCATGGCCATACAGTCCGCGCCACCGGCCAATCCACCGACCGCTCCGATTGCTTCGCCTGCCGCCATGACGCACGCGGGGGCTGCGACTACAGTCTCGGTGCACGCGGCGACCGCTACAACCACCACCACGACCACGGCGACGACCGCAACCACGGTCGCGACCTTCTCGGCGACCGGGAGGGCTTTCTTGAAGTAGTGTCCTGCGCATCCCCAGAAGCCCGAGCAGCCTCCGCTGCTGTGGTGCTTGTGCTTACCACTGGACGTGGTGGTGACCCCGGCGGCCTTGTCGTTGGCCGCAGCGCAATCCGATTTACAGCCTCCTCCGACGCCGTCCATGGCCAGCATCAGGCCGCTCGGGTCGGATGCGCTGGCTGGGTTGTCGCCGGCGTAGGTGTAGCCGCCCATCTGGTTGGGGTCGCCGGCCTCGAAGACCGGGTCGGGGCTGAGGAAGCGGCCCAGCATGGGGTCGTAGTTGCGGACGCCAAGGAGGTCGAGGCCTGTCACGGGGTCGGCGGGCTGGCCGAGGAAGCTGTGGTTCTCGTCCGCAGCGACCCATGTGCTGGGCTTGGTACCGCGAGGGTTGCCGAAGGGGTCGAAGGAGCGACGGGTGACCGCCAGAGTGGAGGCGTCAACCGCGGTGACGGCGGTGCCCTGGCCGTTGGCGACCTGGTAGGTGACGGTGCCGGTGCTGGAGCGGGTGACGGTGGTGCCGTCGGGGCCGGTGATGTTGCGCAGGCCGGTCCAGGTCTTGGCGGAGACGTTGAGGGTGATCTGCTCTGCGCCGCCGAAGAGGTAGAGGACGCGGGTCTTGTCGAGCCCGTCGACCGCGGCGGTCTGCTCGAGGACACCGCCCTGGGCGTCGTAGAGGTACTTGCTGGTGTTGGTGTGGCTGCCGGAGGTGGTGGCGACGGTGGCGGTGCGGCCCTCGGCGTCGTAGGTGAAGGTCTGGCTCTGGCCTGCGGGGATGGCGCCGGTGGCGGCGTTGGTCCAGGTCTGGCCGGTGCCGCCGCAGGTGGTGAGGGTCAGCTGGGTGCCGGTGGTGGCGGAGGCGGCCGGGTCGGTCAGGCACATCGCCGTGTTGGCGGCGCTGACCAGGGTGCCGGTGGTGGTGACCTTCCACTTCTGGGTGGCGTCGGTCTTGCAGGTGTCGATCACCACGAGGGTGCCGCTGGTGGTGGCGTTGCCGGTGGTGTCCAGGCACATGCCGAGGACCTTCACGGTGCCGTCGGAGCCGATCGTCCAGTTCTCGCTGGTAGCACCGTTGCAGGTGTTGACCTGTACCTTGGCCCCGGCCGTGGTGGAGCCGCCTGCGTCGTCAACGCATCGCTTGACGCCGCCGGTAATCGTAAAGGAGCTGGTCAACGGGCCGGTGGTGGTCACCTTGCGATTGATGGTGTCGCCAGCGTTCACGTTGCCGTATGCCGGGTCGGTGTAGGTCGAGGCGATGGTCGCTGTACCGGCCGGGTTGGTGAGGGTGGCCGTTCCTGCCTGGTCGGGAAGGGTGGCGGGCGCCGTGCCGTTGGTGCCGGGATAGGTGATGGCCTGTGTCGTGTCGTTGAGGGCGTTGCCGGTCGCATCGTGGTTGACGGTGCCGGTGCGGTCGCCGAGTTGGTCGTAGGTGTAGGTCTGCCAGTAAGGGGCGGGGCCACCGACGGTGGTGGTCTTGATGGGGGACGTGGTGCTGGTCTGTACCCGTGCGGTAGTGCACCCACCGACCGCTCCGGGTGTGGCCGCGCCGGAGTTGGTGATGCTAGCGGTGTCCGTCCAGGCGGCGGTCAGCCGCTGGAAGGAGTCGTAGGTGAAGCACTGAGTGTCGTGGCTGGTGTTGTCCTGCAGGTCGTCGGCGGCGGTGAGTTCACCGGCCTGGTTGTAGCGCAGGTTGGTGACGTCCAGAGCAGTCGTGGACGTCTGCAGCATGCTGCTGGTCTGGGTGACGCGTCCGGTGGTTGCGTCGTACTGGGCAAAGGTCGCCAGTTCTTTGCCGCTACGGCCGTAGTCGGCCTGGAGTACGCGTCCGAATGCATCGTGTACGGCGGTGTCGAGGTACGCGGGGGTGTTGGCGGAGTTGATGAAGCCGCCGATGCCGTCGAGGTTGCCCTGCTGGGTGTATCCGTAGTCGATGTCCTCGGCCGGTAGGTTGCCGTCGGCCTGGAAGTGCGTGGTGGACAGTAGGCCGGCGGTGTCGGTGTAGCGGTTGGTCGAGCTGTAGGTGACGCTGCCGGAGGTGGGTGCGCTGGTCTGCCCTGCGGCGGCGAAGCCGTCGGACGACGGGACGGTCAGTGTGGTGCCCAGCGGCTGGTAGGCCGTGTTGTAGTCGGTGACGGCTTGGGTGTAGGCGGTTCCTGAGGCGCCGCCGACGTAGCGGGTGGCTGAGGTCGGGTAGCCCTTCTGCAGCGTGTCGTACACGTGGGAGACCAGCAGTTTGGACTGATCGGGGGCGGACGACCAAGCGGCGGCGTACTCGGCGGTGGGGCGGTTGTCCCAGTCGTAGGTGAAGGACATCGCCTGGCCGCGGGAGTCGGTGGTCTGCAGCAGGTTGCCGGCGATGTCGTACTTGTCGAACGTGGTCTTGCCGGTGTTCGGGTCGGTCTGGGTCAGTTTCTGGCCGAGCAGATTGTAGGTGTAGGACCAGGCGTTGCCCGCGTTGTCCTTGATCGTGTCGACCTGGCCGGCGGGGGTGTAGGTGTACTTGGTGGTGGCGTCCGCGGCGGCGACGGCGCCTGCGGTGCCCTGCTTCCACAGCATGGTGGTGCCGTTGGAGGCGACGACGGCCGCGGTGGAGTCGTTACGGACCTGGAAGGTGGCGCCGGTGGTGGCGGTCAGGCCGGTGGTCCACAGCTGGGCCGCGGCCGTGCTGTAGATGACCAGGTTGCCGTCGGTGCCGAACTTGGCCCAGGCACCGGCGTGGCCGGAGGTGCCGGAGGACCAGATGGTCGCGCCGGTCGAGAGAGCGGACAGGACGAGGTTGCCGTCGGACTGCATCGTCAGGCGCACGCTGTCAGAGGTGAGGGACGTGCCCGAGGGGATGACCGAGCCGCCGGTCAGCGTGACGGTGGAGCCGGTGTTCTTCACGACCGTGCTGGTGGTCTGGCCTACTGCGTTGGTGAAGGAGGCGGTGGAGCGGCCTCCGGCCGGTGCTGTGGTGTCGACCTCGTCGACGCCCGGGTAATTGGTGGAGGTGTGCCACTGCTCAACGGCCTGGTGCCAGAGGGTCTCCTTCAGGGTCCGGCCCTCACCGTCGTAGGTGGTGGTGGTCTCCGAGGGAATCTGGTTCTCGTTCGCTGCGTACAGCGTGGTCGAGGGGAAGGTGGTCGGCTCCGAGTAGGGCGCGTAGGAGGATGCCTGCCAGCCGTGGGAGTCGTAGAAGGTGTCGGAGATGACGCGGCCGGAGTTGGAGTCGCCCATGGCGGTGGCCTGAGTCTGACGGGGCTGGAGCATGCCGTCGTAGATCGTGACGGAGGTCGCGTACGTGCCGTCGTCCCGCAGTGACTTCGACGTGACGGACGTCGGCGCGCCCGGTTGGGTGATGGTGTCGCCCGGCGCGGGGACGGCGCCGGGGTTGATGGAGTACGCGAAGGTGCGGTCCGCGCTCTGGCTGCCGGCCTTGTCCCGGCCAGGGAGCCACACCGCGGTGCGCCGGCCGAGCGCGTCGTAGGTCATGTCGGTCTTGCGGCCGTTGGCGTCGACGCTCTCCAGGGTGGCCCCGCGCAGGGCGTCGAGCGTGGAGGTGACCTTCCAGCCCTTGCTGTTCGTGGAGTTCTCGCCAAGGGCGTTGGTGTTACCGCCGGAGGTGCTCCAGGCAGGGCTGAAGTCGGTGTGCGTCTTCTGTCCGGTGGCGTCGTAGGCGTCGGTGACTCGGCCAGCGCCGTCGTAGGTCATGGCCGAGGTGGTCAGCCAGTTCTCGGTCGTGCCGGTGTAGCTGGTGGCCGTCTGCGTCGCGGTTGACTCGCCGGAGGCGGAAACCTTCCCGAAGGTACCCAGGCTGCTGGGGGTACCGTCACCGAGGTAATAAATCTTCTTGTCCGTCAGGAGGCTGCTCGCGCTTGCCGCGGTGGAGCAGTCACCCACTACCGAGGTGACCCGGTCGGGGTAGGAAAGCATCATCGTGTTCGACGAGGGCGGGTCGGCGTAGGCCGTGGTCGCGCACTTCTCCTGCTTGGGGTCGACGCCGTCACCGTGCGCGTTGACGGTGGACAGCCGTCCCTGGCTGTCGTAGGTGGTGTCGTTCGTGGTGTGCCGCCACGTGCCGTTGGCGAGGAGCGTGTACTGCAGGCTGCTGCTGGACTTGATGCGGTGGGCGGTGAGGTCAGGCAGAGTGGAAGGGTCGGGCTTCGTCCCGCCAGGGTTGTCGTCCTGAGTCCAGGCCGTCCAGGGTGTCTGGGCGGAGGAGGCCGTGGTGCTGAAGGTGAACGGGCCGTTGATGCTGACCGCGTCGATCGTGCCGCCGGCCTGTGTGTAGCTGGTGTCCTGGAAGTTGGTTCCGGCTAGTTGATCAGCATCGGTGATGCTCAGCACCGTGTTGCCGCCGACCTTGGCGTCGACGGTGACGGAACGGCGGGTGCCGTCCGCTCTGTAGTCGCCGTCCATGCCCTGCAGATAAGTGGTGGTCTGCTGGGTGACTGGTTCCGGGTCCTGCCCGGTCTGGACGGTGACGGTGCGGAATCCGCGGAACTGGTCCCAGGTGCGGTACTGGTCGTCGGTGAGTGCGTCGTCGTCCCGGTGCCAGGCCGGACTCGAGTAGCTGTAGTGGGATATCTGAGCTTCGGAGCCGGCCGGATTGTTCTGGGCATCGGGCTTGTACTGGCCGGCGATCGTCAGGTCGGATGTGACGACACTGTTGACCGTAGCCTTGTTGAACCAGTCGGCGATCGGTTTGGAGGCGCCGGGCACGGTCCAATAGACGGGGTAGCAGGACTCGGTGTTGCTGTCGGCGTGCGAGATCGAGAGCGTCTTGCCTGCGCACGGGGCGGAGTTGTACTCGACAGCTATCGACTCGCCGGTCTCCGTCTGAATGCTGGAGATTCGTGGCCGGTACAGCGGGGGTGCGGATGGGGAGTCGTCGTTGACCCTGTTGTCGATCTCGGTTCCGGTGAACGACACCTGGTTCAGCGCGATGTCGCTGTTGCCGTTGTCGTAGGTGCCCTTGCCTGTGTGACGGAGGGACTGCAGCCACATCACGGCCTGCAGCATTCCAGCGTCCTTGGGGTCCACTGTGGTGCCCGTGACCGGGTCGACGGTGCCGCCCGCGTCCGAGTAGACCTGGCCCAGTTTGTAGGTGTCGACCGCGGTGAGCTGGTCGGTGGCCTTGACGTGGACCTTGGTGGTGATGGAGTCCAGACGGGCCGTGGTCCAGAAGCTGGGTCCGGCAGTGATGCAGACGTCGTCGGGGACAGTGGTCGCGCCGTCGGGCAACTTGGTCTTGTCCGTGGAATCGCAGTGCAGGTCCCACGGCGTGTCCGGCCAGTGCGTGGCCGTGCTGTCCTTGAGGTGGTCCGCCGAGCAGTCGGTGAACGTAGTGGTGGTCTGACAGCGCTGGGCCAGCCCGAAGTCCACCTCGGCGGCCGGTGTGCGGCCGGCCTGCTCGTCATCGAGCGTGTAGCCGTACGAGATCAGCGTCAGCGCGCCGCCGCGCGTGTAGGAGGTGAGGGAGCCGGTGTCGTCAGGGTCGTCGGTCGCAGCCGCCTGGCCGCCGCCGAGGTCGTAGTAGTTGGACTCGGTGGTGTAGTCGTAGCGCTGCACAAAACCGTCCGGCGCCACAACGAAGTCGAGGTTCCAGCGCCATCCTTCGGGCTTGTCGCACTGCGACGCCTTGCCCCTGGCATCGTCGTGGCAGGGGTCCGTGGAGCGCGGGTGCAGAACAGGGACGCCCCAGGCAGAGTGAGTGGAAGCGTCGGCTGGATCGGCAGGCAGAGCGACGCTGGTGCCGGGATCCTTGGGTGAGTGATCGGCACCGAAATAGGCAGCCGTGCCGTCCGTGGTCAGGACCCGGTAGTAGACGCCGTCGTGCAGCCCGTTGGCCGCGCCGGACAGTTCCTGGACAACCGTGCCGTCGTCACCCTGGATGCGCCATTGGCGGATCTCACCAGCCACGCTCGGGTCAACGCCGTCGGGCACCAGCACACCGGAGTGGGAGCCGAAGGAGAGCGTGGCGTTGTCCCCGCCCCAGCATTCGTCCGCCGAGCCCTTGACGAGTTTCTTGCCGTCGGAGTCGAGCAGTGAGCTGCAGCTGCGGTAACGCCGCTCGACGTAGCCGACCTGATAGCTCCAGCCGTCGCCAACCCAGGAAGCCTGGGAGTTACGGGCAGTGGTCTCGCCGTCGACGGACTGGGAGTCGTAGCCCAGGCCCACGGAAGGCGCATTTCCGCCGATCGCAGCGGGCACGGAGATCGGGTAAGAGTAGGTGAAGGAGCCGGTGGCTGACGCTTGCCAGGTACCGGCGGCCGACAACTGCGTCGCCCCGTAATCACCTTGTGAGCCTGAGGTACCGGACGTCACAGCGAGCGCCGTGGTGCTGGCGGTGCCGACGGCACTCAGCGGTGCGGTGCGCTCTGACATCGCCGAGGGCCCGCTCGTGCTCTCGGACGGCTTAGCGGATGCGGTGCTCTGGTCGGGTTTCGGGGATTCCGTACCGGCGTCCGGCGTGGCGGCGTCGGTTCTGGCAGGCTGCGACGGCGAGGTGTTGACGCTCGCCGACGGAGTCGCACTGGTCGTGCTGTCAGTCGCCTTGGGATCGGCCATGTCGTCGTCGCCGGAAGCGGAGGCCAGGGTGACGGTAGCCGTCAGTTGCTCAGCGGCGGCCCGGTTGGTGAACTTCAGCGGGGTGGCCTTCTGGCATTCCGGCTTCTGCGGGGTCGTCAGCGCGCAGCCGGGCAGCTGCACCAGCTGCAGCCGGGAGCCGTAACCGCCGCCGTACTGGCGAGCGATCGCCGAGTAGTCGATGACCACCTTGAGCCGGTTCCCGGCAGTCGTCGTGCCGGCGGGGGTGATGCCCAGGAGCATGCCGTTGGCACCGGTGCGCAGTGTCTGGGTGTGCGATGCGGCCTGCACCCGGACGGAGTCGACCTCGGGCTTCGTGTCGGCATCCGCGACCCACACGGGAAGTGAACCCGCCTTGACCGGCTTGGACTTGGCCTGGGGAGTGAAGTCGACAACGGCGGTGCCCGCCTTGGGCCAGTGGGCCGTTTGCGCGCGGTACGCGCCCAGTGCTTTGTAGCCCTTGGGGTGGTGCTTGGGTGTCTTGGGCTGCAGGAGGTGTGCCCCTACGGCTTTCGTAGCGGGAAGCTTCTTGGGCCGCCACGCCTTGCCGTCGAACGAGAAGCCACCGTGATGGCCGAAGCCGTCGTCGGAATGGCCGGCCAGGAACCCCGGCATGCCGAACCCTGAAGCGATCGCTACCGGGAGCAGCAGTGCGAACAGAGCCACCGGAATGATCCACAGCCCCAGACCACCGAAGAATCTCCGGTGCCACGTGCTCGCGAACCAGCGCCGTCTGCCACTCACGTGTAAACCCCCAACGAGACGCCCCTCTTGAGGAGCGGTCATGCAGCAAGACCACAGGTAAGTGATCGTGTGGAGGCTAGGTATGGCCATGATCGCTACTCAAGACCCTTTGCCATTTCCATGGGAAGGCCATGCATGTTCATGACGGAACCTGTGTAGGTTCTGTGTCGAAATTGATCACTTCACAGACCTCTGTGGCACACGGGCTTCCCCATCCCGCTGCCCCGCGAACCGAAGGAAGCCCGACCGGTGTTGAGACCTCCGATACGCAACCGCCGCAGACGCGCCGTCGCGGGCGGCAAATTGGCCCTGATCGCCACCGTACTGGGCCTGGTTGTAGCCCTCCCCCAGCTTCCTGCCGTGGCCGACGACTCCGCACCCGCCCCGTCGGACCCGCTCCTCGCGGCCCGGGCCGAGGCCCTCTCGACCGGAAAGAACGTCCCCGTCGACGCACTGACCACCGAGGTCTCCACGACCGAAGCACTGCCGGACGGCACCTTCACCAACACCACCAGCGCACTGCCCACCCGCGTCTTCAAAGACGGCGTATGGGCACCGGTGGACTCCACACTGGTCGCCAACGGCCACGGCGGTTACACCCCCAGGGCCACGCCGAACGCAGTGACCCTCTCGGGCGGGGGAGACGGCCCACTGGTTACCCTCACCCACGCTGACGGACCCAGCATGGCTCTGACCCTGCCCTTCAAGCTGCCCGCACCGACCGTCGACGACGACACCGCGTTCTACCCCTCGGTACTGCTCGGCGTCGACCTGTCGGTTTCCGTGACCGACCAGGGCGGATTCAGTGACGTCCTTGTGGTTCATGACGCGGACGCCGCGGCCAACCCTCAACTGCAGCAACTCAGGCTGGCGGTCGATGCCCACGACCTGACGCTGGCCACCACCGACTCCGACACGATGAGGGCGACCACCGCCGAGGGGAACCTGGCCTACACCACCCCGCGGCCGCTGATGTGGGACTCCTCCACTTCTCCGGCCAAGCCTGGCGGACCGGTGACCGACGGGACGTCCTCAGTGGACGGCCCCGGTCCGGAAGCCGACACCGAGCCAGTCGCCATGACCGCCACCAGCAAAACCGTGACGCTGACCCCGGACGCGGACATGCTCAGCGACCCCGACACCACCTACCCGGTATACATCGACCCCTACACCAATCCGGTCACCTCCACCGCCGGCCACTACACCGAGGTCTACTCCAGCTCGACCTGCAACAACTCCCCGCAATACGACAAGGCGCAGACCAACGGCCAGGGTGCGGGCTATCAACGATGGGGTGGAGCCTGCGGTGTCGGCCTGGAGCGTTCGTACTGGGCGATCAACACCAGTGGCCTGCACTCCTCGTTCGTCGTCTACGACGCCTACGTGAAGATTTCCACCACGTACGCGGCAAGCTTCAACTGCAGCCAGAACCAGCCGCTCACGCTCCACACCACCAACGCGATCAGCTCCAGCACCGACTGGCTGTCCCGTCCCGGCGTCCACGACACCGCCTTCCCGACAGTGACCGACACAGTGCCCAGCGGCGCCAACTCAGGCAGTTCCTGCAGCAACAGCACCGCCACCTTCCACGTCACCGACCAGGCCCAGAAGATCGCCGACCAGGACGGCAACGGCTACGACGCGGACGGCACCTTCGGCGATGGCACCAACACCTGGACCATCGGCCTGTACGGCAACGAATCGGAATCGTCGAGCAACGACGACTACCTGCGCCTTTCCACCACGCTGACCCTCACCACCAAGTTCGACATCCCGCCCGGCATCCCCACCAGTCTGCACACCACACCGGCCGCCACCGACGCATCGGCCGCCTGCACCACCAGTGGCGTGGGCTGGATCGGCGCCACCACCTACTCCGATGCCGGCAGCAACATCACGCTGCACTCCACCGTCACCAGCCAGATCTCCGGCGAGAAGGTCAAAGCCCACTACTACGTCTGGGATCGCACCATCGACCCGGACGGCGACGGCAACGGCGCCTCCGTCTCGACCCCGGACAGCGGCTGGTTGGCCTCCGGCACAGACGCAGCGATGCCGATCGGCGCCACGCTGAAGGACGGCCACCAGTACGGCTGGGACGTCTACGCCGAAGATGACTCCCCCGACCAGAACCTGACCTCGGGCAAGTCCGACCACTGCTGGTTCACCACCGACTTCACCGCGCCGCCCACCCCTGACATCTCCGGCAACCCCTCCTTCCCGCAGGTCGGAACTGCCAGAGACGGCGACCCCGTCTACGCCGGCCCGGGTAAGACCACCAACTTCAGCGTGGCCGGCACCGACGCCCCGGCCAGCGACGACACCTGCGACCCTGGCACCTGCAAGTCCAGCGGCATGAAGTCCTTCCTGTGGCAGCTCGACTCACCGCCCACCGACACCGACGGCCAGACTGCCGCGGTCTCCGGCACCGACAGCCAGGGCCGCTCCACCGCCACCATCCCGGTCCCCATCCAGGACTGGGGTGTGCACACCCTGTACGTCGCCGGCGTCGACAAAGCCGGCAACATCTCCACCAGCACCGCCGGATACACCTTCACGGTTCCGTGGAACCCAGCAACCAAGATCAAGCCCGGTGACATCTCCGGCGACGGCATACCCGACCTGCTGGCCACCACCAAGACCGGCGACCTCGACCTGATCCCCGGCGACCAGGACCCCGCCCAGAACGTCGACCCCATCCACAGCGACCCTGTCGACGGCACCCCACCCCAGGTCACCGGCCCGGTGACCGTGTCCTCCGCACAGGACTCGCCCGACGGCACCGGCTGGAACAACTACCTCATCGCCCACCGCGGCAACCTGCACGGCGCCAACGGCGACGACCTCTGGGCGTACAACAAGACCAACCAGAACCTCTACCTGGTCAAAAACGACCTCGATCCGGTCGACGACGCGGCCATTCCGAGAAAGCCCTGGTCCACCCTCGGCGGCTTCGTCGACAAGCGCTTCGACCGCGTCGTCAAGGACACTTGCGCACCCTCCGACGTCGTCACGGACGACACACGCTGCCGCAGCACCGACTACAACAGCACGAGCTGGAACGTCAGCCAGCTCATCGCCCCAGGCAACGTCTTCGGCAACACCGACGACTACCCCGCCGTCATCACCGTCGAGAACAAGGAACTCTGGATCTACCAGTCCGACGGCGGCTACCACCTCAAGAACCCGCTCCTCCTCGGCGACGGCGACTGGACCGGCCAGAGCCTGATCGCCGCCGGCACCTTCAAGGGCAAGCCCATCCTGTGGTCCCGCGACAACACGACCGGCCAGCTGTACAGCTACCCGATCACCGTCGACCCGACCACTCTGATCCCTTCTCTCCTCCACCCCACCACGCACACCAACCTGCCGCTCACCCTGTCGCCAACCGCCTTCCCCGTCGTCGCTTCCCCGGGCGACGTCAACAGCGAGGTCCGGCCGCTCGACACCAACCCCGGTGCACCTGACGGGCTCCCTGACCTGTACACCGTCGACACGTTCGGCCAGCTCATCGAATACAACTACCGTCAGAGTCTCGTCCTGACCTCCCCGCCCACCTACGACTTCGCCTCACCGGTCTCGCTGGGATCGGTCACCGACACCGCCACCCATTGGTGGAAACTCGCCGAGGGAACCGGCGCCACCGCCTCCGACGGCACCGGCACACTCAACGCCACTCTGGGCGGCGGCTCCTCCTGGACCACCGACAGCACCCGCGGCAACGCCCTCACGCTGAACGGCACCACCGGATACGCCAGTGCGAGCGGCCCCGCAGTAGATACCTCCAAGAGCTTCACCGTCTCCGCCTGGGCCAAGCTCAACTCATTGACTGCCAACAGCACATTCCTCTCTCAGAACGGCACCACCAACAACGGATTCCAGCTCTACTACTCCTCCGGCGCACAAGCCTGGGCGTTCGGCCGGCACAGCACCGACGCCACCGGCGCAGTCTGGCGGGCAACCTACGGCACGAAGGCAGTCGTCGGCCGGTGGACCCATCTCCTCGCCATGTACGACGCCTCCGCCAAGGAGATCCGCCTCTACGTCGACGGCAGACTCACCGCCACCACCGACTGGACATACACCCCCTGGAACGCCACCGGTCCGTTGCAGCTGGGCCGCAAGCTCGCCTCCGGGACCTACGGCGAATACACCAACGGCGCGATCAGCAACGTCCGCATCTATCCCTATGCTCTTCCCCCGGCCGACGCTGCAGCCAACGGCGACCTGCCCAGGGTCAGCCAACTCGACTGACGAACCGGCCATCCCGATGTCCGCACCCGGAGATTCCGGGTGCGGACATCGACTGCACCGTCTCCCCTCGGCGATAAGCGCAACAGAAAAAACCATCAAGGAGTATTTTCATGCAGTATATAATTATAGGAATCTTTGCGATACTTGCAGGTATCCGGGCATTCGGCATACGCCGTCGTAATCTCAACCGAGGAGCGGCCTCATCCTCGTCGATGATTCACAGGCCGGTCTTTCTTGTCACCCTCGGCTGGATCGGCACCGCGCTCGGACTCTTCCTCGTCCTGACCGGTGCAGCCCTTGTCCTGACTGGCAGCTGACCAGCATGCATTAACAAGGACCGCGAACCGCACGCCCGGTCAACGCACAACTCGTACCAGCACGTCTACACTGCCGGACCGAGAACAGGAGCACCTGGACGAGTGACCCGGCGTCCCTCTACCGGCGCGCCTCCCTTGGCTTCTGGGTCCTTGGGCTTGCAGAGCAGGAACTTGACGCTTCGGTCAGGGTGCATGGGCCTGCTCGGTTCGTTCGCCGACGCGTGCGTTCGGCTCTGTGCCGCGGCTGCGGGGACGTCAATCTCGACCCGGATGTCCAGCAGGCTCTCATCGGTTCCGCCGGTCAGCAGAAAGCGCCGCGAGGTAGTCAGGTCCAGCGCGGCAGGCTGGCCCTGCGGATCGTCCGGAGCGAAGTAGACCCGAGCCCCCGGGCGGCCCAGCTGCCGCGTGCAGGTGGGCGGTGCGGAGGAACGCTGGAATCACCACGATGGTCCTCAACCAGAAACATGATCATGTGGCTGCAGCAGTCGGCGTACAGGATCCCTCCGAGCACTACGTGAAAGCCCGCGCCCAGGGCTCGCGTGCGAATTCGCCCGCCAGGGCGATGTTGGGGCCGCTCGCTGTCGCGTTCCCCAAACACGTCCCCGCGGATCACGTCCTGGCCCACGATCATGATTCTGGTGGACGCGGCCGGCTGCTGCCGATTCGGCTCGAACCCGCGGATCGTTCTCCGGGACCGTGATCACGCGAAGCAGGCGGCCACGCGGGCGTCGAAGTTGGTTGGCCCGGGCCCCAGTTGAGTCACGAACATGGAGGGCAGGGGCAACAGCCGCGCATGGATGCCCGTCACCCGACACGGTATCGATGTCGTCGTTGGGCCTTGACCCCGGATCTTGGACACCGGAGACACTTGGATCTTGATGGTCCAGGAGAACGGAGTCCCCTGTGGGGATGAAGCATTACCCCGCCGAGTTCAAGGCGGACGCGGTCGCGTTGTACCGGTCGAGGCCGGGAGCGACGATCAAGTCGGTCGCCGGTGATCTCGGGGTGAACACCGAGACGCTGAGGAACTGGATCCGGGCCGCTGATGGGCGCCGAGCTGGCGCCCACTGCGCACCGTCGGCCGCCTCGCAGGCCGTCGGCGACGCCGTTCAGGCGGAGCTGGCTGCCGCCCGCAAGAGGATTCGTGAGCTGGAGGAAGAACGCGACATTCTCCGCAAGGCGGCCCGGTATTTCGCGACGGAGACGCGCTGGTGAACCGCTACCAGTTCGTTGACGATCACCAGCGCCGACACGGCGTGAAGCGGCTCTGCGACATCCTTGGCCTGGCCCGCTCCAGCTTCTACTACTGGCGCCGCACCGCATCCGCGAGAGCGGCCCGCCAGGCCGTCGAAGCCGGGATCGCGGCCCGGATACGCAAGGTCCACCAGGACTCCGACGGCACCTACGGAGCCCCCAGAATCACCGCGGAACTCCGCGACGAGGGCGGCCCGGCGGTCAACCACAAGCGCGTCGCCAGGATCATGCGGACCATCGGAATCGAGGGAGTCCGTCTGCGCCGCCGGCACCGCACCACCGTCGCGGATCAGGCCGCGGCGAAGGCACCGGACCTGATTGGCCGTCACTTCACTGCGGCCGAGGTCAACATGAAGTACGTCGGGTCGGGTAGCCGGAGGGAACTTCCCCCTCCGGCTCCCACAGAACCGTGCATAACAGTCTCCCGTTACACGGCTCTTGTCATCCTGAGCACCAGAAGTGGCGGGCAAACCGCCAGTGGAAAAACATCCCTGGGTATCGCTGTGTGATTCCCTGGAAGCATTCCTTGGCCTTCTTGAAACCCGCGAGCCGCTTGTACTTTCGGCGGATCCAGCGCACCAGATAGGCGTTGACGCGCCGCAGGAGGGGCTCCAGTGCGGAGCGGTAGTACGCCCCGTAGTACTGGATCCATCCCCGCACGATCGGGTTGATGAACCGTGCTAGTTGAGCGAAGGTATGGCGGGTGCGCCGATGAATACGCCAACTGCGTACCTCGGTACTCATTCTCTTCAAGGCATCCTTGCTGACCGCCGGCAGAAAGCACCGGAAGGTCACCCCGTGCCTGCTGCGGGCCGCGCGGGCTCGGAACGTGAACCCCAGGAACGTGAACGACGTCTGCGTGTATGCGCCCCGCCGGTTCGCGTCCTTGCAGTAGACGATCCGGGTCTTGGCCGGGTGCAGACGCAGCCCGACCTCCTCCATCCGGTTCCCGATCGCCTCGACCAGTCTCCTGGCCTGACGCTCGCTGACGCAGTGCACGACCGCGTCATCCACATACCGCTCGAACGGGATGTCAGGGAACTCCCGAGCCATCCACACGTCGAACGCGTAGTGCAGGAACAGATTCGCCAACACAGGCGAGACCGCTGAACCTTGAGGGGTTCCGCGGTCCCGCCTCTGCAAGGTGCCGTCGGGCAATTGGAGCGGTGCCCGGAGCCACCGTTCCACATACAACTTCACCCAAACGACGTCGGTATGAGCCTCCACCGCCTTGACGATGAGGTTCCAGGGGACGCTGTCGAAGAACTTCTGGATGTCCAGATCGACCACCCAGTCCCTCTTCCACGTCCTTTCCCGGCATTTCTCCACCGCGTCCAGAGCGGACCGTCCAGGCCGATACCCGAAAGAATCGGAGTGGAATACCGGTTCCACCTTCCGTTCCAGCCGGGCGGCGACCACGGTTTGCGCAATCCTGTCCGCGACCGTGGGAACACCAAGAATCCTGACGCCGCCATGCGACTTCGGAATCTCTACCGCTCGCACCGGAGGCGGAAAATAACTGCCCGAAGACATTCGATTCCAGACCTTGTAGAGGTTCCTCCTCAGATCCTTCTCGAACTCCTCAATCGTGCAGCCATCCACCCCCGGCGCACCCTTGTTCGCCCTAACCTTCTCCCATGCCTCCCATACTTCCCACTTCGAGATAGTGAACGACTTCTCTGACGCTTTCAGCGCATCCATGCGACTCCTCCCAGGGAACGCCTGGTTGATCGGACGAACACAGCCACGGATGACCCGGTCCCTTCGCTCCACCTCCATTACAGAGGCTTCAGCACTACTACGGACCGGTCCGCCAGCGAGCCCCGTATCGGTACTCAGCCCCTCACGGTTTCCGCCGTTTCGGGGCGCTCCCTGCGGTCGCCCATACGGGCAACAGCACGAGGCTCGCCTTCCCACGTTCCACGCGAAAGCAGCAGACCAGGCTCGCGTCGCCTCCATGCCGGGCACCATCTGGCCAGTAAATCGGGTTTCCGCCAGACTTGTCCTGGAGCCATATCTACACCCCCAGTTTCGATGCCGTCTGAGTATGTTTTCGACACGTCATCAGCGATTCGCTTGCGCTCGCCTTCCTGATCCCCACCTGACGTCTCGCGGACGCCTTTTCCACATCGCTCACCACGACGGTCTTCAGCCAACGCAGCATGTGGCGGTTTGAAGCCTCCCCCCGCAGGGCGGCTCCGAAGGGCCTACCTTCATCTTTCACGCAGCACCGCATTCCAAAGGGCACCTACCTGAACATCAATTACCCCTCTTCATGCGTTCGTGGCACACCGACATCACATACCTGCCGGTCAGCGGCGCGAAGCCGCTCTACCTCGCGACCGTCATCGACCTCGCCTCACGACGGCTGGCCGGCTGGGCCCTCGCCGACCACATGCGAACCGAGCTCGTCACCGACGCCCTGACGGCGGCCGAGCGGACCCGCGGGAGCCTGGCCGGAGCGATCATGCACACGGACCACGGATCTCAATATTCGAGCAGGGCCTTCGCGGAACTCTGCAGGTCAGCTGGGGTCCGGCAGAGCATGGGCGCGATCGGATCAAGCGCGGACAACGCAGCCGCGGAAAGCTTCAACGCCGCCTTCAAGAGAGAGACGCTCAAAGGCCGCAAAGCCTGGCCGAGCGAGCGTGAGGCCAGGCTCGACGCCTTCCGCTGGCTGACCCGATACAACACCCGCCGCCGGCACTCCCGCCTCGGCCAGCGGTCGCCGATCGCCTACGAGAACACCCTCCGACCAGCAGCAACTACCCTGACCCAAGCCGCATAGACGTGTTCAACATCCGGGGCCAAGGGCCGCAGGCGGACTCCACCCCGCACCCTCCACAGACAGCCGCCTGAACAGGTCGATGTAGCAGTGGAGTTCGGCCAGTGCCCCGTACTCGATCCAGGTCGTTCGGTACTTTCGGCCCTTGGTGATCCCGCCCGGCACCGGGAAGGGGATCGGCAGCGTGGTCGACTGCGGCGGAAGCGGCGGGATCTCGGCCGCGAGCAGATATGTGAACTCCTGGCGGCGCAGGCCAGTCGACAGCGCGAGCCGTCCGACCGCGGCGTTTCGAGCGGTCTCCCGACCCCGGAAGCGTTCATCCTCGCGCCCGTCGGGTCCCAGCCCGGCCAGGCTGCGCAGGAACAGCTCGGCGAAGTCCGCCTCCAGGTACTTGATCGTGACGTGGGCCTTCGGAGTGCGTCGGACCGCCATGTTCACGGTCCGCTCGCGTACCTGGCCCCCGAAGAACGTCTGGGCCTGCTTGTAGGAGAACGGTTCCGCTGACGCCAAGCCCTCGGCCACGGCCCACCGGTAGAAGCCGGAAAGGATGCTCATGTGCTGGTTCCAGGTCGTGGCCTCGATCCGCTGTTCCAGTGGACCGTTCGCCCGGAGCACCGCGTACGAACTCAGCGCGGCCTTCAGACGCGTGCGCTCCTCGAACGGGCCGAAGCCGTGCGCAGCCAGATGTTCCAACCAGCAGCGCAGCACCTGCGCGTAGTACCGCCACGACCGCGGTGACGGGCAGCCGCTCGACGGCAGCTCACGTAGCCACCGATTCACCGCGACAGTCGGCCGCGGCGCTCCGCCGTCCTCGTACAGCAAGTCGTCATCGACGAGCACCGGCATGCCGTCGGGGATCACCGGCCTGGCATCGAGGCCCCAGGGCTGCCAGCCCTCGGCGGCGAAGAACGTCTGTTGCATGACGCGCGACTCTAGGTATGAGACACACTCAACTGCAAACGACAGATGGCAGATTGGTTGGATGGCTAGTGCCTCTCGGGACCTCAAAGAGACAGCTCAACTAAGCGGAGACAACGGGGGCGAGCCCACCCTGCACCCCGACTTCACCCAGCTCGTTCAGCACGCGCTGAACACCGGCGTCCGGGTTCGGATCTACCCCAACCTCTTCCGATTCCGCGCCGAACACTGGGCGCTGTTCTCCGACCCGCACGTGAGGGTCGCGACGACTTACCACAGCGATGACTCCGCCCAGCACGACAAGATCTCCGGACGGCTCGGCTCCCACGAAGCGACCCGCGCCAACATCATCGAGGCCGTGCGCCGGAACATCCCCGTGAAGGTCGCCATCGTCGACGGGGGCAACGGGCAGCGAGCAGAAGAGGCCCGCGCCGAGATGGTTACGTTGGGTGTTTCGGGCGTCAGCATCAGCCGCGTTCGCGCCGTCGGCAACGCTGCAACGTCCCGCATCCCTTCCACGGGGGAGCTGTGCGGGCGCTGCGCCGACGGGAAGGCGGCGATCCTCCCCGACGGGAGGGTCGCGGTGTGCGAGATCGGCCGTTTCCTGAGCGTGGGAGACGTCAGGGCGGGTTCACTGGGCAAGATTCTGGCCAGCCCGCAGTGGGACCAGCTCGCCGCGAGTATCCCCTCCCCGCGCGGGGTGGCCCCCTGCCCGCCCGACTGCTCACCGAACGACGATTCGTGTCAGCCGTCGGGCAACGACACATGCAACCCGGCAAGTTGAGCTGCCGTACCAAATGCAAGGAGCGGACATGAAATGGGAGCAGCACGCACGACGGTTGGCCGGCGAACTGGTCCGGCCGGAGTCGCGCTGGCACGAGCCCCTTGCGACCACACCGCGGCACGCCTTCGTGCCGCGGTGGTGGGTCAGGGGTGAAACGGGTCGGAAGCTCCGCACCGGCGAGAGCGACCCCGAAGCGTGGATGCGGACCGTCTACACCGACAGCACGCTCGTCACCCGTGTCGGCCCCCACCACGCCGATCACGCCGCCTCGGGGGCCGTCGTCGAGTCGGGCAGAACCACATCGTCGTCGACGCACCCCAGCCTGGTGGTGGGCATGTACCGGCACGCGGCCCTCGGTGAGGGCAGCCGCACCGTGGTGACGACGGGGACCGGCTACGGCACAGCCCTGATCTGCCGGCGGCTCGGGGACGAGCTCGTGACCAGCCTCGACGTCGACCCGTACCTGGTGGCCGCGGCCACCGAACGTCTCGACGCCGTCGGGCTGCACCCGGAGGTGGCCGTCGCGGATCTCACCAAGCCCCTTCCCGGCGAGTACGACCGGATCGTCGCCACCGTGTCCGTGCGGCAGATCCCGACGACTTGGCTGGATGCCCTGCGCCCCAACGGGCGGATGGTCACCACCATCACCGACACCGGGCTCATCCTCGTTGCGGACAAGACCGCCGACGGGGGAGCCGAGGGACACATTCCTCACGACGGTGCTGCTTTCATGCGCGTCCGGTCCGGCGAGGACTACGAGGACAACTCCCCCAGCACGGACCTGTGGGAGAAGGCGCACGGCGACGGGGAAGAACTGGGCGTCAGCCGATACCCGCTGGTGTACGTCCCGGACGCCTGGGACGTGATGTCGATGCTGGAGCTCACCGTTCCGGGAGTCGAGCACCACAGGAGCCGCGACGGTGACTTACGGACCGTGTGGCTGATGCACCGTGATGGCTCCTGGGCGCGGGCGACCACGTCCGGCCGATTGATCCTGCCGACGGTGCATCAGGGCGGCCCCGCCGCCTCTGGGACGACCTCGAATCCATCCGCGACCGGCTCAACACCGTCGGGTCCCTGCCCGTCCACGGCGCCCGGGTCACCATCACACCCGACGGACAGACCACTCTCTCCCGCGGAACGTGGTCCGTGACGCTGTGATGCGGCCAGGAGGCTGGCGAACTCGGCGTGGACATCGTGATTGCAGTCGGCGACCAACTGGCGAAACAGCTCGCTCTCGGCGCGGCACACGCAGGGGTGGACACCGCCATCGTGGGCGACAACCAAACAGCCACCGACCTGCTGGAAAAGCTCCTCCAGCCCGGCGACATCGTCATCATCAAGGGCTCGCGGGGCGGAATGCGGTGGCAGATCGCCCAGGCTCTCACCGGCCAGCCCCTCACCGGAATCCTCAGCTGACCCGGACTTCTGCCGCATCATCCTGCCGGGCGACCTCGCCCAGTCGGCGCTCCCCGCCGCCTCGATGGAGTTCACCACTGAACCGCGCGCAGCGGAATGGGGGCCGTGCACGCCACTGAGCCGGGAGGGGCCTCGCCGCTGCTGCGCGGCTTCATCTCGCCTACGCGTAACGCCCGACGCGCTCACTGCGTCCATTTGGCACGGGACGTTGACGCTGCGGGGGCCGCCGGCCTGCTGACACAAAACCATCCCTCGCTGGAGCGATTGCTGGGGCCGCAACTGGGCCGAATACCTCACACTCAGGGAACAGCCCAGGCAGCAGGCAACCTGAGCGAAGCCCTAGAGAAGAGCTCCCACCGGCACCGCAGCTGCCTACGTCTCACAGCAGATGGATTCTCACCGCTGTGCTCCGGTCACCCTGCGGGCGACCCAGCGGTTACAGATGACGTCGTAGGCGCTTCCGTCGAGGTCAACTGCGGCTCTGGCGTTGGTGTGCTTGCTGCCCTGGCCGATTCGGTGACTGGTAGTTCGGGAAGCGTCGCCGGTTCATCTGGCCGGTCCTGATGTGCAAGCCGTTCCTGATAACGCAAGGCGTCGAGCTCTTCTTTGAAGTTGTCGTAGTCCGGCACGGGTCGCAACGGCTCACTGCCGAGGTCGTACCGGCGCCGCATGTCAGCGAGCCGGGTCCGGCGAGCGTCACCTTCATCCGTGTCTTCCAGTGCCTTCTCAATCTCACGGAAGAGAATGCGAGCACGATCTCGGATGACTCCATCCGCGTGATCACGCAGGAAACCCCGGATGAGCCGGGTGACGCGGTCTCGCTGCTGAGCGTCGTCCTCCATGGTCCTGGCGTCGTGCAGCAGGTCGGCAAGATGTCCGAGTAGCTGACTGAAGTTTTCTCTAGTGGCCTCGACAGCCTCCACAAGCACGCTGTCCCCGTCATCCGAGGTCATGGCATCCAGCACCGACACAACTTCACGCGCGAAGCCAACCTTCTCAATGTGCTCTCCGGGAAAGACCAGGGAAAATGCCTTGACTGTTGCGTCCCAGACATGCGGCTTCTCCTCCATGGCCGCCTTGATGGCGCCCGTGGTGAGCTTGGCTGTGGTCTCGTATTTGAGGCCGATCACGTGCTGGGCGTAGTGGCGGGAGGCTGCCGCGGCGACCGCGAGTGCAATTAGGTCTTCCGGTTCCTCGACGACCACGCTGGGTTCGATAGCCAGGTCGACGTCCTTCGCCCATAGGCCGACGGAAAGGATGAACTTAGAATTGATGAAGGCTCGTCGGCCGACCGGACTCTTACGAAGACGCGACGCCGCATCGTTGCCCGACTTGTCGCTGTCCAGCAAAACCACGCATGGTGGTTTGATTTCGTCCCGTCCTCGGGCCAGGAAAACCAAATAGGGGATGGCCCCTGCCGATCCCGCCGGCACGATCGTGACCTCATTGAGGTTGAGTGTCTGGCTGGGGGCCGCGCCGCAGCCACGTAGATGCGAGGAGACCCCAGCAAGCAGGACCTGGTCGGCGAGCCCTTCCACAAACAGATTGGCGCCACCGATGAACGCCGTTTCGGCAACAAAGGGGCCCAGCGATGTACGCAGCGGCTCGTAGTGGTTCCGGCTGGCATCGGTGACAACGCGTGTGCCCTCGTCGTGGCTGCCCTTGTCCAGTACACGGATGCGATGCGCAGCATTACGGTTGATGAGATAGGGCGAGTGCGTCACGTAGATGACCTGCCCACCGGGCGAGGAGTCTTCCGGCTTCGCGAACTCCTCCAAAATGCGCAAGAGGTCCTGCTGGCCGACCCCGGACAAGTAGGCGTCCGGTTCGTCTAGCAGTAGGAGTTGCTCGCGTCCGCTCGGGCGCTGGTTGGCGCGAAGCTGAACATAGTAGGAGAGGAAGTACCGCAGACCCCGACTGCGTTCGGCGAATGAGTACTCGGTCTCGGTGCGGTCGCGAATTGTGAAGGCGACTTCCCGCTCTCGCGGCGACAGAAGAAGTCGAAAGTCGCGATCCTGCGCCCACCACTTCGGGAAGTTCAGGTGTTTGGCGATGGCATCGTTCATTCGCTGAATGATCGCGTTGACTTCGCCTTCACGCTCGGCAGTGAGAGCGGCGTCGAGATCACGGAAAGCAGCGGGATCGATTCGCGCGACATCGTGCAGCAGCCTACGCCCGAGCTCGAACTCCTTCTCACGAGCCTGGGTGATAGTGGGATCGACTACCGGAGGCGTGAGGAATCCGGAGATCCTGGACCAAAGAGCGGGAATCTCATTGTCCGCAACCGCGAACTTGGGAAGGGAGTCCAGAAGCTGTCGGCGGCCAGCGCGATCCGGGTGACCATCGACGGTCTGGCCAGCCAGCCGACTGATCGGCATGCTCGCCGGCAGAGCCACCTCCGTCTCCAGCCGGAATACATCCGGGAACGTAGCGCGAAGATCCTTCTCCTCTTCAGCCGTAAGATCACGGCGTGCGGTATTACGCGCCGTGAAGACAAAGGAGGATCCGCTGCCCGAACGCACGTAGTGCAACTCGCGCGCATCGTCGCCGGAGTAGCCCAGAGCCTCCATCAACTCGGTGTCTTCCTCAGTCTCAACCGAGAAACGTCCGGCGAAATCCGAGACGCGACGCTCCCCGTGTTCCACAGAGTACAGATCCGAGTAACGGCAGAAGTCACGACGATCAACGGACTCTTCGGTCAACAGCTTGCTCACCGCATCAAGCAGGTGGCTCTTACCCGACTCATTGGCACCGACCACCGCAGTCACGTAAGGATCGACGTCCAATCGTACGAACGGGTACCAACCGAGGCTGGTTCGTTCCCACTCGAGCGCGCTCACCTCCCGGTGGGCCTTGCGCTCATAGTCGAAGTTGAACGAACGGAAGAACCGGACGTAGACACGGTCCAGCTTCATCTGCCCCCCTAGGGTGCCGTGTTGATCTCCGCATTGTGACACCAACGCGCGCGAATCGTGCCCAAACTGCGGACTACTGACCTTGTGGTCGGCGCTGCGACACTCACAGCGCTACTCGTGGGCGGCGACGCACCCTGGGCATCCACGCTCACACAGAGCACACTCATCGGGCTGACCTGCGGAGTCCTTTTCACACTGGTCGTGACCACCGCGGACACAGTCACCGCTGTCCGTACGGTCGCCCACTACGGGCTGTCCCTGAAGCCGACGGCGGCAAGGCTGCCCGGCATCCGCCACGTGGCCGCCGACGCGCCAGGCGCCACCGCATTCCGGCTGGCCGACAGCGCCCTTCATGCCATCAGGAAAGCACAGCCACCAGTGATCTCCGAGGTGCTCGAACTGAGCCACGGAAAGGTTTCGCTGATCTGCAAGACGCCGTACGGACCCGAGATCCGCGTGTCCATAGACATCACCATCACCGATGGCAAGACCCATGCCCTCCTCACATGCCGGTCCACCAGCAATTGGAAACGTCTTGACGACGGCTCGAGTTGGGCGATCGCTGACGCCCTGGAACGTCACGTACAAGCGGCACTAAAAGACCATTAGCCTTGATCTTTCTTGAGGGTCCGCCGACGGAGTCGGCGGACCCTCAAGAAAGATCAAGGCTAATTGACCTCGTTTCACAACAGCCTAGGGGCCTTGCCGACCAATCAGCTCAGTGGCGCTTGACCGCTTTCTGAATCCGGCTGATCAACTTTGCATCGAAGAAGGAAAACCGCTCCTGATCCGGGTCCACCTCTTCGAGGATGTATCGGGCGAGCATCGCGTGGCCACTGGCGTATTCCTGATACAGCGTCCAGATCGCCTCGCGAGCCACGATCTGACAGTCAACCTCGATCTCCGGTGCGCCCGCTTCCACCTCAGTCCAATGGGACTCCCCTGCGACACAGGTCAGCAGATGATCGAGTAGTTGAACGCGGACGGCTTCGGGCAGGTCCTCCTGCAAGGCTGCCGCGATGAGTGAGGTCACCGGAACCGCCACCTCGAAGAGAAGGGACTGGACGTTGATATGACCATCGAGTGTCGCGTCCGCGATCTCGCTCGGAGTGCGAGCCTGCAACAAGCGCGCGAAAACCTCCGGGATATGAGCACCCGTCTCACCGCACCCACATCGCAAGGAGCTCCAATCAATCCGCTGAGCCTCTATCAAGGACACACTTACGCCCATGCTCGCCCTCCATGCAATTTTCTCGGCTCGTTGTCCATAGCCCGGAGTATAGGAGTAAACCGATCACCCATCGCTCCAAGGTCCGTCCATGAACAGGGCTCCGGGTTCGACGTCCTCAGGAGTCAGGAACACCTGGCACCTACCGCAGATCGGCATCTCGTCCCACGCTCCTAGCTGGGCGTCCCAGATCACAGCACGTGTGAGTGAAACACGGTTGGCGTCTCCGCCCAGGGCGTTGATCACATTCCCTTCAGCGCAGTATCCGCATCCGGACGACGCAGCAGCGATCTCTCCCGTCTCCGCGTTGTAGCCGGCTGTCCATGTCTTCTTCATGATGCCGCTGCTCGCCGGGATGCCGTCACCGTTCGGGAAGAGGGTGCGCTGCGCCATCCGATTACGGAGGTTCCGGGCGCCAGCAAGACCATCCTCGATCCGTGTACCCCTGGGCACCGTGGTTTTGGTGACGGTCGCCGCAGCCGAGGCCTTACGACCAGGAGCGGTTTTCTGTACAGGCGCTCGTGAGTCCCGCGCCGAGGGTTTCGTCCCGGATGCCCCTGCACTGGGCGAGCTCGGCTCAGCAGCTTCGGCGGATGCCTCTGCTGCACGCTCCTGCGCGTTGGCGCGCTTGGCAGCCACAATGTCGGCCGCGTCGTCGACTGCTTCGTTCGCTGCGCTGGCTTCGGCACCCGCAGCAGCTTCTGCTCCGCCTTCTTCTATGGCCCGTGCGGCACCCACGCCCAGGCCCACTGTCCGGACGCCGAGCAGCATGCTGCCGCCCGCGTCGGCATCTGCGGCGCCGGTGAACACTCCCGCGATGCAGTCCAAGACGCCGGTGCCTATACACCACGCGGCGGCCGGCACTGCCAACATCCCGGTGGCTGTATAGATCAGTTGGCCGCCGTCATAACTCTCGCAGCGGTCTGTACCGAAGTCCTCCGGCTGGCAGGGGGTTTCGCCAAGCGTGGGGGTCGGCGTCTGCGTGGAGGCCGGGCTCGGCCCCGTGGGAGGCGTCGGAGTGGTAGACGGTGAGGGCGAGGCCGAGCCGCTGGAGGTTTTGGTGCCGCCGCCGCTGTGGTGCTTCTTCGTCTTCTTGCCGCCGCCGCAGCCGATGCCGGTTGCCTGGCACTGGGGCGACTCCCCCCAGCTGGCCGGGTCGAACCCTGTGGGGTCGCTGCTGCTGGCGGGGTTGTCGGCGGCGTAAGTGTAGCCGCCCATCTGGTTGGGGTCGCCGGCCTGGAAGACCGGGTCGGGGGTGAGGAAGCGTCCAGTGACGGGGTCGTAGTTGCGGGCGCCCAGCAGGTCGAGGCCGCTGACGGGGTCGGCCGGCTGGCCTAGGAACCCATGGTTCTCGTCTGCGGCCACCCAGGTACTCGGCTTGGCGCCACGCGGGTTGCCGTATGGATCGAAGAACCGGCGGGTGACGGCCAGGGTGGAGGCGTCGACTGCAGTCATCGCGGTGCCCTGGCCGTTGGCGACCTGGTAGGTGACGGTGCCGGTGCTGGAGCGGGTGACGGTGGTGCCGTCGGGGCCGGTGATGTTGCGCAGACCGGTCCAGGTCTTGGCGGAGACGTTGAGGGTGATCTGCTCGGCGCCACCGAAGAGGTAGAGGACGCGGGTCTTGTCGAGCCCGTCGACCGCGGCGGTCTGCTCGAGGACACCGCCCTGGGCGTCGTAGAGGTACTTGCTGGTGTTGGTGTGGCTGCCGGAGGTGGTGGCGACGGTGGCGGTGCGGCCCTCGGCGTCGTAGGTGAAGGTCTGGCCCTGGCCGGCCGGGATGGCGCCGGTGGCGGCGTTAGTCCAGGTCTGGCCGGTGCCGCCGCAGGTGGTGAGGGTCAGCTGGGTGCCGGTGGTGGCGGAGGCGGCCGGGTCGGTCAAGCACATCGCCGTATTGGCGTTGCTGACCAGGGTGCCGGTGGTGGTGACCTTCCACTTCTGGGTGGCGTCGGTCTTGCAGGTGTCGATCACCACGAGGGTGCCGCTGGTGGTGGCGTTACCGGTGGTGTCCAGGCACATACCGAGGACCTTCACGGTGCCGTCGGTGCCGATGTTCCACTTCTCGCTGGTGGCGCCGTTACAGGTGTTGACCTGCACCTTGGTCCCGGCCGTGATGGAGCCGCCCGCGTCGTCGATGCACCGCTTACCGCCGCCGGTGATGGTGAAGGAGCTGGTCAGCGGACCGGTGCTGGTCACCTTCCGGCTGACAGTGTCGCCGGCGTTGACGTTGCCGTACGCGGGGTCGGTGTACGTCGGAGCAACGGTGGCCGTACCCCCCGGGCTGGTGACGGTGGTCGTTCCCGCCTGGTCAGGCAGGGTCGCACCGGCCGTGCCGTTGGTACCGGTGTAAGCAATGCTCTGCGTAGTGTCGCTGAGGGCGTTGCCGGTGGAGTCGTGGTTGACCGTGCCGGTGCGGTCGCCGAGCTGGTCGTACGTGTACGTCTGCCAGTACGGGGCCGGACCCCCGACCGTCGAAGCGGTGATCGGGGACGTGGAAGTGGTTTGCACCCGCGCGGTGTTGCAGCTGCCGGTCGCACCGGGGGTGGCCGCGTTCGGGTCCGTGATGCCGGCGGTGTCCGTCCAGGCGGCGGTCAGCCGCTGGAAGGAGTCGTAGGTGAAGCACTGGGTGTCGTGCTTGGTGTTGTCCTGCAGGTCGTCGACGGCGGTGATTTCACCGGCCTGGTTGTAGCGCAGGTTGGTGACGTCCATAGCGGTCGTGGACGTCTGCAGCATGCTGCTGGTCTGGGTGACCCGCCCGGTCGTGGCGTCGTACTGGGCGAAAGTCGCCAGCTCTTTGCCAGTGCGGCCGTAGTCAGCCTGCAGCACGCTTCCGAAGGCGTCGTGGACAGTCGTGTCCAGGTAGGCCGGTGTGTTGGCGGAGTTGATGAAGCCGCCGATGCCGTCGAGGTTGCCCTGCTGGGTGTAGCCGTAGTCGATGTCCTCGGCCGGCAGGTTGCCGTCCGCCTGGAAGTGCGTGGTGGACAGTAGGCCGGCGGTGTCGGTGTAGCGGTTGGTCGAGCTGTAGGTAACACTGCCGGAGGCGGGAGCGCTGGTCTGCCCTGCGGCCGCGAAGCCGTCGGACGACGGGACGGTCAGTGTGGTGCCCAGCGGCTGGTAGGCCGTGTTGTAGTCGGTGACGGCCTGGCTGTAGGCGGCTCCCGAGGCACCGCCGACGTAGCGGGTCGCGGAGGTCAGGTAGCCCTTCTCCAGCGTGTCGTACACGTGGGAGACCAGCAGCTTGGCCTGGTCGGGCGTGGCCGACCAGGCGGCGGCGTACTCCGCAGTGGGGCGGTTGTCCCAGTCGTAGGTGAAAGACATCGCCTGGCCGCGGGAGTCGGTGGTCTGCAGCAGGTTGCCGGCGACGTCGTACTTGTCGAACGTGGTCTTGCCGGTGTTTGGGTCGGTCTGGGTCAGCTTCTGGCCGAGCAGGTTGTAGGTGTAGGACCAGGTGTTGCCCGCGTTGTCCTTGATCGTGTCGACCTGGCCCGCGGGGGTGTAGGTGTACTTGGTGGTGGCGTCTGCTGCCGCGACGGCGCCCGCGGTGCCCTGCTTCCACAGCATGGTGGTGCCGTTGGAGGCGACGACGGCCGCGGCGGAGTCGTTACGGACCTGGAAGGTGGCGCCGGTGGTCGCGGTCAGGCCGGTGGTCCACAACACGGCCGCGGCCGTGCTGTAGACGATCAAGTTGCCGTCGGTGCCGAACTTGGCCCAGGCGCCGGCGTGGCCAGAGGTGCCGGAAGACCAGATGGTCGTGCCGGTCGCCAGGGCGGACAGTACGAGGTTGCCGTCCGCCTGCATCGTCAGGCGCACGCTGCCAGAGGTCAGCGACGTACCGGAGGGGATCACCGAGCCGGCCGTCAGGGTGACGGTGGAGCCGGTGTTCTTCACCACGGTGCTGGTGGTCTGGCCGACGGCGTTGGTGAAGGAGGCGGTGGAGCGGCCCCCGGCTGGTGCCGTGGAGTCGACCTCGTCGGCGCCCGGGTAGCCGGTTGAGCTGTGCCATTGCTCGACGGCCTGGTGCCAGAGGGTCTCCTTGAGGGAGCGTCCCTCTCCGTCGTAGGCGGTGGTGCTCTCCGAGGGGATCTGGTTCTCGTTCGCGGCGTACAGCGTGGTCGAGGGGAAGGTGGTCGGCTCGGAGTACGGCGCGTACGCCGCCGTCTGCCATCCGTGTGAGTCGTAGAAGGTGTCGGAGATGACCCGGCCGGAGTTGGAGTCGCCCATGGCAGTGGCCTGGGTCTGCCGGGGCTGGAGCATGCCGTCGTAGATCGTGACGGAGGTCGAGTACGTTCCGTCGTCGCGAAGCGTCTTCGTGGTGATCGCGGACGGCGCGCCCGGCTGAGTGATCGTGTCCCCCGGTGCGGGGATGGCGCCGGGGTTGATGGAATAGGTGAAGGTGCGGTCCGCGCTCTGCCCGGCTGTCTTATCTCGGCCGGGCAGCCACACTGCGGTGCGCCGGCCGAGCGCGTCGTAAGTGATCTCGGTCTTGCGGCCGTTGGCGTCGACGTTCTCGGTGGGCTGGCCGCGCAGCGGGTCGAGGACGGAGCTGACCTTCCAGCTCTTGGAGTTGGTGGTCGTGATGGCGGCAGGGTCGGTGTTGCCGCCGGCCGAGGTCCACGCCGGGGTGAAGTCGGTGTGGGTGTTCTGTCCGGTGACGTCGAGCGTGTCTGTGATCCGACCGGCGCCGTCGTACTTCATCGCCGAGTTGGTCTGCCAGTTCTCCGTGGTGCCGGTGTAGCCGGTGGCCGTGCGGACGGCGGTAACCCTGCCGACCGCCGTGCTGCCGGTCTGCTCAAGCTGCCCGAAGGCGCCCAGGCTGGTGAGGCTGCCGTCGCCGTCGTAGTAGAGCTTGCGGTCGGCCATGAGCGTGGCGGCGTCGGCCGCAGTGCCGCACGGGCCGCTGACGGTGGTGACTTGGTCGGGGTAGGACAGGGCCATCGGGTTACCTGACGGCGGCGTCGCGTAGGTCGTGGTGGCGCACTTCTCCTGCTGGGGATCGCCGCCGCCGTGCTCGTCGATGGTGGACAAGCGGCCCCGACTGTCGTACGCGGTGTCGGTATTGGTGTGCCGCCAGGTCCCGTCCGCTAGGAGTTCATATTTCATGCCACTGCTGGACTTGATCCTGTGGGCGACGAGGTCGGGCAGAGTGGACAGGTCCGGCTCGTTGTCGCCCGGATTGTCCACCTGGGTCCAGTCCGTCCAGGGAGTCTGGTTACTGGAGGCGGTGGCGGTGAAGTTGAACGGGCCGTTGACGGCAACGGCATCGACGGTGCCGCCGGCCTTGGTGTAGGTGTCGTCCTCGAGCGCGGAGCCGGACATCAGGTCGGAGTCGGCCACGCTCAGCACCGTCTGGCCGCCTACCTTGGCGTCGACGGAGACGGAGCGACGAGTGCCGTCGGCCTTGTAGTCGCCGTCCATGCCCTGCAAGTAGGTAGTGGTCTGCTGGGTGACCGGTTCCGGGGCCTGCCCGGTCTGCACGGTGACAGTGCGGAAGCCACGGAACTGGTCCCACGTGCGGTACTGGTCGTCGGTCTGCGCGGAGTCGTCGCGGTGCCAGGCCGGGCCGGTGTAGCTGTAGCGGGAGATCTGCGTCTCCGAGCCGGCAGGGTTGTTCTGCGCGTCTGGCTTGTACTGGCCGGCGATGGTCAGGTCCGATACGGCGACACTGTCGACCGTGACCTTGTTGAACCAGTCCGCGATCGGTTTCGAGGCGCCGGGTACGGTCCAGTACACGGGATAGCAGGATTCGGTGTTGCTGTCCGCATGATCGATGGCGAGCATCTTGCCCGCGCAGGGCGCGGAGTTGTACTCGACCGCGATGGACTCACCAGTCTCCGTCTGCACGCTGGATATGCGCGGCCGGTACAGCGGTGGAGCGGACGGGGAGTCGTCGTCGACACGGTTGTCGATCTCGGTGCCGGTGAACGACACCTGGTTCAGGGCGATGTCGTCGTTGCCGTTGCCGTAGGTGCCCTTGCCAGTGTGCTGGATCGACTGGAGCCACATCACGGCCTGCAGCATCCCGGCGTCCTTCGGGTCCACCGTGGTGCCGGTGACCGGGTCCACGGTGCCGCCCGCGTCCGAGTAGACCTGGCCCAGCTTGTAGGAGTCGACCGCGGTGAGCTGGTCGGTCGCCTTCACGTGGACCATGGTGGTGATGGACGCCAGCCTTGTGGTGGTCCAGAAGGTGGGGCTCGGCGTGACACACACGTCGTCGGGAACGCTTGTGGCGTCGTCGAGGAGCTTGGTCTTGTCGGTGGAGTCGCAGTGCAGGTCCCATGGGACGTCAGGCCAGTGGGTCGCGGTGCTGTCCTTCAGGTTGCCGGCCGAACAGTCGGTGAAGGTACCGGTGGTCTGGCAGCGCTGGGCCAGGGCGAAGTCCACCTCGGCGGCAGGGGTGCGCCCCGCCTGCTCGTCGGCCAGCGTGTAACCGTAGGAGATCAGCGTCAGCGCGCCACCGCGGGTATAGGAGGTGAGGGTGCCGGTGTCGTCCTGATCGGCCGACTCGGTAGCCTGGCCGCCGCCGAGGTCGTAGTAGTTGGATTCGGTGGTGTAGTCGTAGCGCTGCACGAATCCGGTCGGAGATACCACGAAGTCGAGGTTCCAACGCCAGCCTTCGGGCTTGTCGCACCGGGACGCCTTGCCCTTGGCGTCGTCGTGGCAGGGGTCGCTCGAACGCGGGTGCAGAACCGGGATGCCCCAGGCGGAGTGGGTGGAGGCGTCGGCGGGGTCTGCGGGCATGGCCGCGCTGCCTGCGCCGCTGGGGGCGTGGTCCGCGCCGAAGTAGGCGGCGGTGCCGTCCGTGGTCAGGACCCGGTAATATTCCCCATCCTGCAGGCCGTTTTCGGCACCGGACAGTTCCTGTACCAGAGTGCCGTCGTCGCCCTGCAGCCGCCACTGCTCGATCTCGCCGGGCACGCTCGAGTCGACGCCGTCGGGCACGAGCGTCCCGGAGTGCGAGCCGAAGGACAGCTCGGCGTTGTCGCCGCCCCAGCACTCGTCGCCGGAGCTCTTAAAAATTTTGTCTCCGTCGGAGTCGAGCAGGGAGTCGCATTGGCGGTAGGCCCGCTGCACGGACCCGACCTGGTAGCTCCAGCCGTCTCCGGCCCAAGACGCCTGGGAGTTGCGAGCAGTGGTCTCGCCGTCGACGGACTGCGAGTCGTAACTCAGCCCGACAGTCGGCGCGTTGCTGCCGACGGCGGACGGCACGGAGATCGGATAGGAATAAGTGAAGGAGCCGGTGGCGGAGGTCTGCCAGGTGCCAGCGGACGACAACTTGCTCGCCCCATAGTCACCTTGCGAGCCGGAGGTTGCAGAACTCACGGCGAGCGCCATGGTGCCTACTGCGCTCAGTGGTGCGGTGCGCTCTGACATCGCCGCCGCCCCGTTCGTGCTCTCGGACGGCTTAGCGGATGCAGTGCTCTGGTCGGGCTTCGGGGATTCTGTACCGGCGTTCGGCGTGGCGGCCTCGGTGCTGGACGGCTGCGACGGCGAGGCGTTGACGCTCGCCGACGGAGTCTCACTGGTCGTGTTGTCACTCGCACTGGGGTCGGCCATGTCGTCGTCGCCTGACACGGGAGCCACGGTGATGGTGGTCGTCAGTTGCTCGGCGGCGGCCCGGTTGGTGAACTTCAGCGGGGTGGCCTTCCGGCACCCCGCCTTCTGCGGGGTCGTCAGCGCGCAGCCGGGCAGCTCCACCAACTGCAGACGGGAGCCATAACCGCCACCGTACTGGCGAGCGATCGCCGAGTAGTCGATGACCACCTTGAGCCGACCCCCGGCAGTCGCCGTACTGGCGGGGGTGATGCCCAGGAGCATGCCGTTCGCACCGGTGCGCAGTGTCTGGGTGTGCGATGCGGCCTGCACCCGAACGGAGTCGACCTTGCGCTTCCTGTCGGCATCAGCGACCCACACAGGAAGTGAACCTGCCTTGACCGGCTTGGACTTGGCCCGGGGAGTGAAGTCGACAACGGCGCTGCCGGCCTTGGGCCAGCGGGCCGTTTGCGCGCGGTACGCCCCCAGTGCCTTGTAGCCCTTGGGGTGCTTGGACGTCTTGGGCTGCAGGAGATGCGCCCCAACGGCATTGGTAGCGGGAAGCTTCTTGGGCCGCCACACCTTGCCGTCGAACGAGAAGCCACCGTGCCGGCCGAAGTCGTCGTCGGAATGGCCGGCCAGGAACCCTGGCATGCCGAACCCTGAGGCGATCGCCACCGGAAGCAGCAGCGAGAACAGCGCCACCGGAATGATCCACAGCCCCAGACCGCCGAAGAACCTCCGGTGCCACGTGCTCGCGAACCAGCGCCGTCTGCCACTCACGCGTAAACCCCCAACGACGCCCCTCTTGAGGGGCCGTCATGCAGCAAGACCACAGGTGAGTGATCGTGTGGAGGCTAGGTACGGCCATGATCGCCACTCAAGGCCCTTTGCCATTTCCATGACAAGACCATGCATGTTTATGACGGATCCTGTGTAGGTTCTGTGTCGAAATTGATCACTTCACAGACCTCTGTGGCACACGGGCTTCCCCATCCCGCTGCCCCGCGAACCGAAGGAAGCCCGACCGGTGTTGAGACCTCCGATACGCAACCGCCGCAGACGCGCCGTTGCGGCCGGCAAACTGGCCCTGATCGCCACCGCACTAGGCCTGGTTGTAGCCCTCCCCCAGCTCCCCGCCGTGGCCGACGACGCCACACCCGCCCCGTCGGACCCGCTCCTCGCAGCCCGGGCCGAGGCCCTCTCGACCGGAAAGAACGTCCCCGTCGACGCACTGACCACCGAGGTCTCCACGACCGAAGCACTGCCGGACGGCACCTTCACCAACACCACCAGCGCACTGCCCACCCGTGTCCTCAAAGACGGCGTATGGGCACCAGTGGATTCCACACTGGTAGCCGACGGGCACGGCGGTTACACGCCCAGGGCCACGCCGAACGCAGTGACCCTCTCGGGCGGGGGAGACGGCCCACTGGTCACCCTCACCCACGCTGACGGACCCAGCATGGCTCTGACCCTGCCCTTCAAGTTGCCGGCACCGACCGTCGACAACGACACCGCGTTCTACCCCTCGGTGCTTCCCGGCGTCGACCTGTCGGTATCCGTCACCGATCAGGGCGGATTCAGCGACGTCCTTGTCGTTCATGACGCACACGCCGCGGCTGACCCTCAACTGCAGCAACTCAAGCTGGCGGTCGATGCCCACGACCTGACGCTGGCCACCACCGACTCCGACACGATGAAGGCGACCACCGCCGAGGGCAACTTGGCCTACACCACCCCTCAGCCGTTGATGTGGGACTCCTCCATCACACCGGCCAAGCCTGGCGGACCGCTGACCGACGGATCGTCCTCGGTGGAGGGCCCCGGTCCGGAAGCCGACACCGAGCCAGTCGCCATGACCGCAACCAGCAAAGCCGTAACGCTGACTCCAGACGCGGACATGCTCGCCGATCCCGACACCACCTACCCGGTGTACATCGACCCCTACACCAATCCGGTCACCTCCACCGCCGGCCACTACACCGAGGTCTACTCCAGCTCGACCTGCGACAACTCCCCGCAGTACGACAAGGCGCAGACCAACGGCCAGGGTGCGGGCTACCAGCGATGGGGTGGAGCCTGCGGTGTCGGCCTGGAGCGTTCGTACTGGGCGATCAACACCAGTGGGCTGCACTCCTCGTTCGTCGTCTACGACGCCTACGTGAAGATTTCCACCACGTACGCGGCAAGCTTCAACTGCAGCCAGGACCAGCCGCTCACGCTCCACACCACCAACGCGATCAGCTCCAGCACCGACTGGCTGTCCCGTCCCGGCGTCCACGACACCGCCTTCCCGACAGTGACCGACACAGTGCCCAGCGGCGCCAACTCAGGCAGTTCCTGCAGCAACAGCACCGCCACCTTCCACGTCACCGACCAGGCCCAGAAGATCGCCGACCAGGACGGCAACGGCTACGACGCGGACGGCACCTTCGGCGATGGCACCAACACCTGGACCATCGGCCTGTACGGCAACGAATCGGAGTCGTCGAGCAACGACGACTACCTGCGCCTTTCCACCACGCTGACCCTCACCACCAAGTTCGACATCCCGCCCGGTATCCCCACCAGTCTGCACACCACGCCGGCCGCCAGCGGCGCCTCGGCCGCCTGCACCACCAGCAGCGTGGGCTGGATCGGTTCCACCACCTACTCCGACGCCGGCAGCAACATCACCCTGCACTCGACTGTCACCAGCCAGATCTCCGGCGAGAAGGTCAAAGCGCACTACTACGTCTGGGACCGCACCATCGACCCCGACGGCGACGGCAACGGCGCCTCCGTCTCAACCCCGGACAGCGGCTGGTTGGCCTCCGGCACGGACGCAGCGATGCCGATCGGAGCCACACTGAAGGACGGCCACCAGTACGGCTGGGACGTCTACGCCGAGGACGACTCACCCGACCAGAACCTGACCTCGGGCAAGTCCGACCACTGCTGGTTCAACACCGACTTCACCGCTCCGCCCACCCCTGACATCTCCGGCAACCCCTCCTTCCCGCAGGTCGGAACTGCCAGAGACGGCGACCCCGTCTACGCCGGCCCGGGTAAGACCACCGCCTTCACCGTGGCCGGCACCGACGCCCCCGCCAGCGACGACACCTGCGACCCTGGCACGTGCAAGTCCAGCGGCATGAAGTCCTTCCTGTGGCAGCTCGACTCGCCACCCACCGACGCCGACGGCCAGACCGCCCCGGCCTCCGGCACCGACAGCCAGGGCCGCTCCACCACCACCATCCCAGTCCCCATCCAGGACTGGGGTGTACACACCCTGTACGTCGCCGGCGTCGACAAGGCCGGCAACATCTCCACCAGCACCGCTGGCTACACTTTCACGGTGCCGTGGAATCCGGCGACGAAAATCAAGCCGGGTGACATCTCCGGTGACGGCGTTCCGGACCTGCTCGCCACCACCAAGACCGGCGACCTCGACCTCGTCCCCGGCAACCAGGACCCCGCACAGGCCACCGCCCCCGTCCACAGCGACCCGGTCACCGACACCCCACCGGCCGTCACCAGCCCGGTCACCGTGTCCACCAAGGAGGACTCACCCGACGGCACCGGCTGGAACAACTACCTCATCACCCACCGTGGCAACCTGCACGGCGCCAACGGCGACGACCTCTGGGCGTACAACAAGACCAGCCAGAACCTCTACATCGTCAAGAACGACCTCGATCCGGTCGATGACGCGGCCATTCCGAGAAAGCCCTGGTCCACCTTCGGTGGCTTCGTCGACAGGCGCTTTGACCGCGTCGTCAAGGACGCTTGCGCACCCTCCGATGTCGTCGCGGACGACACCCGCTGCCGCACCACCGACTACAACAGCACGAACTGGAATATCAGCCAACTCATCGCCCCAGGCAACGTCTTCGGCAACACCGACGACTATCCCGCCGTCATCACCGTCGAGAACAAAGAACTCTGGATATACCAGTCCGACGGCGGATACCACTTGAAGAACCCGATTCTGCTCGGCGACGGTGACTGGACCACCCAGACCCTCATCGCAGCCGGTACCTTCAAGGACAAGCCGGTCCTATGGTCCCGCGACAACGCCACCGGCCAGCTGTACAGCTACCCGGTCACTGTCGACCCGACCACCCTGCTGCCGGCCCTGCTCCATCCGACCGCGCGCACCAGCCTCGGGCTCACCCTGTCACCGACCCTCTACCCCGTGGTCGCCTCCCCCGGCGACGTCAACAGCCCCGTCCAGACCGGCGACACCAACCCCGGCGCCCCGGACGGCAACCCCGACCTCTACGCTCTCGGCCCCTTCGGACAGTTGGTCGAGTACAACTATCGCCAGAGCCCGGTCCTGACCTCGCCGCCCACCTACGGCTTCGCCTCACCGGTCACGCTCGGATCGGTCACAGACACCGCCACCCACTGGTGGAAGCTCGCTGAAGGCAGCGGTACCACCACCGCCGACAGCACCGGCACACTCAACGCCACGTTGTCCGGCGGCTACTCCTGGACAAGCGACACCGACCGAGGAAACGCAGTCACCCTCAACGGCACCACCGGCTACGGCAATACGACGGGGCCGGCCGTCGACACTTCCAAGAGCTTCACCGTCTCCGCCTGGGCCAAGCTCAACTCATTGACTGCCAACAGCACATTCCTCTCCCAGAACGGCACCACCAACAACGGCTTCCAGCTCTACTACTCCTCCGGCGCCCAAGCCTGGGCGTTCGGCCGGCACAGCACCGACGCCACCGGCGCCGTCTGGCGAGCAACCTACGGCGGCAAACCGGTGGCCGGTCGTTGGACCCACCTCGTCGGCATCTACGACGCTTCCGCCAAGGAGATCCACCTTTACGTCGACGGGAAACTCGTGTCCACCAACGACTGGACATACACGCCCTGGAACGCCACCGGCCCCGTCCAGATCGGCCGGAAACTCGCATCCGGGACCTACGGCGAATACACCAACGGCACCATTAGCAACGTCCGCATCTACCCCAACGCACTCCCCCCGGCCGACGCCGCAGCCAACGGCGACCTGCCCAAGGTCAGCCAACTCGACTGACGAACCGGCCATTCCCGATGTCCGCACCCGGAGGTTCCGGGTGCGGACATCGACTGCACCGCCTCCCATCGGCGGTAAGCGCAACAGAAAAACCAAGAAAAGAGTAGTTTAAATGCAGTATATCATTATAGGAATCTTTGCAATACTTGCAGGTATTCAGGCATTTGGCATACGCCGTCGGCATCTGAACCAAGGTGCGGCCTCATCCTCGCCGATGATTCACAGGCCAGTCTTTCTTGTCACCCTCGGCTGGATCGGCATCACGCTCGGACTCTTCCTCATACTGACCGGTGCAGCCCTTGTCCTGACTGACAGCTGACCCGCATGCAAAAACAAGCACTCCGAATCACACGCCCGGTTAACGCACAACTCGCACAAGCACGTCTACAGATCTTTAACGGCTGAGGTTACGGCTTGGGTTTGCAACTCAGCCTGGGGAGAGTTCCCGCAGCGTCGGACAACCGTCGTTGCGGGCCTGCGCCGCTGACCGTGCGAGCGGTGTTGGAGGGTGGTGACACCACACGCCCCGTAGGGTGAGCGGCATGACGGGGGATGGTGTGTCAGGGGACGGGGTGACGAAGCGCGCGGAACTGCGACGTGTGTTGAGCGAGTTGGACGCGCGGCTTGCCACGAACACCGAACGCGGGCCCGGAGCGCACCGTCTGGTGGAGCCGCTGGTGGAACGACTGCGAACACCGGCGGCGGCGTTCCTGCGTCCGGAGCTGCAGCGTCGACTCGCCCGTCACGTCGACGCGGACGACTCCTTCGCGCGGGACCGGATCGCCCATGTCCTGGCGGGCGCCTGCGGCGCGGCGGCCCTGCCCGCCCTGCTACGGGCGAGGGTTAGTGATCGCAATGACGACGGGGACACTCTGGAGCTCGACCTCCTCGACCTGTTCTCCTCCTGGCCCGAGGCGTCGCTCAGGCTGGTCCTGGGCTGCGTCGCCTCGGACGACCCCGGGACGCGGCTGGTCGGCATCTGGGGCCTGAGCGTCATCGACTTCGGCGGGACGAAGTTCTTCGGGACGGTCGCCGACGCGGCGTCCGACCCTGACCCGCGGGTGCGCGCCGACGTGATGAGCACCCTCGGCTCCATCTTCGGCATGGGGAATCCCCCGCGGGCCCTGTCCCTCCTCAGCGCGGGCACCCGCGATCCCGCCCCCGAGGTCAGAGGGGCAGCCGTGGCGGCCCTCGGCTCATCGCGTGATGAGACGGTCACCGACCTGCTTGTGGCCCGCACCGACGACACAGATCGCGGGGTTCGGTTCTGGGCCGCATGGTCCCTGGCCCGACGGCCGGGCCCGCACGTCCGCGCCGCGCTCGAACGGCTTGCGGCAGACAAAGACTCGGATGTCCGCGATGCCGCACGCGCGGTCCTGGAACTGCCGACGAGCTGACCGCCAAGAGGCTATCTACAACACTCAGACACAGAGGCCGAGTCCGGTCTTGGCGATGAGGCCCTCGATGAGGCGGGGGCGGTACTGCATTCGTGTCAGCCGTGTCTTCACCAGAGCGGTGAGTTGGTCGAGACTGTGTTTGGTGAGATTGGCCAGCGACCTCTTCAGGTGCGACCACACGCCCTCGACGGGATTGAGCTCGGGAGCGTACGGCGGCAGCTGGTACACGGTCAGCCATAACCGAGCGGCGATCAGCTCCCGCATGGTGCGGCTGACGTGCGTGTTCAGATTGTCCCAGACCAGAACGATGGGGCCGCCGAGCTGCTGGTGCGCGGCATCCAGCAGGTGAGCGTAGTCCGTCGCGGCGAAACCCTTCCGCCGGCCCTTAGCGGGCCCACGGACGAGGTGGATGCGGTAGATCAACCGTGGCCGGTGGCCTGCCTTAGTGCAGATCAGCGCGGCCATCGAGACGCGTTTGGTGCCTGCGGCGGTGACCTGCACCACCGGGGTGTGGCCCCGTCGGCCCCAGGTTCGACCCTTGGGCGGCCTCAGGCCCTGGCCAGCTTCGTCCTCGAAGCAGAGCCAGGCGCCCAAGTCCGCCGCCCTCTTTTTATGACGGGCCACTGCTCGTCCTTCCAGGCAGCGATCTTCACCTCGTCCCGCTCCGTGGCCTTGTGGGAGGGGACCTGCACGCTCCAGCCGATGCGGTGCAGCAGCAGGTCCAGCCCGGCCAGGGTGTACTCCACACCGCACCGGCGGCGCACGACCTCGGCGATCCGGGCCAGCGTCCAGCACTGGTCACTCCAGCCGGAGGCGGCCGGACCGGCATCCAACGCCGTCTGCAGAACACGGAGTTGTCCCGCATTGAGCTTGCAGCGGGCCCCGCCGGGACCCTTGGAGGCCAGGGTCTGCCGACCACCCGAAGTCAACGCCCGCCGCCAGCGGTTCGCCGACATCCGGGTCACCCTGAACCGCCGGGCCACCTCCCGGTCACTGGCTCCGGCCTTGATCAGGTCAGCGGCTGCGAGCCGGACTTGCTCGCGCCGAGCCCGTTCCCCGGCCGTCAATCCACCGCCATCGGGATACCTCATTCCCCCTGCATAGCGCGGCTCACGACAACCGTCACGACTTGACGTAACCCGCACCGTTAAAGATCTCTAGACGGCCGGGCCGAGAACAGGAGCACCTGGGACGAGTGACCCGGCGTGCCTTTACCGGCCGCCGAAAGCTCACGCCGCCCACCGCAGCGTGAGCTGGGCGAGCTCCGTGAACCTGCGAGGCCGCGGCACAGAGCCGAACGCACCCGTCGGCGAAGCCACCGAGCAGGCCCAATTCACCCCTGACCGAACCGGTCCGACTGGGCTGAGCTGGGCTGGACGAGAGCGGCGACGTCTACGGCAGACCCTGGGCCCAATCCCAGGGTCCGCCTGGCCGCCCAGGCCGCCGCTATCCACCACGGCCGTCTGCGTCGCCGACGGTGAGATAGCCAGCCGCGTCGCCGCCGACCTCGAGCTCAAGCACGGCATCACCACCGCAACACTCACCAAGGATGGCCCGCGGGGCCGCGCTTGCAGACCGCTGGGGCACACAGCCACGTCCGCCTCGTGCCGGACCATCCGTGCAGACCACTGCCGGCTGACGGCCACACCCGGCCCTGAGGTCCGTCGGCCTGCACTGCGCTCTTCAGCCGGTAGCGATCATCTCCAGCGGGCTGGTTCTGCCCGGCTGGCGGCGGGGCAGGGTGAGTCCATGACTTTGGGATTTGGCGGTGAGGTCGCCGAATACTACGCGAAGTTCCGGCGGGGTTACCCGTCCGAGCTGTTCGACGCACTGCAAGCAGCCTTCGCCCTGACCACCGACGACGCGGTTCTCGATCTGGGATGCGGAACGGGGCAGCTCGCCGTTCCTCTCGCCTCACGGGTCCGCTCGGTGATCGGCATGGACCCTGAGCCGGACATGCTCCTCCTGGCCAGACAGAGCGCCGCGGGGCAGGGCGTGACAAATGCGACGTGGGTCGTGGGAGGCGACACTGACGTTCCCGCGATCGGCAAGCTGGCGGGGCCCCGTTCCCTGGCGATGACCGTCATCGGACAGGCTCTCCACTGGATGCGGCACGAGGACCTTTTCCGCGACCTGAAGCCATTGTTGCGCCCGCAAGGCGGCATCGCCGTGGTCGCGAACGGGACGCCGCTCTGGCTCCAGGGCAGCTCGTGGTCTCGTGCGCTCAGGACCTGTCTGGAGCGCCACTTCGGCACAGAGCTCTCGGCGATGTGCGGCACCAGCACACAGGACCGGCGGGCGTACGCCCGGGCCCTTGACGGCGCCGGTTTTCACGATGTGCAGGAGGTCGTGACCGAGTGCAGCGACGAACTGGACTTCGACCAGCTCATCGGCGGTATCTACTCCGCGATACCCGAGGGCGAACTGCCCGCACCGCAGGACCGTGCAGCGTTCGCCGAACACATCCGCCAGGCCCTGCCGACAGCCCAGCCGTTCATCGAACAGGTCCGGGCCTGCGCGCTCATAGGCCTGACCAGATGACCGTCCGCGAAGAAGAATCAGGCAACATCATCGTGCCAGCAGCAACGCGTCCGCGTTGTCACCGGCCGACCTGCTTCTGTGAGAGGGCGATACGGCGCCGAACAGGATCGACGTCAATAATCTTCACCCTGAGAGTGTCACCGACCTCGATGACACCCTTGGGCGATCCGCCCAGTTCGCCGGTGGTTACGAGCCCCTCGAAGCCGTCTCTCCGGTCTTCGATGCGGACGAAGACACCGATGGGCGCGATCTTGGTGACGGGTCCCGTGACCACCTGCCCGATCCTCCGCGACATCTGCGGCCACGGGTCCTCCTGCAGGGCCCGTAGTGACAGCGGCACCCGTTCCCGGATCATGTCGACGTCGAGGACTTCGGCGGTGATCTCCTGGCCGACGCTGACGACGTCGGACGGATGGTCGACGGGACGCCAGGACAGCTGCGGAATGTTGATCATCGCGGTGAAGCCGCCGATGTCCACGAAGGTGACGCCGAAGTCGGCGATGGATGTCACCGTGCCGGACACAACCTGGCTGCGCCGCAGGGTCTTCAGGAACGCCCAGTCCCGGTCGCTCGGCGTCGGCTCCGTCTGCCAGCGAGCGCACAGAACACCGTCGCTGTCGGGCAGTACAGCAGTGAACAGCGGCTGACGCGCATCGGCATGCATGGGCAGGACGGCGGCGGCGGACGCGGCCGCGAGTTGGGACGCCACTGCCGCGAACTGGGTCTCGTCGGCGACCGCGCTGGTGATCGGTCCGCTCTCGTCCTCCCAGACAAGCTCCACGAGGCCCTCGTCGGGCAGGGCCGCAACGGCTGTGTCGACGTCCGTGAACAGGTCGGGCCAGACCGTCAACTGCGCGCGGGGAGCCAGTCGGGAGCGCACCGTCTCGATGTTGTCGCGGGTCAGGCGGTGCCACCGGGCAGCGTTCGCGGTGGAAGTCTCCTCCAGGAACGTGGCGCTGTGGACGCTGACCACCCAGTTCAGGCGGGCCCAGAAGTCCGCGTCGGCCGGTCGCTGCACGTACGCGGGGTCGTCCGGGGCGAAGTCGTACGGTGATGCGTCAAGGCGTTCCGGGAACAGCCCGAGCGCGCGGCTGCGGGCCACGGCTGCTGTGCAGTGCTGGCTGGTGCCGATGTAGAGGTACTGGTCCCAGCCGACGTGCACCGTCATGGCCCCCTCCGCCTCCAGGCGGCACCAGGCACCGTTGTCCCGGAGCATGGCCCGGACGATTTCCGCCGCCACCGTGATCGGCACCTGCGCACCGTCGTGGAATCCGGCGAGTCCATCGGGGAACAGGCCGGCCACACCGGAGCCGTCGACCGGCGGCTCTACCCCGAAGTGGCCGAATCCGGCGAGATGCGGCTCCCGGACAGCCAACTCGCCGACGCCGCTCTCGTGCGCGAAGGCGATCACGGCCTCCAGGTAGGCGGCTTCGACGGGCCCGTGGTCACTGACCGCGGGCTCGGTGCCGATGTAGCTTCCCCGCTGGTCCCGGTCGGCCGGGTCGTACTTGGTGACCCGATACACGTAAGGCAGCACGTCACCGCCCCGCCCGAGCCGACGATGCCACCACTGAAGGCAGCCAGCGCTCTGCGAGTTCGCGGACGCCAGTGCGGCCGGTGCACAAGGGCGATGTGTGGCGGTTCAGCATGCCGGGGGCGAGGTCACCGCCGAAGGGCATGCGGCTGAAGCCGCAGTCGGCCTGGGGTTTTTCCATCACGCTGGTTCCTCCGTGTATGCGGCAGTGGGGGTCATGCGCCGGCGAGGTCGGTGAGCGGTGCCGGCGCCAGCGCGCCGGTGCAGTCTGGTCCTCAGGCCGGGCAGGTTCCGACGCCCTCTGGCGAACGCGCGTAGACCCCCGGCATCATCTCCCGTGCACCGCCTGCACAACCGCCCCCACAGGAAGCACGGTCATCCGCAGGAAGGGTCCCTCATGAAGCTCCGTTCCGTCCTGACCGCCCTCACCTTGGTCGTCGCCCCGGGCGTGGCCGTCATCGGTACCTCCACCGACGCCTTCGCCGTCACCAAGATCAGCCACGCCACGGCGACCTCGATGCTCCGCTCGTCCGGCATCACCTGGTCCTCATCGGGCGGCTGCTCCGACCGGAACAACCCCACCTGCACGTCCTTCGAGCAGCTCAACCTCGCCACCGCGCAGGGCGCCCAGACGTTGAAAGGGGCCAGCGGCTGCACGCTGAACATCACCGGCGGCACCAAGACCGGCCACGCCAGCGGCACGTACTCGCACTGGAACGGCTACAAACTCGACTACGGCAAAAACAGCTGCGTCACCGCATACATCAACAGCAACTTCACCTACATCAGACTACGCGGTGACGGGGCGCCACAATACAAGTCCGCCTCCGGCAACATCTACGCCGACGAGGGCAACCACTGGGACGTCCTCTACTACAACTGCGGCGGCTGCTAAACACGACGTCCAGCCACCGCACGTCCCTGCCGACAGCCGCGCCCGCACGACGTCAGCCCCAGGACCTGCTCGACGCGGTGCCGTTGTGCAGGCGGCGGCCCCGCCACACAGCAGTTTTCGGAGCATGTGCCGGGCAGGACTCGCCAAGTCCAGAGAGCTGTTGCGGGCACCGCCCGGGTCAGCGGGCGGTGCGGATCATCACGGTGAGCACTGGTGACGCTGGAGACGGCTGACTACGCCGCGACGAACGCCGTATACGCCGGCCGAGCCACCGCCCGCACGGTCAAGCTCCTGCCCGACGGCACCGTCTTCCATAGTGGAGCACGCGCGGAAGATCCGCCGCCAGGAGCAGGGCAGCCACTACGCCCAACAGCAGCTCACCGCGCTCGGAGCTCCCCCGCCACGGCCCGGCGCCGGGCGAAGACGCGGGTTAGTCGTTCATCGGCCGCCAAGAACCAAAGCGGCAATCTCGTCCTGGCCGACCTGTATGAAGCAGGATGGCCCTATCGTGACGGGTGCCTCCGGGGGCTGCTGGCAGCTCCTCCGGAGGCGCCCGGCGTTTCAGCCCTTGGCCGCAGCCACCTCGCGGGCGCGCCCGCCCAGCTCTTTGACGGAGCGGGATGTCGCGTACGGGGCGAGCTCTTTGCGCATGGTGCCGAAGTGGTCGTCACCGCGTACGGACGAGACATGCTCGTACTCGTCCAGGAATCGCCCCCACGAGTCGCACGACGCATCCACGTGCCCGATGCGGAGTTGGCGCTGTGCGAGCACGGCGTAGGCGTGGACACGGCCTTGGCGCTCTTGAGCGGGCTGCAGCCGGATGGACTGCCGCACCGCTGCGATGCTGCCCTCCAAGTCTCCCTCTTCCATGAGCACGTGCGACACGTGGAACAGGTAGGCGGTCTTGTCGTATCCGCCGATCGCGTCCCGCCGGTTGTCCGCCCTCGACAGGGCCGTCTCGGCTTCCCGGAGCCGGGTATGAGCCTGCCGCCGGTCACCCACCATGGAAGCCGCGTGCGCCTGCTGCCCGCGTAAGAAGGCCACGAGCCGAGGGCCGGCCGAGGGTGCCGCCTCTGCAGCCGAGTCCGCGAGCTCAAGGGACATACGCCCGTGCCTCAGACTCGACGCCTGCAGCGACATGCCGCGCAGGGTCCGGCAGTAGGTAACGTGGTCTTCCGCTTCGTTGGCGAGCTTGAGCGCGTTCACGTAGTACGTCTGGCCAAGGCCGTGGGCCTTCTCGTACATGGCCATCCAGCCGGTGAGGTACGTCAGATCGGACGCAGCGGCAAGCATGTCCTGTTTCACCGGCTCGGAGGCCTGCGCTCGAAGCCACGGCCCGACGGTGTTGACGAGGAACGCGGCAGCCATCGGGCGCGCGTGCCCGGCCCCGAACTCGTCGAGGATGTCCGCGATACGCTTCGTCATCGACCGGACCGAGGCGACCTGCGACGCTCCGATCCGAGTGGTGGCCTTGCCCGGCGTTATCGGCTCGCTGGCCGCCCGTGCACCCTGCTGAAAGGCAGGCACCGAGAGTGCCGCAGTGAACAGTGTCGCAGCCAGGAGGCTTCGACGAGATGGGTCCATGTCCGCCCTTCCGAGGTCGATCAACTCCTCCACAGTGTCGACTGCGAGAGAGCCACCGACGGGCAGAGCGGGCTGCAGGCCAGCCTCCGCGTGCGTGACCGGCCTGCCTAAGCGCGCGGACAGCGCTTCAAGGATCAGCGGCCTGACCTGCGGTTTCGGCGGCGTACCAGCGATCCAGTGCGCTACCGCCGTCCGGTCGTACGTCAGATCCAACCCAGCCTGCGGACCGAGCCTGTTGACCTGCTGAGCAAGCTGTGTGCGCGTCCAACGTGCCTGCTCAAGCAGCCTGTCCAGGGCAGGGTTGGGCGTTCGTTTCCTCGTGGCCATGTACTCAACTCCCGACAGCTCATGGCGTTCACGGTGTTCACGGTCCCACCAGCTACCAACGGTACCCGCAGAGCGTCACCAAGCGATTACCTCTTACGAGAAGCGATCCTTTAGGGAGCCCCCGTGAACGCGCAGCATTCAGCCACCCCCACACCCCCCGCCCACGGGGGAGCGACCACCGCAGACGCAGCGGGCCCAGCACCGGCCGCCGGCACGGTCGTGCTGCTGCCGCGCACGAAGGATTCCGCGACGTTCCTGGAGTCCTGCCACCTGACCGCCAACCGGGGTGCTGGGCCGAACGCGCGGATCCGTGTCATGCCGTGGGTCAGGCATCACTGGGCGGGCAACGCCGACCAGGCCTCCCGGGTTGCTGACAAGCTCGTCGACAACGCCGTCCGGCACGCCAAGGCTTTCCCCAGCGACGGCGGGATCGTGACGCTGCGCGTGTTCGGCTTCTCCGACGGCTTTCTCGCCATCGAGGTCGATGACGCCCTGCCGCAGTTCCCCGGGTTCCAGCAGGTCGCCAACCAGGGCAGTGAAGTCCCGGGACGGCCGACCGGGCTGTGGTGGGTGGCCCATTACCGCGGCGTCCTGTCCTGGGACGCCAAACGGGACGTCACCAACACGGTCATCGGGAAGACCGTTCAGGCCCTCCTCCCCCAGACCTGGGACGGTGCCGCATGAACCAGACGCCATTACCGCAGCGTGAGCGGAAGTTCGAAAGCGGTCCGGGCCACGTGGCCTTCGGCAGCACGTCCCGGGTCATCGAACCCGAGGACGTCGCCCAGGACATGCACCATCTCGCCGCACGGGTGCGGAACCTGATGGACCTCCAGCGCGGGACGCCGCTGAAACTGCCGCTCGGCGGATCGTTCTTCGACATCGTCGTCACCGCGGCCGGCCCGGCTGCAGCCTCGGCTGTCCGGCTCATGGACGAGATCCAGCGCATCCCCGGCGCGCGCCCCACCGCGCCGGCGTGCGGCCCGGTGATCGCGGACCCCGAACACGACTGGTTGATCTGGCTCGTCCCGCCGGGCACGCACGCGGTCTGGGAGCCCAACCGGTGGGGCACGTGCCTGGGCGCCCCGTACGAGCTCGTCCTCCCCGCCATGACCCATACGGAGCCCCCCGGCCCGTACTGGCTGCGCCCGTGCCGAGGTGACCGGCTCGTCCCGCGGCTGCCGCTGTGGGACGCCCTCGACCAGTTCCGGCCGGGCCCCATACCCGCCGAAGAACTCCTCGGCCATCTCCTGAGCACCACCTCCTGAACTCCGCGTGCGGCGGCTGCTCCGCCCTGCCGCGCGCGGCCCACGCCCTGCCGCCGGGACCCCTGATCTGGCACCCGGTGGCAGGGCCCCCAACCGTGAAGGACACGGCGTGACCACACCCAGCGGACGGCCTGATCTCTCCCCCGCTCCCGCTGACGAGCGGCTGGAGAACCTGCGGCGCTCGTACGAGCAGCAGGTCGCCGAAAAGGCTCGGCGTACGGTGCGTGTCGCGGCCTACGTACTCGCCTCGTCCGTCGCCGAGCGGCGGGCGGACCAAGAGCTCATCGAGGCTCACGTGTGCACGCTGGGCTGGAAACTCGCGCTGACCAGCTTCTGGGACTTCGGCCAGGCGCCTTCGATCACTGAGCGGGCGGGCTTCGCCGAGGCCTCTCGGTACGCGGTGCAGGGCTTCGCGCACGGCATCGTCGCCATCGGCCAGCCCGCCATCACGACGGACAACGCGGTGTACGAGGAACTGCTCCACTTCCTCGGCACCCGCGGTGTGTTCCTGACGTTCCTGCCCGCCTCGGACTGAGGCGCGCTCCAAGACTCCCGGCACGGGGCGTGGCTTCGCATCCCGCCACGGATCAGTGCCGGGCCCTCTCCCGTCGCCGCACTGCCTCCCCCGACAGTGCGGCGACGGTCCGACCCGATGATATGGAGGCCAGCATGCAAGAGCTGACCAGGCCTGTAGGAGCCGACGCTGTCGACTTCACAGCCCTGCAGAACTTCGCCGCCCTGCGCGGCCAACTCCGCGTCTCCTTCACGCCGCGATGCAACATCGCGTGCTGGTTCTGCCACAACGAGGGCGACGTTCCGCCCCCACTGACCAAGGTGGACCGCTCGCGGCAGCCGCGACCTCAACAGATGGCGGCGGCCGACTACCTGACCCTCATCCGCTCGCTGGTCGACGCAGGCCTCAAGCGCGTGTACTTCACGGGCGGGGAGCCGCTGACCTCCCCCATGGCCCGCCCGATCCTGGAAGGACTGCCCGAGCCGGGCCCGGACGTCTCCTACACGCTGATCACCAACGGGACCCGGATCCGTACCCACCGGTCGTGGCTGTCCCATACCCGCCTGGACAAGGCGAAGGTGTCGCTGCACTACTTCTCCGACGAGACCCTCAAAGCCATCGCGGGAACCCGCATCAGCATCGACACCATCCTCGACGGCATCGAGGTAGCACGGGAGATCTTCCCGCAAGTCGAGCTGAACACCCTCCTCCAGAAGGAGAACGCGCACGAGGTCGAACGCATCCTCGACTGGGCCCTCGAACGCCGGCTGCCGGTGCAGTTCATCGAGCTGGTGGGCACGGACTTCAACGAAGCCCGTGCCGGCTCGGCCGTGTCGGCGGACGCGATCCTGCACTACCTGCGCACGCTGACGAAGGACGAGCACGTCGAGATCGCGGGGGTGGGCCAGGGCCGGCGCGTTTTCCGCATCGACGGCATAGAGATCGACGTGATCCACCGGAACCTCGGACGGCATCACGTCGGCCAGTGCGGCACTTGCCCGCTGCGCCCCCAGTGCGTCGAGGGCTTCTGGGCCCTGCGCGTGGACCACAACGGCGGCGTCCAGCCGTGCCTGCTGCGCGATGACCTGCGCCTGAACGTGAACGAGCTCCTGTCCGACCCGGAACGGATGGTGGCAGCCGTCGCCGGACACGTCACATCTTTCACCGAGGGGACGCTATGACGCGTATGCCGCCGCCCTACGAGCCGTTCTACTACGAGACCCCTGCGCACCCGACCGTCGTCCTGGAGGGCGTGTCAGGCATCGGCAAGAGCACGTTGGCCTCCCTGCTCGCCTCCCGGCTGAAAGCCTCCACCCTGCACACGCTGCCTGACCCGCACACGGGCTGGTCCACGGAGGTCAACCGCACGCTCCGGCCCCTGCCGCAGCTCGGGTTCTACCTGTCCGGGCTGCTGCACGCCTCCGACCGGATACGGCACGCGCAGGCACACGGTCCGGTGGTCGCCGACCGCTACCTGTCGTCCGTCATCGCCTGCCACGCCGCCGTCCACCGCGTTCCCGTCGACATGGTGACCGCCCTCGTCGCGCCCTTCCGCCCCTACGTGGTGCTGCCGACCCGCACCTACTACCTGCGCTGCTCAGAGCAGAGGCTGCGCGACCGGATGACCACCAAGACCGACGTGAAGAGCGACGACACCGACCTGCTCAACGTCCCCGGCCGGCTCCCGCGGCTCCTCGAAAACTTCGCCCGAGTCGCCGACCGCGACGAGACCGCCGTCTGGCTCGACACCGACGACAAGACGCCGGCCGAACTCGCCGACTGGGTCCTCACCGATCTGGAGCACCACGTTGCTTAACTCCATCGACACGGCCGCCGTCATCCGTGACGGCGGCGCCGTCGGCCGCTACCCCGACCAGATCCACGATGCGGTCGGATGGTGGCTGGGTGCCTGCATGGTCGTCACCACGCAGATCTCCCGGCTCGCCGTGGCGCACGACGGGCACCCGGTCAGCGTCAGGTTCGCCCACAAGCTGTGCCAGGGGGCGATCAACGCCCAGCACTACGCCTGCAACGTCCGGTACCTCGGCGACCAGCCCGAACCGGAACTGCTGGCCCTGGCCACGGGCCCTCTTGAAGCCTCGGCCGCCTGGATTTCCACGAGCCCCGCGGCCGACCGGGACACCGTCCAGATCCGCCTGTACGCCAAGGACGGCAAGCTCCTCGACGAGACCACTGGGCTCGCGGGCATCCGCGACCTCATCGACCGCGACCGCGTCCCGATCCCGGTGAACTCCCGGGCCAAGGGGACGATCGAAGGCTGGCCCTCCGAGGCGACCACGGAAGCCCGCCCGTGATCAACACGGCAGAGATCATCGAGTCCGGCACCAACATCCTGTTCGCCACGATCGACTCCTTGCGCTACGACGTCGCCCGCGGCGCGCTGGAGAGCGGCCACGCTCCGCGCCTCGCCGGGCTTCTGCCGGGCGGCCGGTGGGAACGCCGGCAGACGCCCGGGACTTTCACCCTGCCCGCGCACATGGCGTTCTTCTCCGGCTTCCTGCCCAAACTGCCCCAGCCCCAGCAGCCGGCCCGGCTCTGGGAGTGCCGCCCACCGGCTTTCAAACAGGTGCCCTCTGAGACGTTCGTGTTCGACGCCCCGAACCTCCTCGACGGCCTCGCCGAGCACGGCTACCGCACCGTGTGCGTGGGCGGCGTCACCTACTTCTCCAGCGAGACACCACTGGGCTCCGTCCTTCCCGCGATGTTCCACGAAGCTCACTGGCGGCCGTCGTTCTGCTCCCCCGAGCTCGAATCGACGCGCCACCAGGTGGACCAGGCCCTCGACGTCGCCGACCGTCACCGCGGTGGCCGCCCGCTGTTCCTGTTCGTCAACATCTCCGCAACGCACGTCCCCCACGGTCACTACCTGGGCCGCAGTACCGACACCACCGCCTCGCAGGCCGCAGCGCTCGCCTACGCGGACACTCACATAGGCCGGCTGCTGGACGGGCTCGCCGACCGCGGGCGCTGGCTGGTCATCATGTGCGCCGACCACGGCGACGCCTACGGAGACGACGGCTTCCACGGCCGTGGGATCGCTCACCCCTCCGTGTGGAATGTGCCGTTCGCCGCCTGGCTGCACGGCTGACCGCCTACGCTCGCTCCACATGAGCGATGGATCCATGCGTGACGCCTCCGTGGTCGTGGCGCGCAATGCTGACGGCCTTGTGGCCCTGCTGAGCGCCGACTTCCCCGCCCACGGAGGCGAGTACCTGTTCCTGCCCGGCGGCCGCCGTGAAGACGGGGAGACCCCGCTGGACTGCGCCCGCCGGGAACTCCGCGAAGAAGCCGGTGTGACCGCCGGGGAGTGGACGCTTCTGGGCTCGCACGCGATCACCCTCAACTCCACGGCGCGCGTTCACCTCTTCGAGGCTCGCGACCTGACGCTCGGACCGCAGGAACTCACCGAGACCGAGCAGGACTTCAAACTGATGTGGGTACCGATGCCCGTCGCGCTCCAGGCCGTGGACGAGGGGCGCTTCCTCCTCCCCGCCGGACCGCTGGCCCTGCTCCTCGCAGACCACCGGCCGACGGGCGACTGACACCCCCGGCCATCAGGAAGCCCCTCACCTCGTGTGCCGCGAGGGTCAACAATGGCTCCGCATACGCCTCGAACCAGCCGACCAATTGGCGGCTACCGGAGCCATCCACATCTCCGAAATCGGCCACGCCCTGGAGGCCCCTGGCACCCAGCCCTGTCTCACCCAACAGGACTTCCTCCCTCACAGAAGCGGGACAGGCCGTTCTCAGACCTCCTGGGGATCTCCGTGGTCGAGCTCAGCCAGCACGAAAGTCGGATCATCGATCAGATCGAACAGGCCGCTGGTCCGTCGCGCCCAGCGCTCTGGATCTTCTCCATCGGCGAACGCCGCGGCCGACCTAAACTGGCTCCGGAGATTGACCGGCAGTCTGTCAGCCAGGGACTCACCGAGCTGTCGGCCCAGGATGGCGCGCGGCCATAGCGCACGCATGCGGTGGGCCGACTTGCCGGCCGCCGGGACTGCGGTGTCGCTCACGCCTTCAAGAGCCGCGACGGCAACGCGCACCCAGCCCGTCATCCCGGGTGTCAGGGAGCGGAACCGCGATCCGCTGAACGCTGGCGATCGCATTCCTCCCCAGTGCGAGTGAGAGCCCTCCCGGATCCTCGTGGTAGTTCAGGTAGCGGGCGACGTCGACGCCTGGCGGGCAGTGCGCGATCTTGGTGGCTAATTCCAACTGTCGTGGAGACAAGCCGAGTTGGCGGGCGACGAGGTGACTGGCGGAATCGGTCGTGGGTCTGTCCGTGCGCCAGGGGTGGCAGCGTGACGAGGAGCCAGTGGATCATGAGCGCTGGTGATCACTCGTGGGTCTTCTCGGATCGGAGCGTGTCGTGTCGGTGCAGCCCCAGCCTTGGCCTGAACCAGATCCGCAGATCGCGGCGGCGGTCCAGGTGATGTACCGGGGCAGGCGGGAATCCCCGCTGGCGGTGCAGGTCCGCGACCGGCTGGGCGAGCTGTTCCCGGACGCGGCCTTCACCGACGGGTTCGGGCGGGCGGGCAAGCCGGGCTGGTCGCCGGGCCGGCTCGCACTGGTCACGGTGCTGCAGAAGGCCGCAAACCTCACCGACCGGCAGGCCGCGGACGAGGTCCGGGAGAATCTGTCCTGGAAGTATGCACTCGGTCTGGCTCTGGAGGATCCGGGCTTCGACCACAGCGTGCTGTCGGAGTTCCGCTCCCGTGTCGTCGCCCACGGGTTGGAGGAGCGGGTGCTGGACCTGTTGCTGGAGCGGCTGCGCGAGCTGGGACTGGTGGCGGCAGGCGGCAACCAGCGCACCGACTCCACGCACATCGTGGCCGCGGTGCGGGACCTGAACCGGCTCGAGCTGGTCGGCGAGAGCGTGCGCGCGGCACTGAACGCCCTGGCTGCGGCCTGCCCCGACCGGGTGGGCCAGGCGCTGGTCGTGGAGGACTGGAGCCGCCGCTACGCAGACCGGATCGACACCTGGCGCCTGCCCTCCTCCAAGACCAAGCAGGAC
>NZ_JBEXHZ010000036.1:0-62212 GCF_040608315.1 Streptomyces sp. NPDC005195
GTCCCGCGCCGCGTCGAACACGCCCGACACCCACGACGACGGTCCAGGCACCGTCCCACCATCACTCGGCAACACCATCTCTCCCCCGCACAACCGAAACTGCACCAGCAACTCTAGCTACCTGAGTGACAGTGCGTAGCTGTCTCGTCGCAGAGAGCGATCGAATCAGGCCACACGTAGTGCGCCGGGCGACTCGGCCCGCGCCCAGACGCTGGGCGAATCAGTGAGCATGGCTCCACTCCACCCTGGCGCAAGAGCGGCCGCGTAGCGCGTGTACTCAGTTGACTGGGCACAAATGATCAGTGGGGTCCACGCGGCCGGTTCCTGCGCTAGACGGTCGACCAGGCACGGGGCACGTGTGGCCAGTGTCTGAGTCCCGGCCCGCTGCTGGCGTCAGAAACAGAAAGTGCAAGGTGAATGGCCGGTACGCGACAGTACGTGGCGCGGGGCTGGCCTTGACCAGTGCCCGCGACGGCTGGCCCGGATACCGACCGCGGAATGTCGGGTTCGGGGAGGGCGGGTTCGGGGAGGGTGCGCGTTATTCGGGAGGACGTGCATGAGCTTCGTCGGCGCGCCTTCCTGGGGGAAGCGGTAGACCCGACTCATGGGTCACGAAGCCGACGTCCACCCGGGGCTGCGTCACGCGGCGCACCGCATGGTCAGCCGCGTGGCCAGGGGCGGCCGTCAAGACGTTCGATGTCGCGGTTGAAGCGGCTGAGGTAGGCGGCGAACTCGGCCACGTCCTCGGCCGTCCAGTCGACCATGACCTTCTCCAGACCCTCCAGGTTCTCGGTCCGGTGGATGTCCAGACGGCGTTCGCCCTCGGTGGTGATGGCGAACTTGCGGGCCATGCCGCCCTCCGGGTCGGGCATACGCTCGACGACCCCGGCCCGTACCATCGCGGCGGTCTGCCGGTTGAGGGTCGAGGCGTCCAGGCCGAAAGCCTCACTGAACTCGCCGATCGACATCGGCCCCTGTGCCTGGATGCGGCTGAGCAGGACGTACGCACTGCGGTCCAGTCGCTCCTCGCCGGCCCCACGCGCCCGCGGGTTGAGCATGTGCATGTGCCGCCCGAGCAGCATGGTCTCGAATTCCAGCAGATCAAGTGGCTTGTCCACGCGAGGCATCCTTCAGTTCCCGGCTCGCTTCCCCTGTCAGGGGAACTGCCTGCGGCTAGATATACCACCCATATGTGCATCGTACACTCGACATGTACTGTGCACATTCTCCGTCGCCCGAAACGGTGACCTGCTGCGCCCCATGGCGGCCATGGTTATTTATTAGTTCCGTGGGTTCCGGGCGGCCCTCAAGGGGTGGCCGGGCGCCCCGCCCGTCGCCGAGCACCTCGAGGTGCTCGGCGCGTACGTCGCCTGAGGGCGCGCGGGTGTGCGTCCGGTGAGAGTCGGCGGGGCTCCGGGCGCGCTCCCGTGCGGTGGTCCCCGCGCCGAGTAGGTTCGCCCCTGGCCGTGCGGCCGACCGGTCAGGCGGAGCCCTGGCAAGGGCCGGGCGGCGGGTGCGGCCGGCGGTCGGGACCGAGGTGCGTGCGGCGCGGGGAGCCGCGTACGACGTGAGGAACCGCATACGTGACAAGGAAAGGCGGCGTACCTGAGGGATACGCCCGGTGAACGGTTAGCATCGCGGGCAGTGTTGTCGGCCTGGGATGGAGTGGTGTCGTGCCGGAGGGTCCGCGGATCGCCGTTGCCGTCGTGACGATGGGCAATCGGCCCGTCGAGGTCGACGCGCTGCTCACCTCGGTGGCCAAGCAGGACGTCGCGCCCGCCCGCATCGTGATCGTGGGGAACGGGTGCCCGCTGCCCGACTTCGCCGAGCGGCTCGGACTGCCCGGCGACGTGACCACCATCGAGGTGGACGAGAACCTCGGCTGCCCGGGCGGACGGAACGTGGGCCTCGCCCGGCTCGCGGAGTTCGGAGACGTGGACGTCGTGGTCGAACTCGACGACGACGGACTGCTGGTCGACGCGGACGTGCTGCGCAAGGTCCGCGACCTGTACGCCGCCGACCCGCACCTCGGCATCGTCGGCTTCCGGATCGCCGACGAGAACGGCGAGACCCAGCGCCGGCACGTGCCCCGGGTCGGGGCGAAGGACCCGATGCGGGGCGGTCCGGTCACCGGGTTCCTCGGCGGTGGGCATGCCCTGTGGATGCCCATGGTGGCCGAGATCGGTGACTGGCCCGCCGAGTTCTTCTTCGCCCACGAGGAGACCGACATGGCCTGGCGTGCCATCGACGCCGGGTGGACCGTCCTGTACGAGCCCGAACTGCTGCTCCAGCACCCGAAGACCTCACCCGCCCGGCACGCCATCTACTACCGGGTCACCGCCCGCAACCGCGTCTGGCTCACCCGCCGCCGGCTGCCCCTCGCGCTCATCCCCGTGCACCTGGGGATCTGGGTGCTGCTCACGCTCCTGCGGACACGTTCGCTCGGCGGACTACGGGCCTGGTTCGGCGGCTTCGCGGAAGGCCTGCGCGAGTCCGGCGGCCGGCGGCAGCCGATGCGGTGGCGGACGGTGTGGCGGCTCACGCGGCTCGGACGCCCGCCCGTCATCTGACGGTCCGGCGGTCGCCGGGAAGGACGAAGGCCCCGGTCGTTCACCTACGACGACCGGGGCCCTCTCTGTCCCCGGATCCGGCCACGGCGGCGACACTCCCCCGAGTTACGCGTCGTACGCGCGCACCGTCGGGCCAGATCCGATGTGCTGATCCCATCAGGCCGCGCCAACGGATCGCTAACATGTGGCCAACGGTTCCCTCGGGAACCGGCCAACGGTTCCGCCGGAACCGGGGGACGGCCGGTGCGAAGTCGCCGGGGGCACGGTCGGACGGTGGCGTGGGAAGGCAGTGGACGGGCTATGCGGTACGGGCTGCGGTTCGGGCTGCTGGGTCCACCGGTCCTGTACGGCGCCGGCGGTGAGGTCGGGTCGATCGGCAGCGGCAAGCTGCGCGCGCTGCTGGTGGCGCTGCTGCTGGAGCCGGGCCGGGTCGTCTCGGTCGACGCGCTCAAGGACGCGCTGTGGGGCGGGGCGCCGCCCGCGTCCGCGCAGGCCTCACTGCAGAACCACGTCACCCGGCTGCGCCGTCTCCTCGACGATCCGGAGCGGCTGCGGGCGGTGCCGCCGGGGTATCTCCTGCGCGTCGGCGAGGGCGAGTTGGACGTCCGCGTCTTCGAGTCCCACGTCACGGCCGCGCGTGCCGCGCATACCGGGCGGGACGGCGCACGGGCGCTGCGTGAGGCCCTGGCGGCGCTCGCGCTGTGGCGCGGCACCCCGCTCGGCGGAGTCCGGCCCGAGCTCGGCGGCCATGCTCTCGTCCAGCGCCTGGAGGAGGCCCGCCTGTTGCTTCTGGAGTGGCGCTACGAGGCCGAGTTGTGGCTCGCGGGGCCGATCGCCGGAAGTGGCGGTGGCAGTGGCGGCGGCGGGGGAGCGGCCGGGACTTGGGGAAGTACGGAGGGTGCCCGGGGGACGCGTGGCTACGGGAACTCCACGAGCCACCCGGGCACCGGCACGGGCACGGGCACGGGCATGGGTACGGGCACGGAAGTCTCCGGGGACGTCAGGAGCGCTGCGGGCGCGGACGGCTCCCCGGAGGCCGGGAGCGCTGCGCGCGAGGACGGTTATGGGGGTTCCGCGAACCCCTCGGGCGCCGGTGCTTCTGCGCATGCCCGACTCGCGGTTCTCGCACCCGAGTTGGCCGCTCTCGTCGCGGAGCACCCCTTGCGGGAGGCCTTCCACCGGCTGTTGATGCTCGTGCTGCACCGCACCGGTCGCCAGGCGGAGGCCTTGGCCGTCCACCGCGACCTGCGGGCCCGTCTGGTCGAGGAGTTGGGGGTCGAGCCGGGTCCCGCGGTGCGCGAGGCGCATCTGGAGATCCTGCGGGACCGGGGGCCCGGCGGATCGGCCGGGCAAGCCAGAACGGCCGGATCAGCCGTGACAGGCAGGGCGGGTGCGTCGGACGGACCAGGCGGATTTGGTCGGCCGAGGAGAACGGGCGGACCGGGCAGGACGGGCGGGCCGAGCAGGGCAGACGGATCGGACAGGGCAGGCGGGCCGGCCGGAGAGGACAGGGCCGGTGTCGTCGGTCAGGACCTCTGTGTCGACGGAGGCGCAGCGGACATACCGCCCGTACCGCCCGTACTGGCCCCATCCGCGCATCCGCCCCCGCCCCGCCCCGCCCAACTCCCCCCTCCTCCAGCTCACTTCACCGGCCGCGGTGACGTGCGCGACGAACTGGGCCTGGTCCTGGACACGGACCGGCGGCTGCGCCTGCCCGTTCCGGCCGTGGCCGTCATCAGCGGCATGGCCGGGGTCGGCAAGAGCGCGCTGGCGCTGCACGTGGCCCATGGGCTGCGGGAACGATTCCCCGACGGTCAGCTGTACGTCAACCTGCACGGGGCCACTCCCGGAATGACGCCGCTCACGCCCGGCCAGGCGCTGGCGGCGCTGCTGCGCGACCTCGGCGTCGAGCCCCGCCGCATCCCCGAACTCCCCGACGCGGCAGCCGCGTTGCTCCGGTCGACGCTGGCCCCGACGCGCACCCTGATGGTGCTGGACGACGCCGCGCACGCCGCTCAGGTGCGGCCGCTGCTGCCGGCGGGCGCCGGGTGCGCGGTGATCGTGACGAGCCGGTCGCCGCTCACCGCGCTGGACGGCGCACACCGTTTCCCGCTCGCTCCGTTGTCGGACGAGGACAGCGCGGCGCTGCTGCGCGCGGTCTCCGGGCGCCGCGACGGCCTCGACGGCGGGCACCCGCTCGTCGAACTCACCGGCCGGCTCCCGCTCGCCCTGCGTGTCGTCGCCGCCCGCCTCGCCGCCCGTCGCGCGCTCACCCCCGACGCGCTGGCCGGTCAACTGACCGACACGGAAGGCCGGTTGCGTCATCTGGAGTACGACGACCTGAGCGTCCGCAGGTCCCTCGCCGTGGCCCATGACGCGCTGCGCGCCTCGGAACGCGAGGCCGACCGGGACGCGGCGCGCGCTCTGTGCAGCATCGGGGCCCTCGACCTGCCCGTCTACGGTGCGCCCCTGCTCGCCAGGCTCTCCGGGATCGCCGAACACCGCGCCGAGGCCGCGCTCGACCGCCTCGTCGACGTCGCCCTCCTCGAGGAGACGGCGTACGCCCGGTACGCACCCCACGACCTCGTCCGCGACTTCGCCCGGGAGATCGCGGGAGCGACGGGGGCGAAAGGAACGACAGGAACGACGGGAACGACAGGCGCGGCGGGAACGAGAGAGGCAACCCGGGCGACGGAGACAGTGGGGGCGACGAAGGCGGTGACCGCACCCCAGTCGGCCGAGGCACCCGGCGAAGCGGCCGGCGCGGCCGGCGCGGTCGGTGCGGAAGCCGCCAGGACGCATGGCGTGACCGCGGGCCCCTGCGTCTCCGAGCGTGCCCTGCGCTGGTACGCCGGAGTCGCCGCCCGCTCGCTCGAAGTGATCGTCGAGGCGGGGCTCGACCGCGCGGACCGCAGCCGGCCCACCGCCACGCAGCCGGCCGTCCACGCGGAGGACGTCGCCGTCACACCCCCGTTCCGCTGCGCCAAGGACGCCTTCGTGTGGGGCGATCTGGAGCTGGAGAACGTGATGACACTGGTGGAGCGGTACGCGGAGGTGTCCGCGTACGTTCCGGTGCTCGTGCGGCTGCTCAACCCCTACCTCCAGCGCAGCGGCCGGGTCGCGGAGTCGGAGGTGCTCCTGCGGACGGCGCTGGGCGCGGCGCGGCGGCTCGGCGACGAGGCCGCGCAGGCGTACGCGCTCGGGGATCTCGCGGGGCTGCACTTCATGACGGGGCGGGCGGGCGAGGCGCTCACGCTGAACGACGAGGCGCTGGCGATCTGGCGGCGGCTCGGGGTGCTGTCGTGGGTGCGGCGCGGCCTGAACAACCGCGGCATGCTCCTGGAGGGGATCGGACGGTACGAGGAGTCCAGCGAGGCGCTGCTGCTGAGCCTCGAACTCTCCCGGGAGCTGGGCGACCCGCACACGGAGGCCATCACCTACAGCCACCTCGGCAACCTGTACGAGCACACCGACGCCCGTGCCGCCATCGACCACCACGAGCGCAGCCTCGCGATCGGCGACGTCATGGATGACGTGATCATCCGGCACTCCGCGCACTGCAACATCGGCTACGCGCACCTCACTCTCGGGGAACCGGCCGCCGCCGTACCGCACTTCGAGGAGAGCCTGCGCATCCTCGGCGGGCACGACGACTGGCACGGGGAGTCGCAGACCCGGCTCGGGCTGGTGCGCGCGCTGCGCGGGGTGGGGCACTGCGAGCGGGCCGCGCGGGAGTGCGAGCTGCTGCTGTGCCGTGCCGACCGGCGCGCCGACCGGTTCACCGGCGGCCTGGCCCGGCACCAGCGCGGACTGCTGCTGCGCAGCCGGGGGGACGTCGAGGGAGCACACGCACAGTGGAGGACGGCGCTGGAGGCGCTGGACGGCAGGGACACCTCGGTGGTGGGCGAGCTGCGGGAGCTGCTCCACGAGGCGTAGCTACTTCGCGTCCGCGTAACACTCCACCACCGCGGTCGTGAAAGGGAAGTGGACCGGTGTCTCGCCGAACGTCAGCCTGCCCGCCAGCTCCGCGGCCTCCCGGACTGCCGCCACGACCACGTCCGCCTCCTCGGCCGGGCAGTGCACGATCACCTCGTCGTGCTGGAAGAAGACCAGCTCGGCGGCGAGTCCGGAGCAGGCGCGGCGGAGGGCGGCGAGCAGCAGCAGCGCCCAGTCGGCGGCGCTGCCCTGGACGACGAAGTTGCGTGCGAAGCGGCCGCGGGCCCGGGAGTCGGAGGAGGCGTATCCGGGCACCCAGCCCCGGGCGCCGGGTGACTCGGCGGGCTCGTCCTGGGGGAGGCCCGCCTCCTCGGACGCCTGGTCGGAGGCACCGGCGGCCGGGGGGCTGGTCCGGCCCAGCCATGTCCGTACGAGCCGGCCCTCCTCGCCCGCGCGGGCGGCGTCGTCCACGTACGCCACCGCCCTGGGGAAGCGGCGGCGCAGGGCGGCCAGGTTCTTCAGGCCGTCGCCCGACGTCTGCCCGTACACCGCGCCGAGGACGGCGAGCTTGGCCTGGGCGCGGTCGCCCGCGAAGGCCCGGTCCGACACCGCCTGGTAGAGGTCGCCCTCCCGGCCCGCGACCTCCATCAGACCGGGGTCGCGGGAGATCGCGGCCAGTACCCGCGGCTCCATCTGGTCGGCGTCGGCCACCACGAGCCGCCAGCCGGGGTCGGCGACGACGGCGCGGCGGATGACCTTGGGGATCTGGAGCGCGCCCCCGCCGTTGGTCACCCAGCGCCCGGTGACCGTACCGCCCGGCAGGTACTCGGGCCGGAAGCGTCCGTCGCGCACCCAGTCCTGCAGCCAGGACCAGCCGTGGGCCACCCAGATCCGGTACAGCTTCTTGTGGGCGAGCAGGGGCTCCACGGCGGGGTGGGTGAGGGATTCCAGCTCCCACCGCCGGGTGGACCCGACCTTGATCCCGGCCTGCGCGAAGGCTTTGACGACGTCGGCGGGCAGGTCGGGTCTGACCCGTCGGCCGAAGGCCGCCGAGACCTCGTCCGTGAGCTCGGCGAGGCGGCGGGGCTCGCCGCCGCCCGCGTACCGCTCGCCGAGCAGTTCGTTCAGCAGGTCGCGGTGGACGTCCGCGCGCCACGGCAGTCCCGTCGCGTTCATCTCCGCCGCCACCAGCATGCCCGCCGACTCGGCGGTGGTGAGCAGGTGCATGCGCTCGGGGTGGGTGGTGTCCGCGTGACGGCGACGCTGGTCCGCGTACACCTCGATGAGGTCCTCCAGGGGGAGGTGGACCGGGCGCGGCTCGAAGAGGGACGACTGCGAGCCGGGCTCGGCGGAGCGCTGCGGGGGGTCCGGCGGCACGGGCCCGCCGCGCAGCCTGGCCAGCGCGGCGGCCGCCGAGCGGGGTTCGCCGAGCCGGCCCTCGTGGCCGAGCAGCAGGTTTTCGGCGGCCTCGATGTCGTAGCACCGCTCCACGCGCACCCCGGCGGCGAGCAGGCGCGGGTGGACGTCGGCCGTGGACCGCCAGACCCACCGGACCACGTCGGGCCGGGCGCGCACGGCTTCGACGAGATCGGACTCCCTGCGCACCGGTCCCGCGGGCAGCCCGTCGGGTCCGAGGGGGGCGAGCTCCACGCCGCCGTCCTCGGCCGGTCCGACAGCCCACCGGTCGCTCATGATGCCGAGTCTCGCAGCAGGGTCTGACAACGCCGTCGTGACGACGCGGCTGGTCGTGACGACGCGGCTGGTCGGGGCGGCGCGACGGCGCGGCCGGGCACGCCGTCGCGGCGGCCCGGGCTGTCACGGCGCCTTGGTGAGGTCCTCCAGCGCGCGGGCGATGTGGGCTTCGGTCGCCTGCTTGGTGACGCCGACGCCGCTGAGCACGCCCTGGCCGTTCTCGTGCTCCAGGAGGGCCAGAAGGATGTGTTCGGTGCCGATGTAGTTGTGGCCGAGCCGGAGAGCCTCGCGGAAGGTGAGTTCCAGGGCCTTCTTCGCGGCGGGACCGTAGGGGACGAGTTCCGGCACCTCGGCGGTGGCCGGCGGCAGCGCCGCGGTCGCCGCCTCACGCAGCGTGTCCAGGGTGACGCCCTGCGCGGTGATCGCGAGCGCGGCGAGACCCTCGGGCTCGGCTAGCAGACCGAGGACCAGGTGCTCGGGGAGGCCTTCGGCGTTGCCCGAGGCCTTGGCCTCGGCGTGTGCGGCCATGACCACGTGCCGGGCGCGTGGTGTGTAGCGGCCGAAGCCCTGGCTGGGGTCGAGGTCCGACTCGGCCTTCGGGACGAACCGCTTCTGCGCCGCCTGCCGGGTGACTCCCATGCTCCTGCCGATGTCCGTCCAGGACGCGCCCGAACGCCGGGCCTGGTCGACGAAGTGCCCGATCAGATGGTCGGCGACGTCGCCGAGGTGGTCCGCGGCGATCACCGCGTCCTGGAGCTGGTCGAGCGCGTCGGTGTGGACCTTCTTGATGGCCTCGATGAGGTCGTCGAGACGTACGGATGGCGTGCCGAGTGGGTTCGTCGTCATGTGTCAACCGTAGGTTGACAGTCGAGGAGTGTCAACCCGAAGTTGACATCTCCGTGAGAGAGCCTCCGCGAGAGAGCCTCCGCGAGAGGGCCTCCGCCGGAAACGCCCACGGAAAAAACTGTCCACAGGCTGTGGATACTTTTTCCGCCCGACGGAGATCCCGGCGGCACCTGCCCCGGAGGCGGCCCCGGAGCGCGTGGCACGATCGGAGCATGAGCAGCAGTACGACGCCCAGCACCGTGGAGCGCGCCTTCGGGGCCGCCCTTTACGCCGAGACCGACGCGACCCTCGACACGGGCGCCTCGCTGCTCGCCGCCGACCCCGCGTCCGACGCCGAACTCGCCCTGCGCGGCGCGGAGTTCGTCGCCGTCGCCTGGCGCCGCGGCTGGCAGCCCGCCGACGTCGTACGGATCGTGCGGCGCGAACTGGACGACGTACACGTAAGCCTGGTGTCGACCCTGATCCTGCGGGAGGACCGGACACCCCGGGGTCCGCGCTGGGCGGCTCAGCTCGACGAACTGGACGCGGACACCGAGCCGCAGCGCACCGACCGCTTCACGCACGCCACCACCGTCCTGGAGCTGTACCGGCTGCTGCTGCGGCTGCCCGCCATCGAGCCGCTGGACCCGCCCCGGCAGGACGCGCCGCAGGACTCCCGGATGCTCACCCGTATCCGGGCCCTGCTCGCCAAGGCCGAGGCGACCGGCTTCCCGGAGGAGGCGGAGGCGCTGAGCGCCAAGGCGCAGGAGCTGATGGCGCGGCACAGCATCGACGAGGCGCTGCTCGCCGCCCGTACCCACGCCAAGGACGCGCCCGGCGCCTGCCGCATCGGTGTCGAACCGCCGTACGAGACGGCCAAGGCGGTACTGCTCGACGCGGTGGCCGGCGCGAACCGCTGCCGTGCCGTGTGGAACGAGCCTCTCGCCTTCTCGACCGTCGTCGGCTTCGAACCCGACCTGGAGGCGGTCGAACTCCTCTACACCTCGCTGCTCGTGCAGGCCACCGCCGCGATGACGAAGGCGGAGGCGGCCCAGCGGGCGGGCGGGCGGAAACGTACGAAGACGTTCCGGCAGTCGTTCCTCGCCGCGTACGCCCATCGCATCGGGGACCGGCTCGCGACGGCCGCCGAGGGGCAGGTCGCGTCGGCGGAGGGGGAGCTGCTGCCCGTCCTGGCGGCCCGCGAGGTGGCGGTCACCGACCACATGGAACAGATGTTCCCGGACACCGTCACCACCCGGCTGCGCGGGGTGGACGACGCGGCGGGGTGGCAGGAAGGGGCCGCCGCGGCGGACCGGGCCCAGGTCAGGGCCCGGCCGCCGCTGCGATGAGACGACGGCCGGCGTGCCCGGGGAGCGGTGGATCGCTCAGTCGCCGGCCGCCTGGAAGGTGCTCACGGAGGCGTTCAGGTCGTCCGGTCCGGTCTTGCCCGCGAGAGGGCCGTACGACCACTTGAAGCGCTGGGCGTCCTTGGCGCCGGGCAGACTGATCTTCAGTGAGGTCGCGGCGAGGCTCTTCGCGTCGCCCGCGGCGCCCCGCACGTAGGTGATCGTGAAGGAGGCGGTGCCGTCCTTCGCCAGGGTCATCTTCTGCGGCTTCGCCGACTTGTCCGCGAAGACCTCCGTGCCACGGGCGCTGTCGTGCACCTCGATGCCGGGGAAGCCCTCAAGGGTGCACTTGTCGCCGTGGTTGGTGAGCGTGACGGGCACGTTGCCGGTGTCCCCGGCGGCCGGGGCGGTGTTGGCGGGGCCGACCTCGAAGTCGATCCGGTCGATCGCGCAGGCGGTGGAGGAGGCCGAGGTCGCCGGGGAGCCGCCGGAATCCTTCTTGTCGGCGCCGCCGCTGTCGCAGGCGGTCAGCATGAGGGCCGCCGCGGCGGTGACGACGGCGATCGGAAGGGCGCGCATGGGTTTCCCCCTGGGTTCGTGACGGTGCACACCGATCATCACGCAGACCGGGGGACGAGTGTCGCGCGACCCCCCGCTCCGGCGCGTCGTCCGTGCGACCGCCAGCCGGAGAATCACCGGAACGTCGAGCGGGGGCGGGCCGGCGGGCGTCCGATGCGGGGCCGCGGGACTCGGGGAGATCCGCGGCCCGTCCGGGGGCAGGGACCGCAAGTGCGCAGGCGGGAGCCGTGGACGGGGGGTCAGGACCCCAGGCTCGCCGTCGGCAGGCCCGACGGCAGCTTGCCGCCCTGGGCTCTGGTGTACGACTCCTTGCCGAGACCGCCCGACCAGGTGACCTTGAGCGTCGTGCCGTTGACGGAGTCGACCATGCCCGTGGCGCGCTGCTTGTTCCCGTCCGTACAGGTGAGGCGGATCATCCGCATACCCGCCTCCTCCCCGGCCGTACCGCTGCACACGGTGCCGCCCGTCGCGAAGAGCCCGGCCTGCTTCCCGGTGATCACCAGCGCCACCGCCTTGCCGCCCGTGGTGGCCAGCCAGCTGCCCTCGAGCCCCGCGTTGGCGGTGGGCGACGTTCCCGTATCCCCGCCCGCGCCGCCGGTTCCGGAGCCGCCAGGGCTCGCGGTCGTCTCCGGGGAGCCGGAGCCGGAGCCGGAGCCGGAGGGGGTGGAGCCGTAGCTGCTGCAGCCGGTCAGCGTGAGCGCGCCCGCCAGACCCGCGGCCACGAGCGCGGCGGTGGCCGCGGCCCGAGCCCGCCGACGCGGGCGGATCGCCGAAGTCGCCGATGTCACTGAAGCCCCCAAGAGTGGTGGTGTCGCTGGGGTCGCCGAAACGACCGCAGCAAGCTACCAGGAGCATGCGTGAACGCCTCGGGCGAGTCGTGCGGAGATCGTACGGATGTTCCGAGCGGGCCGACCCGGCCCGGCGCGAGCGGTCCCGTCCCGCCCCTGCGGGTCCCGTCCACGACCGCCCATCCGCGCCGTCCCCTCTCGTCCCGTCCGGCCCGGACGCCATCGACGACACTCGATGGGAATACCGCGGCCCCGTTTCCGCGCTCTCCTCTTTCTTTTCCTCACCCGCTGGACATCCGTCACCGCTAGACATCCGTCGAATGACGCTACGAGGAGGCACGGCCGGGTCCGCCGGTGTTCGCGGTGTTCGCGGTGTCAACGACGGCGGTGTCCGGCACCACACCGAGTGCGCCCACCGGACCGTCGGCTCGGATGGCCTGGAAGTGGCTTCGGCGTGACCGTGACCGCGTCCCGGAGAACCGGCCCGCGGCCCGCGAGTCCGGACGCGGCGGCCTGCCCCGCCGCGCTCCGACGTGCTGGACCACGGCGAGATCACGTACGGCGAACCTGTCGGTCCGCCTCGGCCGCGCGGGCGCCGACCTGCCCTGGAGGTTCCTCCGCCGGGGCGGGGCGGTCCGCGACGCCGGGTGCGGTCGTGCGACTGTAGGGGTGGCAGGGGCTGTTGGTGTGTGCGAGCGGGAACGTGGGGAAGCGCGTGCCGCGGCCGGACCGCCGCTCCGGCCGCCGACCGGATCACCGGTCGGAGGTTGAAAACCGGACGTTGAAGCCGAACGTTGAAACTCGAAAGGCTCGCCGTGCGTCTGTTCCTAGTACATAGGGATTCGACCCGGGCGAACCCGTACGGATGCCGGGGCGGACGAGCATGCACGGGGGCGGAGGTCGCGTTTCGGGCGACTTCCGGGGCAGACGATGGACCGTCGGCGGCCTGGCGGGCAGCAGGCCGTAGTCAAGCGGACAGCGGGCAGTAGTCAAAGGCCGGTAAAAGCTGTAACCGTGGGACCACCCCCCGTGCACGTGCATCTGCTCATGCATCTGCACATGAACAGAGCTATGATCCGGGGCAGTTGGCCACTGCATCAATGGCCACATCGGCCACTGCACGACCGGGGAGCGACCTGTGGACCACGACGTGTGCGACGTGGATGACGTGTACAACGGCATGGCTGCGACAGAGCTGACCGGGGTGGCCTGGCAGAAGAGCAGGCACAGCAACTCGCAGGGATCCTGTGTGGAGTTCGCGAGGCTGCCGGGCGGTGACGTGGCCGTGCGGAACTCGCGGTTCCCCGAGGGGCCGGCGCTCGTCTACACCCGCGCCGAGATCGAGGCGATGCTCCTGGGCATCAAGGACGGCGAGTTCGACCACCTGATCGCGGGCTGAGGGCCGGGTGCCGGCGGAGCGTTGGTGGGGCCTCTTTCCGTGAACGCGGCGCGGTTGTCACATCGCGTTGCGTAACGCGCGTAGAACCGCGGCGCCGAAAGGCGCCGCGGTTCTTCATTCGGCCGGGGCCGGGGCCGCCGTGACGGGGGCGTGCGGCGGGAGCCGGAACAGCGCCCAGACGACCTTGCCGCTGAGGGTGCCCGCGAGCGGGTGCCAGCCCCAGCTGTCGGCGAACGAGTCGACCAGGAACAGGCCCCGGCCCGACTCCGCGGAGAAGTCGTCCGAGTCGCCCGCCACGGGACTGTCGTGACTCGGGTCGCGCACCGCGCACACCAGACGTGAGGTCCACCGCATCAAGTGCAGCCGCACGGGCGCGCCCTGGTCGTCCGCGCGGGGTGTGTCCGAGGGCAGGGCGTGCCGCAGCGCGTTGGTCACGAGTTCCGAGACCACCAGGCACACGTCGTCGAAGCGATCGCCTATGTCCCACTGGTCCAGTGTCCTGCGCGTGAACTGCCGGGCCTCGCGCACCGCTTCGTACCGTGGGGGCAGGGCGCAGGAAGCGGCGCTGGACACGGCCGCGGGATCGAGCGGCGGAAGTCCCTGCCGTAAGGGCTCGAGCATGGTCGATCCATTCGTCCCCATGCGAGGCACTCCCGGGTGTTCGCGGTCGTTGCGATGCAGCGGTGGCGCGGGGACCATGGTTCCGAATGCGTACAGCAGATGCAAGGGCAGATGCACGTGCACGCGCCCGAATTGAAGGCTTGTACACCCCTTTCTGGTTACTTCTTCTGTCACCTTCTTCCCTGTTGTTGGCCCTCGCGTGGTCCTTTACTGCATCACGCCTTCGGAAGCTTTCCGTTTCTGTAATCGAACGAGTACTGCTTGAAGTGTTTTAGTGGCAGACTTCGGCGTCTGAAGACGGTTGGGGAGGCGGACGAACGTGAGCGCTGGTGAGTCGAGCGGCTCTGTGGTGCGGCGCATGCTGCTCGGGTCACATCTGCGGCGCCTGCGGGAGGCGCGCGGAATCACCAGGGAAGCGGCCGGCTACTCGATCCGTGCCTCCGAATCGAAGATCAGCCGCATGGAGTTGGGACGGGTGAGCTTCAAGACGCGCGACGTCGAGGACCTGCTGACGTTGTACGGCATCACGGACGAGGCCGAGCGCACCTCCCTGGTGTCCCTCGCCAAGGAGGCCAACGTCGCGGGCTGGTGGCACAGTTACTCGGACGTCCTGCCCAGCTGGTTCCCGACCTACGTCGGCCTGGAGGGCGCGGCCCACCTGATCCGGTCGTACGAAGTCCAGTTCGTGCACGGCCTGTTGCAGACCGAGTCCTACGCCCACGCGGTCGTCGCGCGCGGCATGAAGGGCGCGAGCGCGGCCGACATCGATCGCCGGGTGGCGCTGCGCCTGGAACGGCAGAAGTACCTCGTCTCCGAGAAGTCTCCGGAGTTCCACATCATCCTGGACGAGGCCGCGCTGCGCCGTCCCTACGGCGACCGTGAGGTGATGCGCGGCCAGCTCCAGCATTTGATCGAGGTGTCCGAGCGCCCCAACGTGCGCCTCCAGGTGATGCCGTTCAGCTTCGGCGGCCACTCCGGCGAGAGCGGATCGTTCACGATCCTGAGCTTCCCCGAGTCCGATCTGTCGGACGTCGTCTATCTGGAGCAGCTCACCAGCGCGCTCTACCTGGACAAGCGCGAGGACGTCACCCAGTACGAGAGTGCGCTGAAGCAGCTGCAGCAGGACAGTCCCGGGCCCTCCGAGAGCCGTGATCTGCTCCGCGGACTGCTCCAGCTCTCCTGATCCCTCGACCTGGCGTCGCCCGGCCGCCTCCGCCCTCCGCGGGGAGTCTTCACGTACTGCCCCGAGGGCACTCCAACTCCCTTTGACCACAAGTACGATGACGTCTGATCAGACGTTGATCGGATGTCTGCCGACTCAGACTCAAAATGTCTGCCTCGGCAGCAAGGGGATCGAGGGAGCACATGTCGTCCTACTTCACCGACCTGGCCCGGCAGTACATCGGCGGGGAGTGGCGCCCGGGCACCGGCTCCTGGGACATCATCGACTTCAACCCGTACGACGGTGAGAAGCTGGCGTCCATCACGATAGCCACGGTGGACGAGGTCGACGAGGCCTACCGCGCGGCCGAGCGCGCCCAGAAGGAATGGGCCGCGGTCAACCCGTACGCGCGCCGAGCCGTCTTCGAGAAGGCCCTGCGTCTCGTCGAGGAGCGCGAGGCGGAGATCACCGAGGTGATCATCGCCGAGCTCGGCGGCACCCACCTCAAGGCCGGCTTCGAGCTCCACCTCGCCAAGGAGTTCCTGCGCGAGTCCGTCCAGCTGGCGCTGCGGCCCGAAGGCAGGATCCTTCCCTCGCCGATCGACGGCAAGGAGAACCGCGTCTACCGCGTACCCGTCGGTGTCGTCGGCGTGATCAGCCCCTTCAACTTCCCCTTCCTGCTCTCCCTGAAGTCCGTCGCGCCGGCCCTGGCGCTGGGCAACGGCGTCGTCCTGAAGCCGCACCAGAACACCCCGATCGTCGGCGGCTCACTGGTCGCCAAGATCTTCGAGGACGCGGGACTCCCCGGCGGCCTGCTCAACGTCGTGATCACCGACATAGCGGAGATCGGCGACGCCTTCATCGAGCACCCCGTCCCGAAGGTCATCTCCTTCACCGGTTCCGACAAGGTCGGCCGGCACGTCGCGACGGTCTGTGCCTCGCACTTCAAGAACGCGGTCCTCGAACTCGGCGGCAACAGCGCGCTGGTGGTCCTGGACGACGCCGACATCGACTACGCCGTGGACGCGGCGGTCTTCAGCCGGTACGTCCACCAGGGCCAGGTCTGCATGGCCGCCAACCGCGTACTCGTGGACCGCTCGGTCGCGGAGGAGTTCACCGAGAAGTTCGTCGCCAAGGTCAGGACGCTGAAGGTGGGCGACCCGAGCGACCCGCGGACGATCATCGGCCCGGTCATCAACTCCTCCCAGGCGGACGCGATCACGGGCGCCGTCGACCAGGCGATCGCCGAGGGCGCCACCGCGCTCGTACGCGGCACCACCACCGACAACCTGGTCGAGCCGACCGTCCTGACGGACCTGCCGTCCGACTCCGCCATCCTCCGTCAGGAGATCTTCGGCCCGGTCGCACTCCTCGTCCCCTTCGACGGCGAAGAGGAGGCCGTACGCATCGTCAACGACACCCCCTACGGGCTCAGCGGCGCCGTCCACACCGCCGACGTCGAGCGCGGAGTCTCCTTCGCCAAGCAGATCGACACCGGCATGTTCCACGTCAACGACGGCACCGTGCACGACGAGCCGCCGGTCGCCTTCGGCGGCGAGAAGCACTCGGGCATCGGCCGCCTGAACGGCGAGGCGACGGTCGAGGCGTTCACCACCCAGAAGTGGATCTCGGTGCAGCACGGGCGGAGTCTCTTCCCGTTCTGAGGAAGGGGCGGGGCGGAGAATCCCGCACCCCGGTCGCACGGAGTCCTGAACCGACGGTGTCCCCGGACGGCGCGAGCGCCTTCGTGCCGGCGGCCCAGGAACAGGAGGCCCGTCACCCGGAGCGCCGGTGGGCGGGCCATCACCTGGGCGCATGTCAGCGATCCGTCTCCTGGCGCTGAGGGGCGTGCGCCGGCATGGGCGGGCCGACGGGTACCAGGTGCGCGACGACCTCGAGTACCGGGGCGGGTCTGAGGGCACCGCCCCCAGACCCCTACCGGGGGCGCTGCGCCCCTGGACCCCCGCCATCGCCCGAAGGGCTCGTCCTCGAACGCCGGACGGGCTGGAGATGCGGGCCGCGCCGCATGGTTCACGCCCGGCTGGGGGCCCCGGGGGCGCGGCCCCCAGGAACGGGACCGCGCGCGGCCCGCGCCGTCAGTGGTGGAAGCCGGTCGCCCGCTGCTTGTCCTGGGTCCACGGATGCGGCTGGCGGCGCAGCTGGGGCACCAGCCGGCCCAGGTCCTCCAGGAAGAGGTCGGCGAGGTCCGCCGAGAAGCCGTTACGGCACACCACACGCAGCACGGACAGGTCCTCCCGGTTGGCCGGGAAGGTGTACGCGGGCACCAGCCAGCCGTTCTCCCGCATGCGCCGGGACACGTCGAAGACGTCGTACGCGCTCACATGGGGTGCCGTCGTGAAGGCGAAGACGGGCAGCTCGTCGCCCCGGGTGATCAGGCGGAAGTCCTCCAGCGCCTCGATCCGTTCGGCGAGCCCGCGGGCCAGGTCCCGGGTCGTCTGCTGGACGGCCCGGTAGCCCTCCCGGCCCAGTCGCAGGAAGGAGTAGTACTGCGCCGCGACCTGCGCGCCCGGCCGGGAGAAGTTGAGCGCGAAGGTCGGCATGTCGCCGCCCAGGTAGTTGACGCGGAAGACGAGTTCCTCCGGCAGCTCGGCCGACGACCGCCACAGCGCCCATCCGACACCCGGGTAGACGAGCCCGTACTTGTGCCCCGAGGTGTTGATCGACGACACCCTCGGCAACCGGAAGTCCCAGACCAGGTCCGGGTCCAGGAAGGGGGCGATCATCCCGCCGGACGCGCCGTCCACATGGACGGGGATGTCCAGGCCCGTACGTTCCTGGAGCAGGTCGAGGGCCGCGCAGAGGTCCGCGATCGGCTCGTAGGACCCGTCGAAGGTGGAGCCGAGGATCCCGACGACCCCGATGGTGTTCTCGTCGCACAGCTCGGCCGCCGCCTGCGCGTCGAGGTGGAACCGGTCGCCCTCCATGGGTACTTGGCGGGCCTCGACCTCCCAGAAGTTGCAGAACTTCTCCCAGCAGACCTGGACGTTCACCCCCATGACGAGGTTGGGGCGCGCTCCCGGGTAGCGGTCCGCGTTCCGCTGCGTCCAGCGCCGCTTCAGCGCCATCCCCGCGAGCATGCACGCCTCGCTCGAACCGGTCGTGGAACAGCCCACGACGGCCCCGGGATCGGGTGCGTTCCACAGGTCCGCGAGCATGGCCACGCAGCGTCGCTCCAGCTCGGCGGTGCGCGGGTACTCGTCCTTGTCGATCATGTTCTTGTCGAGGCACTCCGCCATCAGCACCCCGGCCTGCGGCTCCATCCAGGTGGTGACGAAGGTGGCGAGATTCAGCCGGGCGTTGCCGTCCAGCATCAGTTCGTCGTGGACCAGTTGATACGCGATCGTGGGCGTCAGCGGCCGGTCCGGGAGCCGGTGCTTGGGAGGGGCCTCGGTCATGTCGCCGAGCGGATTCGCGTCGCCGAAGAAGGGGTTGACGGACATCGGTCGCTCGTCGGGCTTCTCGGGGCCGTTGTGGAGCGGCATGAGCTCTCCCATCGCGTCGGAGGTTCGGAGGGTCGGGGGCCGGAGTGGGCGGGGGAAGGTGTCGGTCTGTCCTGGGGTCTGTGAGGGCCTGTGGGGGGCCGAAGGGGTCCAGTGGGGTTCCATGAGGCGCTGTGGGGTCAACGAACGGCGGTTCCGTCCTGGTGGAGCTGCATCTGCGGGCTGCCGGTCACCAGCAGCCAGGCCGGCAGACTCGCGATGCACAGCAGGGCGAGAATCGTGGGGGAGGCGACCAGGACGGCCGCCGTGAACAGGCTCAGCCAGCCCTGCCGGGTGACCGCGAGGAGCATGCCCAGCACCCCCGCGGACACGCCGAGAGCGGCCGGGACCGCCGGGACGAGCGCGTGGGCGAACAGCCCGAACGCGGCGCCGATGAAGACGGCCGGGAAGATCCGGCCGCCCCGGAAGCCGCAGGACGCGGCGACGACCAGGGCGGCGAGCTTCACCACCGTCATCGTGGCGAACTGCCCGGCCGACCAGCCCTCGGGGTTCCCGGCCAGCTCACTGACCTCGTCCAGCCCCTTGAAGAGCGTCAGATGCCCGCCCAGGGCGCCCAGCAGGCCGAGGACGAGCCCGCCGAGCGGGAGCGCCAGCATGGGGTGCCCGAGCCGGGAGAAGGCGCCGTGGACGTACGGGAAGGCGTAGACCGCCGCCATGCCGAGCAGTGCCGCCGCGGAGGAGATCACGAGTGCGGCCAGGACGTGGCCCCCGCTGAGCGGTCCGAGCGGGGGCAGACGGAGGTCGAAGGCCGGATGAGACACCAGAGCGGTCGTCGTGGCACCCGTTGCGGCGGCCGTCAACGGCGCGAACAGGTTGTCCCACAACCTGCCCTCCAGTTGTTGTCCGGCGAGCGACTCGGAGATGACCAGCGCCGCCGCGACCGGGGTTCCGAACAGCGCGCCGAGCGTCGCCGCCTCGGCCAGCGTCCCCCACAGACCACCGGGCAGCCGTGGCGCGAGTCTGCGTCCCAGCCAGAACGCCAGGGCGACATTGCCGGCGATGATCGGGTTCTCCGGCCCCAGACTCGGACCGCCGGCCAGCATCAGCGCGGTCGCCAGCAGCAGGCTCGGCAGCACGGCGGGCGGCACCGGGGGCGCCGCGAGCCCGATGGTCGCCGGGTCGGGGCCCGCGTGGCCCGGGACCTTCCACACCACCAGCCCGACCAGAACGCCCGTCGAGGTGAGGACGACGAGCATCCAGAGCACGGAGTACCGGCCGACCCCCAGCGACTCCGGGAGGCCGTTCCAGAGCACCTCCTGGAGTCTCTCCGCGAGCGCGCTCACCCCCAGGTACAGAAGGCTGGCCCCGACGCCGACGACGAGTGCGGGGACGATCAGCGGCAACAGCGCCCGTGCGGGGGTCGCCGGGGCGAAGGCGTGTGCCTGCCGGGCCGCGTCGTGGGTCACGCGGTCACCCTAAGCGGGCATACCGGACATCACATCCGGAGTGGCGGCACACGGAATCCGCGCTTGCACCTCACGTGACGTCAGGGGCCAGGCTGAAGGGCGTACGGAGGAAGGAGCGGAGGAGTGAGCTATTCGGTGGGTCAGGTCGCCGGTTTCGCCGGGGTCACGGTGCGCACCCTGCACCACTACGACGAGATCGGCCTGCTCGTGCCGAGCGGGCGCAGCCACGCGGGGCACCGGCGCTACGGCGACACCGACCTCGACCGGTTGCAGCAGATCCTGTTCTACCGGGAGCTCGGTTTTCCGCTCGACGAGGTCGCCGCCCTGCTGGACGACCCGGTAGCGGACCCGCGCGCGCATCTGCGCCGGCAGCACGACCTGCTGACCGCCCGGATCGAGAGACTGCAGAAGATGGCCGCGGCCGTGGAACACGCCATGGAGGCACGCACGATGGGCATCAACCTCACGCCCGAGGAGAAGTTCGAGGTCTTCGGGGACAAGGATCCCGAAGTACACGCCGAGGAGGCCGAGCAGCGCTGGGGAGGCACCGAGGCGTACGCCGAGTCGCAGCGCCGCGCCGCCCGCTACACCAAGGACGACTGGAAGCGCATGCAGGCCGAGGTGGCTTCCTGGGGCGAGCGCTACGACGCCCTCATGGAGGCCGGTGAGCCCGCGGCCGGCGAGCGCGCCATGGACCTGGCCGAGCAGCACCGGCTCCACATCACCCGGTGGTTCTACACCTGCTCGTACGAGACGCATCGGGGCCTCGGCGAGATGTACGTGGCCGACGAGCGGTTCAAGGAGTTCTACGACTCCATGCGCCCGGGGCTCGCCGAGCACCTGAAGGACGCGATCGCGGCGAACGCCACCCGGCACGGAGGCTGACGGCGCCTGTCCCGCGGGTTCCCGGCCGCGGCCGTGTTCCCCGGCCCCCCTGGCTCACAGCTTTGTGCCAGGGGGGCCACAGTGCATGCTGGGGACAACCGTGGAACCTGGCGTGGACACCATGCGTTGATAGCTTTGGCCCGCCGTACCAGGACGCCGTTTCTTCCTTCACCCCTCAGGAGCCCGGAACCGTGACGCAGCTCGCCCTCGGTCCAAGCTGGATGGATCCGAACACGCTCCTGGACAACTTCGGTATCTGGGGCCTGCTTCTCATCGTCTTCGCCGAGTCCGGCCTGCTCATCGGCTTCTTCCTGCCGGGCGACTCGCTGCTGTTCACCTGCGGTCTGCTGATCACGTCGCACCAGCTGGACTTCCCGCTGTGGGGGGCCGTCGCCCTGATCTGCGTCGCCGCGGTCCTCGGCGACCAGGCGGGCTACCTCTTCGGCAAGAAGGTCGGCCCGTCGCTCTTCACCCGCCCGGACTCCCGCCTCTTCAAGCAGGAGAACGTGGTCAAGGCCCACGAGTTCTTCGAGAAGTACGGTCCCAAATCCCTGGTCCTGGCCCGCTTCGTGCCGATCGTGCGGACGTTCACGCCGATCATCGCGGGCGTCAGCGGCATGCGGTACCGCTCCTTCATCACGTTCAACGTCATCGGCGGTGTCCTGTGGGGCGCGGGCGTCACCCTGCTCGGCTCCTGGCTCGGCAACATCTCCGTCGTCAAGAACAACATCGAGGCGATCCTGATCCTGATCGTCCTCGTCTCGGTGGTCCCGATCGCCATCGAGTTCCTGCGGGCGCGCTCCAAGGCCAGGAAGAACCCGCCCGAGCCGCAGGCCCCCGAGGACCCGGCCGCGTACCGGCAGCAGCCCATGGCCCCCGTCATGGACGACGCCACGCGCCCGCTGCGCATGCAGCAGCCGCAGCAGGGCCAGGACCCGTACCAGCAGGATCCCTACCAGCAGCAGGACCCGTACCAGCAGGGCCGCCGGCAGCCGGGCCAGTACCAGCAGGACCAGTACGCCCAGGGCCAGGGGTACCCGCAGCAGCAGGACCCGTACGCCCAGGGCCAGGGATACCAGCCCCAGCAGCCCCAGCAGCCGTACGGCGACCAGGACCAGGGCTATTACCGGGGCCACGATCAGAACCGCGGCCGGCACGGCGACCAGAATTACGGCCAGAACCATGGCCAGGGCCAGGCCCACCCGCCCCAGCAGTACCCGCAGGGCTACCCGCAGCAGCCGTACGACGCGCGGCAGGACCCGTACCACCAGGGCTACCCCCAGGGCTGAGCCCCGGCAGACCGCGCCCTGAAGGGGGCGTGGGGAGCTCAGAAGCCCCTGGTGCGCTTGGCGGCCCGCCGCCCCGCTGCGGAGCCGCCGGGCACCCGCAGGAACAGCCGGGAGATCTCCGACCCCAGGTTCACCCCGATCGCGATGGCCATCGCGAGCGCGGCGGCCTTGGTGAGGGAGACCAGTCCCTTGTCGACGTTGTTCTGGGCGATGGACAGCAGCCCGAAGTAGGTGGCCGAACCGGGCAGCAGGGGCCCGATCGCGGCGGTCGTGTACGGCAGGGCGGAGGCGAAGCGGTAGCGGGACAGAAGCTGCCCGAAGAGGCCCACCAGGCCCGCCGCGACGGCCGTCGAGGCGACCGGTGAGATGCCGCCCGGGTAGTGCATCGCCCCGTACACCGACCAGGCCACCCCGCCGTTGAGGGTCACCGCGAGGACGGTGGAGCGTTCCTGCTGGAGCAGGACCGCGAAGGTCAGCGACAGCAGCATGGACGCGGCGATCTGGACCAGGGGCCGCTCGGAGATGCTCAGCGCCTGGTCCGGGTTGAGCTGGGCGTCGAACTTCACGCCGAAATACAGCACCACCAGGACACCGACGACGATGCCCACGAAGAGGTACATGACCTCCAGCAGGCGCGCGGACGCGGTGATGTAGAAGCCGGTCAGCCCGTCCTGCACGCCCGCGACGAGCGCCCGTCCGGGCAGCAGCGCGAAGAGCCCACCGGTGATCACCGCGGACGCCTTCACGTCGACGTGCGCGAGCTGGAGCGCGACCCCGATCGCGGCCGGCGGCATCGCGGCCACCGTGAACTGGTAGAACTCCGGCAGTCCGCGCCCGGCGCACAGCCACGCGAGCCGGTCGCCGAGCATCGCGCCCAGCGCCGCGGCGACGAACACCACGGCGTCACCGCCGACGAGCACCGAGGCCGCGCCCGCGAGCAGCCCGCTGGAGCCGGTCAGCACCCAGCCGGGATACGGGTGCCGGTTGCGCCGCATCTCGGCGAGCCGCCCGTAGGCGTCCTCCAGGGAGATGCCGGTCTCGGTGTCGCTCAGGTCGTCGACGAGCCGGTAGACGGCCGCCAGGCGTGTGTAGTCGGTGCCCCTGCGGCGTACCGTCCGCGAAGCCGTCACCGGATCGTCCACCAGGGACGGCTGGTGCGAGATCGACAGCAGCGTGAAGGTGACGTTCGGCTCGCAGCGGTCCAGGCCGTAGGAGCGGCAGACGGCGAACATGGCCGCCTCCACGTCCTCGGCGCCCTCGCCGCCCGCGAGCAGCAGCTCGCCGATACGCAGCGTCAGGTCGAGCACGCGCGGGACGGCGGGTCCCGAATCGTCCTCCTTGTGCACCAGCTCGGGTGCCGGGCGCTCCGCCACGGGCATGCGCAGCATCGTGCGCATCCGGTCCTGCCAGGGCACGTCCTTGGTCAGACTGACGACCGGGACGCCCGTCGCCGGTGTGAAGGCCGGCGGAGCGTGCCGTGCGCTGTAGGTGTGCGGCGTGCTGAACGCCGACCCCTCGGAATCCGCGCCCGCCGGCTCCGGCGGCGCCAGCCCCTTGGGGATCGCGAACTCCGACGTGGTCCCCGACTCGTCCTCGGCCGCCTGCGCCACGCCGTCCGGCTGGACGAAGGCACTCCTCGCCTCGTCCGACTGCGGTTTGCGGTCCTCCGCTTCCGTCACTCACTGCTCCCGACTGCTCAGGTCCAGTACGCCCCAGTATGCGCACTGATACACGAACGGGCCGCGCCACCCCGGCAGGGGTGGCGCGGCCCGCGGAACTCAGGAGGGATCAGTGACCGCCCTGCTCCTTCAACCGCTTGTAGGAACGCTCGATCTCGGCCTCGGCCTCCGTGCGGCCCACCCAGTTGGCGCCCTCGACGGACTTGCCGGGCTCCAGGTCCTTGTAGACCTCGAAGAAGTGCTGGATCTCCAGGCGGTCGAACTCCGACACGTGGTGGATGTCGCGCAGGTGCTCCACCCGCGGGTCGTGCGCCGGGACGCACAGCAGCTTGTCGTCGCCGCCGGCCTCGTCCGTCATACGGAACATGCCGATCGCGCGGCACTGGATGAGGCAGCCAGGGAAGGTCGGCTCGTCCAGGATGACCAGCGCGTCCAGCGGGTCGCCGTCCTCGCCGAGGGTGTTCTCGACGAAGCCGTAGTCGGCCGGGTAGCTGGTCGAGGTGAAGAGTCGACGGTCCAGACGGATCCGACCGGTCTCGTGGTCCACCTCGTACTTGTTCCGCGAACCCTTCGGAATCTCGATCGTGACGTCGAACTCCACCGGTGGCTCCTCCATGATCAACACATAGTTCTGGTGGTTAAGTGTCCCTCACGCAGGTGGGTGATCGCGAAAGGGGCTGGTGGTCGTGCCAGAGCTGAGGGCTTGGCGGGCCGCGAGACCGCGTGTGCTGCGGGTCGCGCGGGCCGTTCAGCCGCGCGTGACGCGGGTCGTCCGGGCCGTGCGACCGCGGGTGAGGCGGGCTGCGCGGTCCGTACGGCCGCAGCTGGTGCGGGTCGCTCAAGCCGTGCGGCCGCGCTCCGGGAGGATCACGACCCCGCAGCTCACGGCCGTGGCCGCCACCGCGGGCCTGGCGCTCGCGGTCGGTGCGGTGGCCGTGGCCGGTCCCTGGGACTCCACCGGTCAGCGTACGGCGGAGCGTGACTGGGCCGCATCGCGGGACCAGGAGGGTGGCGCAGATCACGGGCGGAACGCCGGTAGGTCCCCCGCGGCGCCGCTGCCCGCGCCCAGCGCCGCGTCCGTGCTCACCGGCCTCGGCAGTGCCACCTCCGTGGCGCCCGCGCCGGACGGGAAGGCCCTCGCGACCGCCCTCGACCGGCTCCTGGGCGTTCCCGAGCTCGGAGCCCGGCGCACGGCCGTGGTCGTCGACGTGGCGACCGGCGGACGGCTGTACGGCAAGGAGGCGGGCACGGCGCAGACCCCGGCCTCCACCACCAAGATCGCCACCGCGGTCGCCGTGCTCTCCGCCGCGGGCGCCGACCACCGCCTCGTGACCCGCACGGTGCTGGAGCCCGGCACCAAGGAGGTCGTCCTCGTCGGCGGCGGAGACCCGACACTGACCGCCCGCAAGGACGCCGGGGAGTGGGCGAGCCTGCGCACCCTCGCCGACGGCACGGCGAAGGCGCTGAAGGCCCGTCACCTGGACCGGGTGACGCTCTCGTACGACACCTCGCTCTACTCCGGTCCCGCCGTGCACCCCATCGGCCCCAACCCCAACCTCGCGCCGGTCAGCGCCCTGACGGCCGACGAGGGCCGTACCGACACCTCCACCAGCGGCCCGGCCGCGCGCACCGCGGACCCGGCGGTGGACGCGGCGGGGACGTTCGCGGACCTGTTGCGGGCCAGGGGCATCGACGCCACGGCGCCCGGCCCGTCGAAGGCCACCGGCGGCTCGCAGGCCCTCGCCTCGGTCTCCTCGCCACCCCTGTCCGCCCTCGTGGAGCGGATGCTGACGAACAGCGACAACGACATCGCGGAGGCCATGGCGCGGCAGGTCGCCGTCGCCACGGGCCGGCAGGCGAGCTTCGGCGGCGGCGCCGGGGCGATCGACGCGCAGCTGCGGAAGCTCGGACTCCCGCTGTCCGGGGCCCACTTCACGGACGGCAGCGGCCTCGACCGCGACGACCGGCTGACGGCGGACCTGCTCACCGCCCTCCTGGTGAAGGCCGGTGACCCCGCCCGTCCCGAGCTCCGCCCGGTGCTGACCGGCCTCCCGGTCGCGGGCTTCACGGGCACCCTCAGCGACCGCTACACCGACGACTCCTCCGGCCCCGGCGTCGTACGCGCCAAGACCGGCACCCTGACCGGGGTGAACACCCTTGCGGGCACGGTCGTCGACGCGGACGGCCGGCTGCTGGCCTTCGCCTTCCTGGCCTCCGGCACCTCCGACCCCATGGCGGCCCAGTCGGCGCTGGACGACACGGCCTCGGCGCTGGCGGGCTGCGGCTGCCGCTAGGACCTGTCCGGCGATTCCCGTCCGCCCAGCACCCGAGTACGCCCGGTACGGGGGTCCGCTCCCGGCATGCCGGGAGCACGTACCGGACGCCGGTCCTCGACGGGCGGACGTTGTCTGGCAGGGCACCGGCCGCATGGCCGGATCCGCCGAGTCCGCCCCGTACGCCGGAGATTCCCCGCCGTGCGGCGGCGCCGCACCGGACACCCCGCCGCCGATCCGGCGTGGACCGCCGGACGCGGACCGGGCCCCGCCGGACGCGCCGACGGGGCCTGAGCCCCCGCCGCCACACGAGCCCCGGCAGCCCCGGGCGGGGGACTCATCCGGCGCCTTACCCCTGCCCGCAGCCCGATCCCCTCACGTACGGTTGACGCATGACGAGCATCGGTGGTGCCGCATCTACTGGGATGGTCGACTGGAATCTCGCGGTGGCGACCGCGACCCGGCTCGTGCGGCCTGGCCCCGACGTGAGCCGCGACGAGGCCCGGGAGATCGTCGCGGAGCTGCGCCGGCACGCGAAGGCCTCGGAGGCGCACGTCCGGGGCTTCACGCGGATGGGCACGGAGGACACCCACGACACCCCCGTACTCGTGGTCGACCGCCCCGGCTGGGTGCGGGCGAACGTGGCCGGGTTCCGGGAGGTCCTCAAGCCCCTGCTGGACAAGATGCAGGAACGCCGGGGGAGCGGTCCGGGCGGAGCCGTCCTCGGCGCCGTCGGCGGCAAGGTGACCGGCGTGGAACTGGGCATGCTGCTGTCGTTCCTGTCGTCGCGGGTCCTCGGCCAGTACGAGACCTTCGCCCCCGCGACCCGCGAGCTGCCCGCCGGGGAGAACGGCGGCGGCAGGCTCCTGCTGGTCGCGCCGAACATCGTCCACGTGGAGCGCGAACTCGACGTGGAGCCCCACGACTTCCGCCTCTGGGTGTGTCTGCACGAGGAGACCCACCGCACCCAGTTCTCGGCCGTGCCCTGGCTGCGGGACCACCTGGAGGGCGAAATCCAGTCTTTCTTGGCGGAGACCGAGGTCGACCCCATGACGGTCCTGGAGCGCGTCAGGGAGGCGGCGCAGTCGCTCGCGGGCGGCCGGCCCGAGGGCGAGGAGGACGAGGGCCGCTCACTGGTCGAGATCGTGCAGACGCCCGCCCAGCGGGAGATCCTGGCCCGGCTGACGGCCGTGATGTCGCTCCTGGAGGGGCACGCGGACTTCGTCATGGACGGAGTGGGCCCGGACGTGGTCGCGTCCGTCGCGGAGATCCGCGAGAAGTTCCAGCAGCGCCGCGCCAAGGGTGCCTCGCGCCTGGACCTCGCCCTGCGCAAGCTGCTGGGTCTGGACGCCAAACTGAAGCAGTACCGGGACGGTGAACGGTTCGTGAGCGCGGTCGTCGGACAGGTGGGCATGGACGGGTTCAACCGTGTGTGGACCTCCCCGAACACGCTCCCGACGAAGGCGGAGATCGCCAAACCGGCGGACTGGGTCGCGCGGGTGCACCGCAAGACGGAGTCGTGAACCCTACGGCAAGGTCGTGAAACGAATCCGGCCGACGGCAGGTGAACGCCCCTCCAATCACCCGTCCGAGGGACCGTGGGCCATGCGTGGGCGTGCAATGCTCGGGGAACGGCCTGTTTCTGTCACCATCTACACACTCTGAGTGACCGAAACTCGGGCTCACCCCCCGAAAACTTCATGAAGGGAACCGGACATGGGTCCCCATCCTGCGGTCGCGGCGATACGCCTGGCGGTCCGCCGCGTACTCCACGACATCCTCCTCGACCACACACGTCCCCCGGGCGGGTCCTCCCCGCTCGACCCGCACAGTCCACGCGGCCCGCACGGCCCGCTCGTCATCGTCGCCTGCTCCGGCGGCGCCGACTCCATGGCGCTCGCCTCCGCCCTTGCCTTCGAAGCACCCAAACTCGGTGTCCGCGCCGGTGGCATCACCGTGGACCACGGTCTGCAGTCCGGCTCCGATCTGCGCGCCGACGACGTGGTCGGACGCCTCGTCGAGCTGGGCATGGCGCCCGTCGAGTCCCTCGCCGTGACGGTGGGCCGCGACGGTGGCCCCGAGGCCGCCGCCCGCGACGCCCGGTACGCCGCCCTGGACGCCGCCGCCGAGCGCCACGGCGCCGCTGCGGTCCTCCTCGGACACACGCGCGACGACCAGGCCGAGACGGTTCTGCTGGGCCTCGCCCGCGGCTCCGGCATCCGCTCCCTGTCCGGAATGGCCGAGGTCTCGGGGGCCGGCGGCCGTTACCGGCGCCCGTTCCTGCACCTCGACCGGCAGACCGCGCGCAAGGCCTGCATGGTCCAGTCGCTGCCGGTCTGGGACGACCCGCACAACGCCGACCCGGCCTACACCCGTTCGCGACTGCGACACGAGGGCCTGCCCGCCCTGGAGAAGGCGCTGGGCAAAGGAGTGGTCGGGGCCCTCGCCCGCACGGCCCAGCTCTCCCGCGACGACGCCGACGCCCTCGACGCCTGGGCCCGGCAGGCCGAGGCCTCCGTACGGGACACCGCGGGCCTGCTGGAGTGCGCCAAGCTCTACGCCCTGCCGCCCGCCGTGCGCCGCCGCATCCTGCGCCGCGCCGCCATCGAGGCGGGCGCCCCGGCCGGTTCGCTGTTCGCCCGCCACATCGAGGAAGTCGACCGGCTGATCACCGGCTGGCGCGGTCAGGGAGTCATCAATCTCCCGGGCAAAGTCGTCGCGCAGCGGCAGGGTGGCAGACTGGTGATTCGGCAAAGCTGAACCGCGCCCCCCTCCGGGGAGGGCCGGGACAGCCGGTGGGACGACCGAAAGTGATGCGGGTGGACGCGAAAGACATGGGCACCGACCTCAAGTCGGTGCTCATCACCAAGGAAGAGATCGACGCCAAGCTGGCTGAGCTGGCCGCGAAGGTCGACGCGGAGTACGCGGGCAAGGACCTGCTGATCGTGGGGGTGCTCAAGGGCGCCGTCATGGTCATGGCGGACCTCGCGCGTGCGCTGTCCACCCCCGTCACCATGGACTGGATGGCGGTGTCCTCGTACGGCGCGGGCACCCAGTCCTCCGGTGTGGTGCGGATCCTCAAGGACCTCGACACCGACATCAAGGGCAAGCACGTCCTGATCGTCGAGGACATCATCGACTCCGGGCTGACCCTGTCCTGGCTGATCTCCAACCTCGGCTCCCGCGAGCCCGCCTCCCTCAAGGTGTGCACGCTGCTGCGCAAGCCGGACGCGGCCAAGGTGGCGATCGACGTGGAGTGGGTTGGCTTCGACATCCCGAACGAGTTCGTGGTCGGGTACGGCCTGGACTACGCCGAGAAGTACCGCAACCTCCCGTTCGTCGGTACGCTCGCGCCTCACGTCTACGGCGGCTGAACCCCCGAGTCCCGGTCTTCGTAAGACGATCGGGAACCCCAGCGGGTTTCGCGCCGTTGGAGCATGCGTGGGCGGGATTGCCAGTCGTCCCCTGCGGCTGCGGGTGACAATGCTGGGGTACCGTCCGAAGAACAGTCTTTCTAAGTCTTTATCAAACTCACTATGGCAGGAGGGACGGGGCGGCTCCGCTCCGTATGGATGGACGTGAAGCGATACTTCCGTGGGCCGGTCATGTGGATCGTGCTGGCCGTCCTTGCCGTGGTCGTGTTGATGCAGGTCGTCGGCTCGTCCGGCGGCTACAAGACAGTGGACACCGGCCAGGTCGTCCAGGCGATCAATGACAACAAGGTCGAGTCGGCCAAGATCACCACTGGCGACGAGCAGGTCATCAAGGTCTCGCTGAAGGACGGCGAGAAGGTCGATGGCAGCTCGAAGATCCAGTCGAGCTACATCGGCGACCAGGGCGTGGCCCTGGCCAACACCCTGCAGGACAAGTACCAGAACAAGCAGATTCCGGACGGCTACACAGTCGCGCCGTCGAAGCAGAACCCGTTCCTGGGCATCCTGCTGTCGCTGCTTCCCTTCGTTCTCATCGTCGTCGTCTTCCTGTTCCTGATGAACCAGATGCAGGGCGGCGGCTCCCGGGTCATGAACTTCGGGAAGTCCAAGGCGAAGCTCATCACCAAGGACACCCCGAAAACGACGTTCTCGGACGTCGCGGGTTCGGACGAGGCGGTGGAGGAGCTCCAGGAGATCAAGGAGTTCCTGCAGGAACCGGCGAAGTTCCAGGCCGTCGGGGCGAAGATCCCCAAGGGCGTGCTCCTGTACGGGCCTCCGGGTACCGGCAAGACGCTGCTCGCACGCGCCGTCGCGGGCGAGGCGGGCGTTCCCTTCTACTCGATCTCGGGTTCCGACTTCGTCGAGATGTTCGTCGGTGTCGGTGCCTCCCGGGTCCGTGACCTCTTCGAGCAGGCCAAGGCGAACGCCCCGGCGATCGTCTTCGTCGACGAGATCGACGCGGTCGGCCGCCACCGCGGCGCCGGCCTCGGCGGCGGTCACGACGAGCGCGAGCAGACGCTGAACCAGCTGCTCGTCGAGATGGACGGCTTCGACGTGAAGGGCGGCGTGATCCTCATCGCCGCCACGAACCGGCCCGACATCCTCGACCCGGCCCTCCTGCGCCCCGGCCGCTTCGACCGCCAGATCGCGGTCGACCGCCCGGACATGCAGGGCCGTCTGGAGATCCTCAAGGTTCACCAGAAGGGCAAGCCGGTCGCTCCGGACGTCGACCTGTCCGCCGTCGCCCGCCGCACCCCCGGCTTCACCGGTGCCGACCTCGCCAACGTGCTGAACGAGGCCGCGCTCCTGACGGCCCGCAGCAACATGAAGCTGGTCGACAACAACATGCTGGACGAGGCGATCGACCGAGTGGTCGCGGGCCCGCAGAAGCGGACCCGGATCATGTCGGACAAGGAGAAGAAGATCACCGCGTACCACGAGGGCGGCCACGCCCTGGTCGCGGCGGCGTCTCCGAACTCCGACCCGGTCCACAAGATCACGATCCTGTCGCGTGGTCGGGCCCTCGGTTACACGATGGTCCTGCCGGACGAGGACAAGTACTCCACGACGCGCAACGAGATGCTGGACCAGCTGGCTTACATGCTGGGCGGCCGCGCGGCCGAGGAGCTCGTCTTCCACGACCCGACCACCGGTGCCGCGAACGACATCGAGAAGGCCACCACAACGGCCCGCGCGATGGTCACGCAGTACGGCATGACCGAGCGTCTCGGCGCGATCAAGTTCGGCGGCGACAACACCGAGCCGTTCCTCGGCCGGGAGATGTCGCACCCGCGCGACTACTCGGAAGAGGTCGCCGCGCTCGTCGACGAAGAGGTCAAGAAGCTCATCGAGAACGCGCACAACGAGGCCTGGGAGATCCTGGTCGAGAACCGCGACGTTCTGGACGCGCTGGTGCTCCAGCTGCTGGAGAAGGAGACGCTGAGCAAGGAGCAGATCGCCGAGGTCTTCGCTCCCATCGTGAAGCGCCCGGCCCGCCCCGCGTGGACCGGCTCCTCCCGCCGCACGCCGTCCACCCGCCCGCCGGTGCTCTCCCCCAAGGAGCTGTCACTGACGAACGGGGCGAACGGCGCGACGCCGTCCATCGTCAAGACGGAATCCGTCCCGGCGAAGGAAGCGGCTCCCGAGGACCGCACCGAGAGCTGACCCGCTCAGCTCTCCGGCGGCCTCAGCCGGCCCGGAATGACTGCCGCGCCCCCCAGGTTTTAGCCTGGGGGGCGCGGCATTTCGGTATGCCCGCACGTCGGCGCGTCGAACCGCACGCGCCGAGAGGCACAGGAACGAGGACCACATGACCGACCCCGTGACACTGGACGGCGAGGGCTCGATCGGCGAGTTCGACGAGAAGCGCGCCGAGAACGCCGTACGAGAGCTCCTCATCGCCGTGGGCGAGGACCCGGAGCGTGAGGGCCTGCGGGAGACGCCGGGGCGGGTGGCCAGGGCGTACAAGGAGCTTTTCGCCGGACTGCGGCAGGCTCCGGAGGACGTGCTGACGACGACGTTCGACCTCGGGCACGACGAGATGGTCCTGGTGAAGGACATTGAAATCGTATCTTTGTGCGAACATCATCTCCTGCCCTTCCACGGCGTGGCTCACGTCGGGTACATCCCGGCCGACACCGGCAAGATCACTGGCCTGTCCAAGCTGGCGCGCCTCGTCGAGGTCTTCGCCCGGCGGCCTCAGGTACAGGAGCGGCTCACCACGCAGATAGCCGACTCGCTCATGCGGATCCTTGAGGCGCGCGGCGCGATCGTCGTCATCGAGGCTGAGCACATGTGCATGTCGGTCCGTGGCATTCGCAAGCCGGGTGCCAAGACCACGACGTCCGCGGTGCGCGGCCAGCTTCGTGATGCCACGACCCGGGCTGAGGCGATGAGCCTGATACTGGCACGTTGACCCGGCAGGGCCTCGAAGCTCCTCGTGGCCGGCGGTCGGCCGTCACGAGGAACGTTCCAGCCCGAGCAGCACCCACAGCACCCCCCTGCAGCTCGGGGAGGCGGCATGGTCCCGGCCGTAGACCCGCATCCCGGCTCCGGGTCTACGGGCACCTCGCCCGGCAGCCCTGGTGACCCTTACGCGGCCGGGGCCGCGCCGCCGTGTTCGTTGTCGTCGTCCTCCGGGAGCTTGCAGACGCGCTCCAGGAGGAAGGCGGCCGCTATGACGGCGATGCCGGCCAGGACCGAGAAGCCGGCGTAGATGGCCTGGTCGCGCCGGGCCGGGACTTCCAGGGACTCGAGCAGGAACGCGCCCGCGCCGCCGTACATGCCCGCCACCAGGGCGGCGACCAGGGCGCTCGCCTGGCCGAAGACGACCGCGCGGGCCGCCATCAGCGGGTCGACGCCCTTGGCGCCGGGGCGGCGCTCGCGCTGGGCCTTGAGACGGGCGCGCAGCGAGAGCGCCGTGGACAGCAGTACGACGGCGATCAGGGCCAGCACGATGGGGGCGGCCAGAGGGACGCGGGGAAGTGTGCCCACCGCGTTCCACAGCCGGGCGCCCGCCCAGGACAGCAGGCCCGCCACGACGAACACGGCGGCCAGCGTCCTGATCCGCAGCTCTTTCACTTTGCCCCTTCGGTCACCCGCCCCCGGACGGTCGTCCGGCCTCTGGTCGTCTTGACCTTAACGACTACTCGGGCAGGTGGAGTTCCAGGTCGGCGCGGGGAGTGGCATCGTCCCGGCCGACGCCGGCGAGGAGCTGTGCCACCGGGCCACGGCCGGGCAACTGGGCCTCGGGCTCGACGTCGTGCCACGGGGCGAGAACGAAGGCCCGCTCGTGGGCGTGCGGGTGAGGGAGCGTCAGGACCGGGTCGTCCGAGACGACATCGGCGTACGCCACGATGTCCACGTCGATCGTGCGTGCGCCCCAGCGCTCGTCGCGTACCCGGTCGAAGGCCTCCTCGACCGCGTGCGCCCGCTCCAGGAGCGAGGACGGGGGGAGGGTGGTCCTGAGGACCACGACCGCGTTGAGGTACGTCGGCTGGCTGCCGGGCTCGACGCCCCACGGCTCCGTCTCGTAGACCGGCGAGACCGCTTTGACGCGGACGCCGGGGGTGTCCTCCAGGGCGTCGATGGCGCCCTGGAGGGTCTCCAGCCTGTTGCCCAGGTTCGAGCCGAGCGAGAGGACCGCCCGCTTCGGGTTCTGCAGTGTCGTGTCGGCGGCGTCCACGCGCTCCACCACGGAGGCGGGCACCGGCTGGACCGTCGGGTCGCTGTGGCCTTCGGTGTAGGACGCGGTCATACTCGGCTCCGGGTGATGGTGACGGTCACGTCGTCGAAGGGGACGGTGATCGGCGCGTCCGGCTTGTGGACGCAGACTTCGACCTCCTTTACCCCGTCGTGCTTGAGGCAGGCCTGGGCGATGAGCTCGGCGAGCGTCTCGATGAGGTCGACGGGCTCGCCCTCGACGATGGCCACGACCTCCTCCGCCACGATGCCGTAGTGCACGGTCTTCGTCAGGTCGTCGTCGGCCGCGGCCGACCGGGTGTCGAGGCCCAGCGACAGGTCGACGATGAAGGGCTGTCCCTCTTCGCGTTCCTTCTGGAAGACACCGTGGTGTCCGCGAGCCTTGAGGCCGCGCAGCGCGACACGATCCACGCGAATCACTCCTGCAATCGTCGGTAGGGCCCGTCGTGCACCGCGTGCGGTCGGCACACCGGCCTTCGAACGAATCTACCTGCGGCCACTGACAATGCTCGTCCGCGGGGCGAGCGCCCCCATGATGGTCACGAGGCTTCATCGGGTGTTTCCCCTGGGGAACGCCGGGCTCATGGGTGGGTAGCGGCCCCTACCCGGTGGTTCGTGATTCCAACCACTCCATTGGTTCCGCCGGGCGTCCGGCCCACTCAACCGGGTGTCTCCTCGTCCTCCTCCTCGCCGGATTCGGCCAGGACGGGGGAGGCGTGGTGCGACCAGAGCTTCCAGCCGTCGTCCGTGCGCCGGAACACGTTCGTGGCGACCACCAGCTGGCCGACCAGCGGGCCTAGCTCGTCGCTGTCGTCGGGCGCGGGGCCGCCGCTGAGGATGTTCTCGGTGCAGGTGACCAGCGCGGTGTCGCCGCCGACGGAGACGTGCACATCCGTGAGGAAGAACTGGATGTACTCGGTGTTGGCCATGATGAGCGCGTACGAGCGCAGGACCTCGCCGCGGCCGTTGAGGACCGGCCAGCCGGGGTGGACGCAGGAGACGTGCGGATCCTCGCCGCCGATGTGGTCGTCGGTGGTGTCCAGGGGGGCCAGCCAGAGGGACGACAGTTCCTCGAAGTCGCCCCTTTCCAGTGCCTCGTAGAAGGCGGTGTTGGCGAGTTCGACCTGCTCGACATCGGTGCGCGGTGCGCTCACTGGGCTCCCTCGACGGCTCGCGCGACACGTACGGCGTCCGCGGTGGCCCGTACCTCGTGGACGCGGACCGCCCACGCGCCCTGGTGGGCGGCGAGCGCGGAGACGGCGGCGGTGGCGGCGTCCCGTTCGCGGGCCGGCGGCGGGGCGCCCTCCGGGCCTGCCAGGACGTGGCCGAGGAAGCGTTTGCGTGACGCGGCGACCAGGAGCGGACGGCCGAGCCCGCCCAGCCGGTCGAGGTGGGCGAGGAGGGCCAGGTCGTGCTCGGAGTCCTTGGAGAAGCCGAGGCCCGGGTCGACGACGATCCGGTCGGGGCTGACGCCGCCGGCCAGAACGGCCTCCACGCGTGCGTGCAGCTCGTCGACGACCTCGGAGACGACGTCCGCGTAGGTCCCCCTGACGTTGCCGCCCTCCAGGAAGCCGCGCCAGTGCATGACCACGAAGGGGGCTCCCGCCGCGGCGACGGCGGAGATCATCGCGGGATCGGCGAGGCCGCCGCTGACGTCGTTGACCAGGGCGGCTCCCGCGGCGAGCGCCCGCTCGGCGACGCTGGCGCGCATGGTGTCCACGGAGACGGTGACCCCCTCGGAGGCCAGGCCCCGGACGACCGGGATCACCCGCTTGAGCTCTTCCGCCTCGTCGACACGGGAGGCGCCGGGGCGGGTGGACTCGCCGCCCACGTCCACCAGGTCGGCCCCCTCGGTGACCAGGTGGAGGCCGTGTTTGACGGCGGCCGTCGTGTCGAACCAGCGGCCGCCGTCCGAGAAGGAATCGGGCGTGACGTTGACGACTCCCATGACCGCGCAGCGGTCCCAGGTCGGCAGTCCCGCGACGTGGCCGCGCCGGCTCTCAGTGCTCATACGTCCAGCCTAGGCCTCCGGCGTGGGCCGGATTCCTTCGCGGGTCGTCCCTGACCGGGGCCTTCGGGCCACCTCGCGGCCGGTTCGGGACCTTCCCCGGACGCCCTCCACCGTGCGGGCCCGTGGGGTCCGTGCGAGGGCCCCGGAGACGGGGCGGGAGCCCTCGCGCGGGCCGGTCCGCGCGGCTACGCCGCTGTGACCCCGCGGTCCGCCACCGCGTGGGCGCAGGGGCGCGGGGACCGGACACGGCGGCGGAGCAGGCCGGGAAGGGCCAGGGTCACGAAGCCCTCGGCCTGCATGGCGGCGAAGCCGATGCGCGGGAGGTCGCGGGAGGAGCCGTAGACGACGAAGCGGGGCTCCCAGCGCGGGCGGAACTTGGCGTTGAACTTGTACAGGGACTCGATCTGGAACCAGCGGGACAGGAAGACCAGCAGGCCCCGCCAGGCGCGCAGCACGGGCCCCGCGCCGATCTTCTCGCCGCGTGCCAGCGCCGAGCGGAACATCGCGAAGTTGAGCGAGATCCGCTGGATGCCGAGGCGGGGGGACGCCTCCAGCGCGGCCACGATGAGGAGTTCGTTCATGCCGGGGTCGGCGGCGCGGTCGCGTCGCATGAGGTCCAGGGAGACCCCGTCGGTACCCCACGGGACGAAGTGGAGGACGGCCTTCAGGTCACCGTACGGGCCGGGTGCGTCGTCGGCCTTGTGGGCGGTGGCGATCAGGCAGTCGCTGTCGGACGGGTCGCCGATGCGGCCGAGCGCCATGGAGAAGCCGCGCTCGGTGTCCGTGCCGCGCCACGCCTCCGAGGCGCGACGTATCCGGTCCAGTTCGCCCTCGCTCAGGTCACGGATGCGCCGTACCCGGGTCTCGTAGCCAGCCCGCTCGATGCGTTTCACCATCTGGCGCACGTTGCGCATCGCGCGCCCGGCCAACGAGAAATCCGCGACGTCCACCACCGCCTCGTCCCCCAGTTCCAGGGCGTCGAGGCCGGTCTCGCGGGTCCACACCTCGCCGCCCGTCTCGGAGCAGCCCATCACGGCCGGGGTCCAGGAGTGGGCCTTGGCCTCGTCCATGAAGCGTTCGATGGCACCGGGCCAGGCCTCGACGTCACCGATGGGGTCGCCGCTGGCCAGCATCACGCCGGAGACGACGCGGTAGGTGACGGCCGCCTTGCCGCTGGGCGAGAACACGACGGCCTTGTCGCGGCGGAGCGCGAAGTGACCGAGTGAGTCGCGGCCGCCGTGTTTGTCGAGGAGGGTCCGCAGCCGGGTCTCGTCGTCCTCCGTGAGGCGGGCGGCGGGGTGTTCGGGGCGGAAGGCCAGATAGATCGTGGTGACGGCGGTCAGCCAGCCGAGCGCGCCGAGCGAGAAGGCGACCGTCCAGGAGGTGGGTCCGGCGTAGTCGACGGGGCCCTCGAAGCCGAACAGGCCGTACAGCACGTGGGCGAGGCGGTCGGCCAGACTCGGGTCGCCGACCATCCGGTCCTCGTGGGCGCTGACGATGATCAGTCCGAGGACCAGGGAGCCGGCGCCCATGAGGACGAAGTTCGCGAGCGCACGCCAGCGGCTGCGGGGATCGGGCAGGGCGGCGAACTCGCTCCGGTGGCGCAGCAGCGGGGCGAGCAGCGCCAGGGAGATGACGACGCCGATGAGCGAATGGCGGTACGCGAACTGGGCGACGGCGCCGGCCGGCAGCAGCACCACGGCGGCGCGCCACGCCCGGCGCTTGCGGCGGCGCAGTCCGTGGGCGAGGAGCAGCAGGAGCACGCCGGCGCTGAGCGACAGCGCCGCGGCGAAGGGGCCGAACGAACCCGGCAGCACCTCGGCCATGGCGTGCATCCGGCTGCGCCGGAAGCGCGGGAAGACGCCGGCGGCGATGTCCAGGACCCCTACGAGCGTGCAGGCCCTGGCGACGAGGGCGGGGACGGCCTCAGGGCGGGGACCACGGACTATGCGTCGCGTCCTACCTGTTCGGTCTGGAACCCCACCTGACATTTCCCCATCTATCCTGACAGACATCGCATCCCGTAGTTCTGCGAGAGACCTTGATTCCGGTGCCATTCCGGCATCCGGCGACATTGCGCCCTCTAGGACGGTGTCTTGGGGGGTCAGGTTCACTCCCCATCGGAAAGCCGGTTCAAAAGGCAAGGAAAGTCCGGGGCAAGCTCCTGCGAAGGCGCAGGGCGCGTCCGGGACGGGAAGCGCGGGCGGGAACAGTCCATGGGTCTCACAAGCAACAAGGTGCTGGTGTTGGCGATCTTGTTCGCCGTGCTGCTGTTCGTCGGCACGGTGTGGTGGTGGCCACGGCTGGCGCGGCGCGGCTGGCGGGCCGTCGGCGGACGGATCGGCCTGCTTCTGGTCACGCAGGTGGCGGTCTTCGCCTCGATCGGTCTCTTCGCCAACCAGGCGTTCGGGTTCTACGCGACCTGGGCCGACCTCCTCGGCCAGGAGAGCGGCCAGGGTGTGGTGGTCGACCATTCGGGTCACGGGGCCGGCGGCCCTCTTCAGGTCGTCGACACCCGGCAGGTGAATGTGTCGGGCGGTGCCCGGCCGCAGATCGGCGGTCAGATCCAGAAGGTCGACATCGTCGGCCGTACGACGCACATCGCCACCCCGGCGTACGTCTATCTGCCCCCCGAGTACTTCCAGTCGCGATACCGCACCCGCACCTTCCCGGCGACCACTGTCCTCACCGGATACCCGGGCACCGCGGAGGCGCTCATCAAGGGGCTGCACTATCCGCAGACGGCCCACGAGCTGGCCAAGGACGGCAGGATGCAGCCGATGATCCTGGTCATGATGCGGCCCACCGTCGCGCCACCGCGGGACACCGAATGCGTGGACATCCCGGGCGGACCGCAGACCGAGTCCTTCTTCGCCAAGGACCTTCCCGAAGTCGTAGGGGCCCACTACAGGGTGGGCAAGAGGCCCGGGAGCTGGGGCATCGTCGGCGACTCCACGGGCGGGTACTGCGCGCTGAAACTGGCCATGCACCACCCCGAGACGTACGCCGCCGGGGCGGGCCTGTCGCCCTACTACAAGGCGCCGATCGACCCGACGACGGGCGACCTCTTCCATGGGGACCGGCTGCTGCGCAATGCGGCCGACCTGCGCTGGTATCTGCGGCACAACCCCGCGCCCAAGACGTCGCTGCTGGTCACCAGCAGCAAGGTGGGCGAGCACAACTACCGGGACACGCTGCGGTTCATCGACCAGGTGAAGGCCACCGGACGCACCGGGATCGCGTCGGTCATCCTCGACAGCGGTGGTCACAATTTCAACACGTGGCGAAGGGAGATCCCGGGGACGCTGCAGTGGATCAGCGGGATGCTGAGCGACCGCTGACGGCCCCACCGGGGGACCGCTGGCCACCCCTCCGGGGAGTGTGAACGGCGCGGCGGAGAAGATCCTGGGAATTCCCGCCGACTGTTTCGTGGTGGGTTCTCCGGCCGTTCCGCCGCCTATTCGGCGGGAAACGCGACCTCAAAGCGCTTTTCGGAATGACGAAGGGGCCGGACGCAGGGCCGGGCCGCGGGATCAGGACGAAGAGGCCGATCAACAACGAGTGGCGCTCGCGGTCATGCGGGGCATGCGGTGGCCCTTTAGGGGCAAGTGGTCACCCTTGAGGCTGCCGGTGCGCCGCGGAGGTTTCGGGGTGGCTGTGTTTTTACCGGGCGGGGCTCCAAGATTCGCCTACGCGCGGTAAGTTTCTGGCCATGCCACGTGGACGTCACCGTCATTCCCCGCCTCTGCACAGGCTGCTGCCTCCCTCGGCCATCGCGGGCGTCTCGCTCGTCTGCGCCGTGGGTCCCTGGCTGTTCACGGAGCCAGGTGTGCTCCGCATGCTGGCAGCGGGCGCCGCGGTGACCGCTGCCGTCGGCGCCGTCGTCATGCGCAGCTGGGACACGGCCGCGGGCAAGCGGGTCGCGGACCTCACGCGCGCGCGTGCGAGCGACGAGTGGCGCCATGAGGAGCGCGTCGCCGAACTGGAGACGGATCTCGACGAGTCGCGCGAGCTGCGCACCAAGCTCGAACACAACCTGCGCGCCAAGCGCGTGGAGCTGGCGGGCCTGCGCAACGAGCACGCGGCGCTGCTGCGGCGGTACGCCACTGCGGAGACCGAGCGGGCGAGCGCGCTGGAGGGCCGTCGGCTGCTCGAGATAGAGACCACGGCTCCCGCGCGCGAGCTGACCGCCGCGGGGGAGCCGGCGCGGTCCGAGGACGCGGCGGAGCCGGAGACCACCGAAGGGGCCGACTCGGCGGAGACGCCCGAGGACGGGGCCGACGCGGGCGAGGAGACGCAGGCCGACGCGGGCGAGGGCACGGACGCGCGGGAGGCGGCGGAGAAGACGGAGGAGGAGGCCGACGAGGAGTCGGCAGCCGGGGCGTCGGAGGCGTCCGGGGGGCCCGAGGCCTTCTCCCCGGCCGGGTCGTCGCTCTTCCTGCGGGCCGACGCGGCGCTCAGCCGGATCGCGGGCGGTGCCGCGGAGGCCGACGTCCCGGACGCGGACACCGACACCGACGCCGGCTCTGCCGCGGACACCGCCTCCGACGCCGGGGGTGCTGACGCCGCCGACGGCGACGCCCACGGTGACGCGGGCGACGGCACCGAACCGACCGCGGACTCCGATCCGGAGCCGGACCCCGACCCCGAGGCCGAGTCCGTGCCGCAGGACGACGACGCCGGTGCCTCCGCGGGTGCCGAGCCCGGTGACTCACCGGCGGACGGGTCCGCGCACGACGCCCCCGCGACCCCCGCGAGCGCTCTGAGCCTCTTGGACGAGCGGCGCGCGCGAGCCGACGTCACCGACACCGCCGCGTCCGCGCACGGAGCCGGGGAGCGGACGGACGGGACACGGCCGGCGACGACGCCCGGGGCCGCCGACGAGCACGCGCGCACGGACACCGTTCCCGCGCCTCCGCAGACCCCCGTTCCCGCTCCCACCGCCGCTCACGCGAAGGCGTCCGCGGTGGCCGACGAGGCGGCCCACCCGGCGCAGCCGGTGAAGCCCGCCAAGCCCGTGCGTCCCTCCGGGCACTTCACCGTGCCGACCGCGGTGGCCGTCGTGCCGACCGCGCCCGCGCGGCGCCCGTCCGTCGAGGGCGGGTTCGACTTCTTCGGTACGCAGCAGGGATCGTCGCCCGAGGCGATGGCGTCCATGCAGAACGAGGACCTCGCCGACGTGGTCGGCCAGGAGGCGCTCGCCCTGCACAAGGCCGAGGCCGAGGCCGGTTTCAAGCCCGTCGACGAGAGGTCCCGCGGGGTCGGCCAGGTCATCGACCTGACGGCGCACGACGAGACCGAGCACATCGACGTGGGCGTGCTGCGGAGCGCGGTTTCCTGACCGTGCCTCCCGCCGCCTGAGGCGTCAGGGGTCCTGCGACGAGAGGGCAGTGGCACCGGGCCACTGCCCTCTCGCCGTCAAGCCCTCCCCACCAGACCTTCCGCGCACCGCGCCTCGCGTATCAGACCTTCGGTATCAGGCCCTCCACGTCAGGCCCCGCCCGTCACGCCATCCACCGGTCCGGCCGGGCCTCCCGCCGCCCCGTCCGTGACCGGTCCGCCTGCGCCTGAAGGAGCTCCGCGGCCTCCGCGGCGCGGCGCAGCCGAGCCGTCACCGTCTTGCCGGCCCCGGTGTCCACATGGACGTCGGCGAGGCCGTGGAAGCGTTTCCAGGGCCCCTGCGTCAGCCGGACGCTCTGGACCTTCGCATGGGGTACGAGGGAGAGGCTGCGGCGCAGCAGGCCGTGGCGCGTGGCGAACACGGTGTCGGTGACGGCGATCCCGTACCCCCGCCACCAGAACGGCACGCACCAACCGGCCCGGCGCGGCGGCCGGGACAGGGCGGACGGCACCGTCACTCCCGGCAGCACGCCCGCGACCACCGCCTCGGCGACCTCGCGCGGGGCGACCGGCACGAGGACGGAGTTGGACGATCCCGCCACGTCCAGTTCGACCCGTACCCACCCGCGCCGCCGCCACAGCAGCGGTTCGACGATCCGTACGGTCTGCACGCGCCCCGGCGGCACCGTCTCGTGGGTACGGTCGAGGAGGCCGTGGTCGATGCGGAGCCCGTCGGGGGAGTCGCCCACCGTCCAGTCGTACTCGCCGACGAACCGGCCCACGCTGCTCGCGCCCGCGGCGCCGAGCAGCGGCACCCCGGTCGCGAGGACCGACCACACGCTGTGGGTGGCGAACCAGAGCACGGGCGGTACGACGAGCGCGGCGGCCAGGGAGCCCCAGGTGGCGCCGGTGAGGACCAGGGAGACGGCCAGGACGCCCGCGGGGACGTGCAGCAGCCGTCGTACCGGGGCCTCGCCGACCTCGCGCGCCGTCTCGGGGGCGAAACCGGCCGCGCGGGCGAGGAGTTCGGCGCGCAGGGCGCGGGCGTCGTCCTCGCCGAGGAAGGCGAGTTCGTCCTTCTTGTGCGTCCCCACGACGTCGAGTTTGAGTTTGGTGACACCCGCCACGCGGGCCAGCAGCGGCTGGGTGACGTCGACGGCCTGGAGGCGGTCGAGCCGGATGTGCGCGGTACGCCGGAAGAACAGGCCGGTGCGGATGCGCAGTTCCGTCTCGGTCACCGCGAAGTGCGTGAACCACCAGCTGAGAAAGCCGTAGAGGGCGGCCGCCGGGACGATCACGGCGAGCCCGATGAGCAGGGCCGTCGTCGTCAGCCGGGTCAGCTGCTCCTGTGCCTGATCGGGGTCGTGGACGGCCCAGCCGGCTATCACGGCGACGGGCGCCCAGGCCCGCCGGAACGGCGTCACGGGGTGCAGCCGCCGCTCGACCAGCGGCTTCTCCTCCCGCGCGGTCTCCTGCGGGCCCGGCGCCGGCGTCGTCACAGCCCCGCCGATCGGGCCTCGCCCAGCTCGGTCAGCCGGTCGCGCAGCCGCTCGGCCTCGGCCGGGTCCAGCCCCGGGATGCGGGCGTCCGTCGCCGCGGCCGCCGTGTGCAGCTGCACGCTCGCGAGCCCGAAGTGCCGCTCGACGGGTCCGGAGGTCACCTCGACCAGCTGCATCCGCCCGTACGGCACCACGGTCTCCTCGCGGAACAGCACCCCCCGGCTGATCAGCAGGTCGTCCGCGCGCTCGGCGTACCGCCAGGAGCGCCAGTTGCGCCCCAGCATCCGCCAGCCCCACCCGAGCAGAGCGAGCGGCAGCAGGGCGAAGGTGGCCCAGACCGGCCCCGCGAGCAGTCCCGGCAGGAGGGCCACGGCGATCGTCAGCAGCCCCAGCCACACCACCAGCAGCAGCCGGCGCATCCGCAGCAGACCCGGCGGCAGCCCGGTCCAGACAGGCTCCGAGGCGGTGTCGACCGCGGCTTCCGTGCTCCGCTTTTCCATGCCGCAAGGGTACGTACGCCAGACTGTGTCCATGACTCCCAAGACGGAGACCACGATCGGTATCGGCGGCGCCGCGGAAAGCACCGACATGGTGCTCAACATCGGCCCCCAGCATCCGTCGACGCATGGCGTGCTGCGGCTGCGGCTCGTGCTCGACGGCGAACGGATCCGGCATGCCGAGCCGGTGATCGGCTATATGCATCGCGGTGCGGAGAAACTGTTCGAAGCGCGCGACTACCGCCAGATCGTCATGCTCGCCAACCGCCACGACTGGCTCTCGGCGTTCTCGAACGAGCTGGGTGTGGTGCTCGCCGTGGAGCGGATGCTCGGCATGGAGGTCCCCGAGCGCGCGGTGTGGCTGCGCACGCTGCTGGCGGAGCTCAACCGCGTCCTGAACCATCTGATGTTCCTGGGCTCCTACCCCCTGGAGCTGGGCGGGATCACGCCGATCTTCTACGCGTTCACGGAGCGCGAGGAGCTCCAGCACGTGATGGAGGAGGTCTCCGGCGGGCGCATGCACTACATGTTCAACCGGGTCGGGGGCCTCAAGGAGGACCTCCCCGCCGGATGGACCACACGCGCGCGCGGCGCCGTCACCGCGCTGCGCTCGCGGATGGGCGTGTACGACGACCTGGTGCTCGGCAACGAGATCTTCCGGGGGCGCACGCGGGACGTGGGCGTCCTCGCGCCCTCGGCCGTGCACGCGTACGGCGTGAGCGGGCCGATCGCGCGCGCCTCGGGGGTCGACTTCGACCTGCGCCGCGACGAGCCGTATCTGGCGTACGGCGAACTCCAGGACACCCTGAAGGTCGTCACGCGGCAGGAGGGCGACTGCCTGGCCCGCTTCGAGTGCCTCCTGGAGCAGACGCACAACGCGCTGGACCTCGCGGACGCCTGTCTCGACCGGCTGGCAGAGCTGCCGCCCGGACCGGTCAACCAGCGCCTCCCCAAGGTCCTCAAGGCGCCCGAGGGCCACACGTACGCCTGGACCGAGAACCCCCTCGGCATCAACGGCTACTACCTGGTCAGCAAGGGCGAGAAGACCCCGTACCGGCTGAAGCTGCGCTCGGCCTCGTTCAACAACATCCAGGCGCTGACCGAACTGCTGCCGGGCACGCTGGTCGCGGACATGGTGGCGATCCTGGGATCACTCTTCTTCGTGGTCGGCGACATCGACAAGTAGATCGGCGAGCAGGCCGTCGAACAGGGCGCGGCGGCCGGACCGGGGCACTCCCACCGGCTGCAGCAGCCAGCCGAAGCCGCCCAGGCCGCCGGGCGCGGTGAGCTCGGCGGCCTCGCCGGCGCCCGCGAGGGCGCGTACGTACGCGGCAGGATCGCTCGAAGCCAGCGTGAGCGCCGGTCGGGCGCCGCTCACGCCCAGCGCGCGCAGCGCGTCCCGCTGGGTCACCACGTGCCCCCCGGGCAGCGCGCACGCGTCGAGCGCGACGTGCGCTGTGATGTCGCACGACCCGTCGGGCACGGCCCGTGTCTCCCGGCCCCCACGAAAGCCCGTGAGCGTCCCGAAGGGCGGCCGGGCGGCGGCGAGGTGGGCGTAGTCGACGGCGACGGCCAGACCCCGGTCGAGGGTGGCCACGGCTCCGGCCCAGGCCGTGTCCCTGGAGAGCCCGATCTCGGCGCGGGCCCCCTCGCCGGACGCCGGCCACCACGCGCGCAGCCACCGCGCCTCCGCCCCGGCGACGGGCTCCCCGAGGCGTTCGGTCCCGTCCTCGGGCCGTACGAGAACGAGTCTCCGTACGCCCTCGGAGTCCACCTCCGCCACGTCCACCGGTACGTTGTCCAGCCACTCGTTGGCGAACAGCAGCCCGGTGGTCCCGCGTGGGGGCTCCGGGAGCCACTGGACACGGGGGTCGAGTCCGGCGGGGCGCCCGGCGTGTTCGACGGCGTACGCGCGTGCCCGGGAGGCCACGTCGGACGGGAGCGCGGCGAGGACACCCGTCGCCAGTTCGCCGTGGCCGGCCGCCATGTCGACGAAGTCGAGCACGGCGGGACGGCCGAGGGCCTCGTCGACCCGGCACAGCAGCCGGGCCACGGCGGCCGCGAAGAGCGGGGAGGCGTGCACCGACGTACGGAAGTGGGCCGCGGGTCCCTCGGGCCCGCGGTAGAAGCCCGACGGGCCGTACAGCGCCTCCTGTGCCGCCTCGCGCCAACCCCGCCACACGCCCGCCGCCTCATGCCTCACCGGGCCAGGCTAAGCGTCGGGAACGGGGGGAGCCTCCACCTTGGGGAGTACGAGCACCGCTCGCGGATCGGCCCTCCGGTTGACCCCTGCACACTGCACGCTTCCCTACTCTGGGTTACGTGCAGCGCCTTTATGACTTTCTCCGCAGACACCCGACGTGGGTCGACGGCTTCTGGGCCGTCGTCCTGCTCGGGATCTCCGCCGTGAGCCTCGCCAAGGTCGACGGCGCTGCGAACCGCCACGGGTCGCTCGCGGTGGCCCTCCCGATCGCCCTGGTCCTCAGCCTGGTCGTGGCGCTGCGCCGCCGTATGCCCGAGAAGATGCTGGTCTTGGCGGCCGCGATGGGCCTCGCCCAGCTGGTCCTGGACGTCGAGGTGGTGCCCGCCGACTTCGCGATGCTGGTGATCATCTACACCGTGGCTGCGGACGGCGCCCGCTGGGCCTCGCGCTTCGCGCTGATCGGCGGCCTGTGCGCGGCGACCCTCTCGCAGATCCGCTGGCCCCAGCTCGACTCCGGCTCACTGGGCAACGTCCTGATAGCGGCCTTCCAGACGGTGCCGTTCGCGCTCGCCTGGGTGCTCGGCGACTCCGTCCGCACCCGCCGTGCCTACCTCGCCCAGCTGGAGGAGCGGGCCGCCCGGCTGGAGAAGGAGCGTGAGGCGCAGGCCAAGGTCGCCGTCGCCGCCGAGCGCGCCCGGATCGCCCGCGAGCTGCACGACGTGGTCGCCCACAACGTCTCGGTGATGGTGGTCCAGGCCGACGGCGCCGCCTACGTCATGGACACCGCCCCCGAGCAGGCGAGGAAGGCCCTGGAGACCATCTCCGGGACCGGCCGTCAGGCGCTCGCCGAGATGCGCCGCCTGCTCGGCGTGCTGCGCACCGGCGAACACCAGGAGGTCGGCGAGTACGTGCCGCAGCCCGATGTGGAGCAGCTCGACGACCTCATCGAGCAGTGCCGCACCTCGGGGCTGCCCGTCGACTTCAAGGTCGAGGGGACACCGCGCCCCCTCCCCAGCGGCGTGGAGCTCACGGCGTACCGCATCGTGCAGGAGGCGCTCACCAACACGCGCAAGCACGGGGGCCCGAACACCGGTGCGAGCGTGCGCCTGGTCTACTTCGACGACGGCCTCGGCCTGCTCGTCGAGGACGACGGCAAGGGCGCGCCCCACGAGCTGTACGAGGAGGGGGGCGCCGACGGGCAGGGGCACGGTCTGATCGGGATGCGCGAGCGCGTCGGCATGGTCGGCGGCACCCTGGACGCGGGACCGCGGCCCGGTGGAGGCTTCCGCATCAGTGCCCTGCTGCCGCTCAAGCCCGCGCACTGACACCTGTACACGTGCGATCCGTACGCACATGTGATCCGTAAGCAAGTGATGTGAAGGGACCCCGATGGCGATCCGCGTGATGCTCGTCGACGACCAGGTGCTGCTGCGCACCGGTTTCCGGATGGTGCTCGACGCCCAGCCGGACATGGAGGTCGTGGCCGAGGCGGGCGACGGTGTCGAGGCTCTCCAGGTGCTGCGGGCGACGGCCGTCGACGTGGTGCTGATGGACGTCCGGATGCCGAAGCTGGACGGGGTGGAGACCACGCGCCGCATCTGCTCGGAGCCGGACCCCCCGAAGGTGCTGATCCTCACCACCTTCGACCTCGACGAGTACGCCTTCTCGGGACTGAAGGCGGGTGCCTCCGGCTTCATGCTCAAGGACGTGCCGCCCGGCGAACTGCTCACCGCGATCCGCTCCGTGCACAGCGGTGACGCGGTGGTCGCGCCGTCCACCACCCGGCGCCTGCTCGACCGCTTCGCGCCGATGCTGCCCAACGCCGGCAAGGACCCCCAGCACAAGGGGCTGGAGCGGCTCACCGACCGCGAGCGCGAGGTGATGATCCTGGTCGCGCAGGGCCTGTCGAACGGCGAGATCGCGGCCCGCCTCGTGCTCTCCGAGGCGACCGTGAAGACCCATGTGGGGCGCATTCTGACGAAGCTGGGGCTGCGGGACCGGGTACAGGTGGTGGTCCTCGCCTACGAGACGGGGATCGTACGGGCGGGCGGTCACCGCTGATCCGTCGTCGGGCCGGGCGTGCCCGGCCCCGCGCGGTCCCACCGGGGCCGTGGGGCGCGGCTCAGCGCAGGATGCCCTCCAGGAAGTCGGTGCCGAGCCGGGCCACGACCGTCACGTCCAGCTGGTGCAGCACGTACCGGCCACGGCGCCGCGTGGTGATCAGGCCCGCCTTCTTGAGCACGCCCAGGTGCCGGGATATCTCGGGAGCCGTCATCCCGTTCACCTGGGCCAGCTCGCCCGTGGTGAACACACTGCGGGCCAGACTCCGGCAGATCCGCATCCGGACCGGATGCGACAGGGCGGTCATCCGCAGCGTCAGCTGCTCCAGGGAGGACGGGGCGGTCAGCTCGGGGGAGCCGACCGGGTAGTGCAGCACCGGCTGCCAGCCGTACCGGTGCAGCACCATCAGGTGCGGCCAGCCGAGGCTCGTCGGCACCAGAAGGAGGCCGCCGTCCCCGGTGGACGTCCGGCCCTGGCCCAGCTTGTCGACCGTGATCGTCCGGGTGCTCTCGTCGAGCGCCATCGCGGGGGAGACCGAGGCCACGGCCTCCGCCAGGCCCTTGCGCCGCAGGAGGTCCGTCTTGTGCCGGGCGTCCGCCGCGAGCTGGTGGCGCAGCCGGGACCAGGTCTCCGCGAAGAACGCCTCGTCGCAGTCCTCCAGGAACTGCCGCAGCCACGCCCGGATCTGCGGGGGATCGTCCAGCAGCCGTCTGCTGAACCGCACCTGCCGGGGTCCGCGCGCGGCGGCCAGCTCCAGCGCCCGGTCCTGCAGCTTCGGGTCGGAGAGCGTGTCGGGGCCCGGCCCGTCGTACGGGAGCGCGCAGGTGAACTCCAGCGCCGCGTCCACGAACTGCTCGTCCGTCAGCTTGTCCAGCTGGTCCAGCTCCTCGGCGAGCGTGGCGCCCGGGAGCGTGCTCCGGCCGGGGATGCCCGCGTACGGCAGGAACAGGTCGGAGAAGGTCGTCCGCCACAGGAAGTCGGCCTCGCACATCCGGTCGGCGAGATGCGGGTCGAGGCGGGGGGTCACGCCGGTCGCCCAGCCCTGGAGCCCGGGGTGGTGCCCCGGCTCGGACAGCGCGTGCAGCGCCATCCCGAGCTCGGCCAGCGGCGAGGGCACGACGGCGATCCGCTCCGGCCGCAGCCCGGTGACATCGATGCGCACGCTCATGACCTCATGGTGCACCCCGGCACCGACAACGCCGCCGCCGATTGACGGCGGCCGTCAATCGGCGGCGGCGTACGACGGGCGCGGGCGCCCCGGGAGGGCCGGGATCTCAGCCGGGCGGATCTCAGCCGGGCAGCCGCGCCACGAAGTCCGCGACGGCCGCCTTCACGTCCCCGGCCGTCCACTCGAGGCCCGGGGCCGCCACCGTGACCTCGGTGAGCGCCAGCCCCGGGCCGCCACGACTCCAGCGCCCGAAGAGACCGGTTCTCGTCTCCTCGGTGTGCAGCGTCGCCGCGTCCGTGAGCACCTCGGCGTCATAGGGCAGCCAGACCTGGAACTGATGGGTGTGCGGCTCCTCGGGATGGACGCGCGCCCAGGGCACCCCCGCCTCGGCGAACCCCTCCCGCAGGGCCGCGGCGACCACGCGCGCGTGGGCCACGTACGCGGGCAGCCGCGGCAGCTCCCGGTCCAGCCCGATCAGCGCCGCCAGAACGGTCGGGAACTGCTGGAAGACCATGCCGCCGTAACGGTGCCGCCAGGCCTTCGCCTCGTCGATCAGCGTCCTCGGGCCCGCGACCGCCGCACCGCCGAGGCCGCCCAGCGACTTGTAGAACGACACGTAGACGCTGTCCGCGAGGCCCGCGATCTCGTCCAGGGGACGACCGAGACGCGGGGTGCACTCCCACAGCCGGGCTCCGTCGAAGTGCACGACGGCGTCCCGCTCGCGCGCCGCCTCCGTGACCGCCACGAGCTCCTCCCAGGACGGCAGTACGAAACCGGCGTCCCGGAGGGGCAGTTCGAGGAGCAGTGAACCGAACGGTTCCTCGAAGTCCCGGACCTCCTCGGCGGTCGGCAGCCGCGGTTCGTCCGTCACGCGGACCGGGCGCAGGCCGCTGAGGCTGCTGAACGCATGCCGCTCGTGCGTCTCCGGGTGGCTGAGCGCGTGCATCGCGACGGTCGCGTCGCCGGTACGGCCCGCCCAGCAGCGCAGGGCGACCTGCTGCGCCATGGTCCCGGTGGGGAAGAAGGCGGCCGCCTCCTTGCCGAGCAGTCCGGCGACCCGCTCCTCCAGGGTCTCCACCAGCCGGTCGCCGTACATGTCCACCGGCCGGTCGAGGTCGTACACGCCCTCGGCGCCGTCGCTCAGCCAGGCCAGCCGCGAACGGACCGTCTGCAGATGGCTGGACCGCGACAGCACCCGTTCGGCCGCCTGCCACGCGGCATTTCGCCGCTCCCGCTTCCGCTCCGCCGTCTCTTCCCGGTCCTGCCCGCCCGTCTCCTCCGTGTCCCGCTCCGGGTCCCGCTCCGCGGCCTGTTCCCGGCCCCGCTCCGCCGAATCGCTCATCCCCGGATGATGCCGTGCGCCGTCCCGTCCCTGCACCCCCATTTGCACACCCGTCGCGACCTGCGGAAACCCACAGCCTGTGGACAACCGAAACGGCCCCCGAACCAATCGCGTTAACATGACGAGAAATCGTCCGGTACCCCGAGCGGACTGGAACGGAAGGCCGCCGTCGAGTGAGTACATCCCCCCAGCCAGAACCCAAGGACCGACCCGCACGACTCGGCGTCGGCGTCGTCGGCGCGGGCCGCGTCGGCCCCGCCCTCGCGGCGGCCCTCCAGCTCGCCGGACACCGCCCGGTGGCCGTGTCCGGGGTCTCCGACGCCTCCAGGCGCCGTGCCGCGCAGCTCCTGCCCGATGTGCCGCTGATGTCCCCGGCACAGGTCCTCGAGCGCGCCGACCTGGTCCTGCTGACGGTCCCGGACGACACCCTGCCCGGCCTCGTGGAAGGACTCGCCGAGACCGGGGCCGTCCGGCCCGGCCAACTGCTCGTCCACACCTCTGGGCGGTACGGCGCGAGGGTCCTCGACCCGGCACTCAGGGCCGGCGCCCTGCCGCTCGCGCTGCACCCCGCCATGACCTTCACGGGGACCCCCGTGGACGTGCAGCGGCTGGCCGGATGCTCCTTCGGGGTCACCGCGCCCGAGGAGCTGCGCCTCGCCGCCGAGGCCCTCGTGATCGAGATGGGCGGCGAGCCCGAGTGGATCTCCGAGGAGTCCCGGCCGCTCTACCACGCGGCTCTCGCGCTCGGCGCCAACCACCTGGTGACCCTGGTCGCCGAGTCCATGGACCTGCTGCGCGCCGCGGGCGTCGAGGCACCCGACCGGATGCTCGGCCCGCTGCTCGGCGCCGCCCTCGACAACGCCCTCAGGTCCGGCGACGCGGCCCTCACCGGGCCCGTCGCGCGCGGGGACGCGGGCACGGTCGCGGCCCACGTCGCCGAACTGCGCAAACACGCCCCGCAGACCGTCGCCGGCTACCTCGCGATGGCCCGCGCGACCGCCGACCGCGCCCTCGCCCACGGACTGCTGAAGCCGGAACTCGCCGAGGATCTCCTCGGGGTACTCGCCGACGACGCGACCCTGCCCGACGACGGGAGCGACCGATGACCGTCCTGCTGCGTACCTCCGACGACCTGCACGCGCGCGGACGGGGTGAGCGCCGGGTCGCGGTGATGACCATGGGGGCCCTGCACGAGGGCCACGCCACGCTGATCCGCACGGCCCGCGAGCTCGCCGGCCCGCGGGGCGACGTCGTCGTCACCGTCTTCGTGAACCCCCTCCAGTTCGGCGCGGGCGAGGATCTCGACCGCTACCCCCGCACCCTCGACTCCGACGTCAAGACCGCCGAGCAGGCGGGCGCCGACGCCGTGTTCGCCCCCTCCGTGGACGAGGTCTACCCGGGTGGCGAACCCCAGGTCCGGCTCTCCGCCGGCCCCATGGGTGAGCGCCTGGAGGGCGCCACGCGCCCCGGCCACTTCGACGGCATGCTCACCGTCGTCGCCAAGCTGCTGCACCTCACCCGGCCCGACACGGCACTGTTCGGGCAGAAGGACGCCCAGCAGCTCGCCCTGATCCGCCGCATGGTCCGCGACCTGAACTTCGGCGTGGAGATCGTCGGCGTACCCACCGTGCGCGAGGACGACGGACTCGCCCTCTCCAGCCGCAACCGCTTCCTGGCGCCCGAGGAGCGGCGCACCGCCCTCGCGCTCTCCCAGGCGCTGTTCGCCGGCCGCGACCGGCACGCCGCCCAGGAGGCCCTGCGCGCGCGGGCCCGCGAAGTGCCCGCCACGCGCGCGCGTGCCGAGGCGCTCAGCGCGATCGGCGAGTCCCGCGCCGCCGCCGACGCGCACGCCGTGGCCAAGGCCGCCCCCAGCGGCCCGACCGGTGTCCGCGCGGCCGCGCGCCTGATCCTGGACGAGGCGGCCCGTCTCCGGCCGCCGCTGGCCCTGGACTACCTGGCACTGGTCGATCCGTCGGACTTCACCGAGATCCAGGACGACTTCACCGGTGACGCGGTCCTCGCCGTCGCCGCCCGGGTCGGGACGACCCGCCTGATCGACAACATCCCCCTCACCTTCGGAGCCGCCTCGTGACCGGCAAAGGCACAGGTACCGGTAAAGCCACAGGTACTGGCATACGACTGCACGCGCCCGCCCCCGGCTGGGCCCTGTCCGCCGACGTGGTGGTCGTGGGCTCCGGCGTCGCCGGCCTCACCGCCGCCCTGCGCTGCGAGGCCGCGGGCCTGACGACCGTCGTCGTCACCAAGGCACGCCTGGACGACGGTTCCACCCGCTGGGCCCAGGGCGGCATCGCCGCGGCCCTCGGCGAGGGCGACACCCCCGAGCAGCACCTCGACGACACCCTGGTCGCGGGCGCGGGACTGTGTGACGAGGACGCGGTACGCATCCTCGTCACGGAGGGCCCCGACGCCGTACGCCGCCTCATCGCGACCGGAGCCCACTTCGACGAGTCCTCCGAGGGCGACCTGGAACTCACCCGCGAGGGCGGCCACCACCGCCGCCGCATCGCGCACGCCGGCGGTGACGCGACCGGCGCCGAGATCTCCCGGGCGCTCGTCGAGGCGGTCCGCGCGCGCGGCCTGCGCACGGTGGAGAACGCGCTCGTCCTGGACCTCCTGACGGACGCCGACGGCCGCACCGCGGGTGTGACCCTGCACGTCATGGGAGAGGGCCAGCACGACGGCGTGGGAGCCGTGCACGCCCCCACCGTGGTCCTCGCCACCGGCGGTATGGGCCAGGTCTTCTCCGCGACCACCAATCCCTCGGTCTCCACGGGCGACGGCGTGGCCCTCGCGCTGCGCGCCGGCGCCGAGGTCTCCGACCTCGAATTCGTCCAGTTCCACCCGACCGTGCTGTTCCTCGGCCCGGACGCGGAGGGCCAGCAGCCGCTGGTGTCGGAGGCGGTACGGGGCGAGGGCGCCCATCTGGTCGACGCGGACGGCGTGCGCTTCATGCTCGGCCGGCACGAGCTGGCCGAGCTGGCACCCCGGGACATCGTCGCCAAGGGCATCATGCGCCGCATGCAGGAGCAGGGCGTCGAGCACATGTACCTCGACGCCCTGCACTTCGGCGCCGACATGTGGGAGCACCGCTTCCCGACCATCCTCGCCGCCTGCCGCGCCCACGGCATCGACCCGGTGACCGAGCCCGTACCGGTCGCCCCGGCCGCCCACTACGCCTCCGGCGGCGTCCGCACGGACGCCCGGGGCCGCACCACGGTGCCCGGCCTGTACGCCTGCGGCGAGGTCGCCTGCACCGGAGTGCACGGCGCCAACCGGCTCGCCTCCAACTCCCTCCTGGAGGGCCTGGTCTACGCCGAGCGCATCGCGGCCGACATCGCGCACAACCGTGCCGAGGAGGGCCTCCACGCGCGCGTGCCCGAGCCGGTCCCGCACCCCGACAAGCCCGCGCACCCGCTGCTCGCGCCCGAGGCCCGGTTCGCCATCCAGCGGATCATGACGGACGGCGCGGGCGTCCTGCGCTCGGCCGAGTCCCTGTCCCACGCGGCCGACCGTCTCCAGCGGCTGCACACGGACGCCCGTGACGCCCTCGACGAGAACGGCAAGACCTCCGAGCCCGGCGTCGACACCTGGGAGGCCACCAACCTCCTGTGCGTGGCGCGGGTCCTGGTCGCCGCCGCCCTCCTGCGCGAGGAGACCCGCGGCTGCCACTGGCGCGAGGACCACGCCGACCGCGACGACTCGGACTGGCGCCGGCACATCGTCGTCCGGCTGAATCCCGACCGCACGCTCGCCGTGCACACCACCGACACAGCAGACTTCCCCCCGACCCTCCCCCAAGCCGACGGCCCCGCCCGGGCAGGGGAGCCCCCCATGTCCCAGCAGACGCCCCGCGACCAGGAGCAGTGACCGAAGTGAGCACCCCCGACCTTCCCCTCGCCCAGAGCGGCGGCTGCGGCGACGGCTGCGGCTGTGGCGGCGCCGACAACGACGGCGACGAGACGTACATGGAGTGCGGCCTCGACCCCGCGCTCGCCCAGCTCCTCGCCGACGCCGGACTCGATCCGCTGGAGGTCGAGGACATCGCGAACGTCGCCATCCAGGAGGACCTCGACAACGGCGTGGACGTGACGACCGTCGCGACCATTCCCGAGGACGCCGTCTCCACCGCCGACTTCACCGCCCGTGACGCGGGCGTCGTCGCGGGCCTGCGCGTCGCCGAGGCCGTCGTCTCCGTGGTCTGCACCGACGAGTTCGAGGTGGAGCGGCACGTCGAGGACGGCGACCGGGTCGAGGCGGGACAGAAGCTGCTCAGTGTCACCACCCGCACCCGCGACCTCCTCACGGCCGAGCGCAGCGCGCTGAACCTGCTGTGCCGGCTGTCCGGCATCGCGACCGCCACGCGCGCGTGGGCCGACGCCCTGGAGGGCACCGGCACCCGCGTGCGCGACACCCGTAAGACGACCCCGGGCCTGCGCTCCCTGGAGAAGTACGCGGTGCGCTGCGGCGGCGGCGTGAACCACCGCATGTCGCTCTCGGACGCCGCACTGGTCAAGGACAACCACGTGGTCGCCGCCGGTGGCGTGGCGCAGGCCTTCACGGCCGTCCGTGAGGCCTTCCCGGAATTGGCGATCGAGGTCGAGGTCGACACGCTCCACCAGCTGCGCGAGGTCGTGGACGAGGGCGCCGACCTGATCCTCCTCGACAACTTCACGCCCGTCGAGTGCGAGGAGGCGGTGGCCCTGGTCGCCGGCCGCGCGCTTCTGGAGGCCTCGGGCCGGCTCACCCTCGGCAACGCCGAGGAGTACGCCAGGACGGGCGTCGACTTCCTCGCGGTGGGCGCCCTGACCCACTCCTCGCCGATCCTGGACATCGGCCTGGACCTGCGCGACGCGTCGGCGGACGAGGCTTCCACGGACGAGGCGGAGTAGGACCCATGCTCCTGACCATCGACGTCGGCAACACCCACACGGTCCTCGGCCTCTTCGACGGCGAGGAGATCGTCGAGCACTGGCGCATCTCCACGGACGCCCGCCGCACCGCCGACGAGCTCGCCGTGCTCCTCCAGGGCCTGATGGGCATGCACCCGCTGCTCGGCGAGGAACTCGGCGACGGCATCGACGGCATCGCGATCTGCGCCACCGTCCCGTCCGTGCTGCACGAACTGCGCGAGGTGACCCGCCGGTACTACGGCGACGTCCCGGCCGTCCTGGTCGAGCCCGGCGTCAAGACGGGCGTGCCGATCCTCACGGACAACCCCAAGGAGGTCGGCGCGGACCGCATCATCAACGCGGTCGCGGCCGTCGAGCTCTACGGGGGGCCGGCGATCGTCGTCGACTTCGGTACCGCGACCACGTTCGACGCGGTCAGCGCGCGGGGTGAGTACGTGGGCGGTGTCATCGCGCCCGGGATCGAGATCTCCGTCGACGCGCTCGGGGTCAAGGGGGCCCAGCTGCGCAAGATCGAGGTGGCCCGGCCGCGGGCGGTCATCGGCAAGAACACCGTCGAGGCGATGCAGTCCGGGATCATCTACGGGTTCGCGGGGCAGGTGGACGGGGTCGTCAACCGGATGGTGCGGGAGCTCGCGGAGGATCCGGACGATGTCACCGTCATCGCGACCGGGGGGCTGGCGCCGATGGTTCTGGGCGAGGCCTCGGTCATCGACGAGCACGAGCCGTGGCTCACGCTGATCGGGCTCCGCCTGGTGTACGAACGAAACGTGTCCCGCACCTGAGGAGTTCCGCCCCGCCGGCCTGAAGGGCCTTGTCCTCGAACGCCGGACGGGCTGATGGCGCGGGCCCGCGCCGGAGACGCAAGGCCGAGACGCAAGGCCGAGACGCAAGGCAGCGCTCAAAGGCCGGCGCCCGGGCCATGCGTTTCAGCCCGTCCGGCGTTCGAGGACGAGCCCTCCGGGCGATGCGGGGGTCCGGGGGGCGGCAGCCCCTTGGCAGGGGCAGGGAGAGCCGGGGGCCGCGGTCACCAGGGGACGGGCGGGGGCCCAGGACACGCGTAGGGGGATATGGCGGATTTTGTCTGATTAGCGCGTATCGTCGCGGCATGCCCACGCCCTACGGATCCCGCGGCGGCATGGCGTTCGGTGCGCAGGAGCTGCGTGTGCTCCGTCGTGCTCTCGCCCTCGCCCTCCATCCCGCCCCCGCCTCGGCCGAAGACGTCCAGGACTGCCTCCGGCTCGCCGAATCCGTCGACGAGGCCGCCCGCGAGGGGGCCAGGCTCCGGGCCTTCCTGCTGGCCGACCTCTCCCGCTACCGGGCGGCTCTGCCCGGCACGGCCGCCGGCTACCTCGTACTCCTGGAAGAAACCCTGGCCGCCGGCTACCGGCCGAATCCGGACGATCTCGCCGCCCTGCGCGCCCTGCGCGGGAACCCCGCCGCGGCCGCCCTCCTGGCGCGCTGCTGCGACCTCGCCGAACGGGACGTCCGCGTCCGCCTGGCGGACCGCACGGCCACTCCCACGGTCCCGGCGTCCCGTACCCGGCTGACAGCTCTCCCCGGAGGTCTGGCACGGGCCGCGAGTGCCGACGAGCCCGTCCGGAAACCGGCCGACCGGCCCGCCGCCGACCCGAAACCGAACCCTCCCGGCAGGGGCCCGCGCCCGGACCGCCCGATCCCCACCCCGGGCGAGGTCTTCCCGCCCAGGCGCAAACCCGCGCCGCCACCGGTGAACCCCCCTCAGCAACTCGCGGCGGGCTAGCTACTCTGGAGGCATGGACTATGTCTCCGCGCTCGTGCCCCCCGTAGTGATGGCCGTGTTCTTCATCGGGTTGATCGTGACGATCGTCAAGACCCAGGGCGGTGCCAACAAGTCCAAGGAGGACGCGGTCGTCGACGCCGCTCTCGCGCGGGCGGACGGCGCCCGCCAGGTCTCCCGGGACTCCGAGGCCTGAGCGCCCGACCCCTTCGGGGCGCTCATCGGCGTACGACTCATACGTTTTTCGAGTCGTACGCCCTTTTTGTTGCCGATCTCCCACTATTGTTCTGAGCTGTGCCTCGCCCATTGGGAGAACTCGAAGACTCGGTCATGACGCGGGTGTGGAAGTGGAACCGCCCGGTGACCGTTCGAGAAGTCCTGGAAGACCTTCAGCAGGAACGGTCCATCGCCTACACCACGGTGATGACCGTTTTGGACAATCTCCATCAGAAGGGCTGGGTGCGTCGCGAGGCGGAAGGCCGGGCCTATCGATATGAGGCGGTCTCCACGCGTGCCGCCTACTCGGCGGCCCTCATGAACGACGCATGGTCCCAAAGTGACAACCCCGCCGCCGCTCTCGTCGCCTTCTTCGGCATGATGAGTGAGGAACAGCGCCATGCGCTGCGCGACGCCATGCGTATCGTGCAGTGGCCCGAAGAAGCCCCGGTTGTCGCCGAAACGCCCGCACCTCCGGAAGCTTCCGGGGAGAAGCGCGAGGAGAAGTCGGGCGAGAACCCGGCCGGGAACGCGGGGGAGAAGCCGGGCGGCGAGAACCCCGCCTCGGACCGTGACGGCACCGGGCGATAGCGTCCGCTCATGCCAGCAGAGCATCCAGCGCGGCGGCCCGCGCCGCATCCCGGGGACACCGCGAAAGCCATCACCGTCCGGCGGGCCAGGACCGGCGATGTCCCGGCCGTGCGCCACCTCCTCGACGCGAACGTCCGGCGCCGCATCCTGCTCGACAAAGCCACGGTGACGCTTTACGAGGACATCCAGGAGTTCTGGGTCGCCGAACGCGACACCGGCTCAACTACTGAGGTCGTCGGCTGCGGCGCGCTGCACGTGATGTGGGAAGACCTCGCGGAAGTCCGCACTCTCGCGGTGAACCCGGCGGTCAAGGGCGCCGGTGTCGGTCATCAGTTGCTGGAGAAGTTGCTGCACACCGCCCGCTGGCTCGGCGTCCGCCGCGTTTTCTGTCTCACCTTCGAAGTGGACTTCTTCGCGAAGCACGGCTTCGTGGAGATCGGTGAGACGCCGGTCGACACCGATGTGTACGCCGAGCTGCTGCGTTCCTATGACGAGGGCGTCGCGGAGTTCCTCGGTCTCGAACGAGTGAAACCGAACACCTTGGGCAACAGCCGGATGCTTCTGCATCTGTGATCGCCGGCCACTATTCCGCCGGACCGGCTTGCCCGCGTTCCCTATGTCCGAAACGCGCACGTTTCCGGTCTTCCCGTGGCACCTGAGTCTCCGCCAGGGGTTTGTGTTTTTCCAGCAAAAGCGGTTTGCTTTCCGACGTACTGCAGTACTGCATATAACAGGGGACGCGAAACGGCGGCCTACGCCGCAGACCCTCGGCCCTCACGTTATCGATGAAAGGAAATCCGGTGGCACAGAAGGTTCAGGTCCTTCTTGTCGACGACCTCGACGGCGGCGAGGCGGACGAGACGGTGACGTTCGCGTTGGACGGCAAGACCTACGAGATCGATCTCACGACCGCCAATGCGGACAAGCTGCGCGGTCTTCTCGACGCGTACGTGAAGGGTGGGCGCCGTACCGGTGGCCGCGCTTCGGGCGGACGCGGAAAGGCGCGCGTCGCTTCCGGTGGCAGCCAGGACACCGCGCAGATCCGCGCGTGGGCGAAGGAGAACGGTTACGAGGTCAACGACCGTGGCCGCGTTCCCGCGCAAATTCGCGAGGACTACGAGAAGGCCAACGGCTGAGCGCACGCGCGCCGCAACCGGATGCGGTGGCACTGAGTCGCCATCGTCTCCACGAGTCGTACGAGATCGGGGGCGCCCCCACCGCCCCCCATGGCCGACAGAGTCGGCAGCGAGGCTTCCACCTCGCACCCCGGCTCAGGGGGCCGCAGCCAGACGGCGGCCCCCTGCGGACCGGACCCGCCGGCGGAGATCGGCCCTTCGGGCACCCCCGGCGGCAGCGGAGCCCCGATGCTCCCGCCCGCCCCGAACGCCGTGAGATCCAGCGCGAGGGTGCCCCACTCCAGCCAGTCGAGCAGCCCCGGCAGTTCCTCCGCGCTCCCCGCCGCCACCAGCAGCCGCATCCGCGCCCCGCGCCGGACCGGCCGGCCCCCGTACCGGGACGGTGAATCCCCCGGGCGGACCGCGGAATCCCCGGAGTTCTCATGTGGCGCCGGGAGAACCGGCTCTCGCGCTCCGGAATCCCCTGGAGCACCGAAATCAGCGGGACCACCGGAATCGCCCTGCCGTTCCGGCAGGTTTCTGCGCAGGGTCACCGGAGACGTCGGACCGAGGTGCCGCAGGGCCGCGAAACCCGCCTCCGCGGGGACTTCCAGCACGTCGAAGCGCACGCCGGTGGCCAGCCGCACCGGTGCGCCGGGCACTGTCGTCCAGCCCAGTTCGTTCTCGTACCACTGCCGCGTCCGGTCGCTCAGGTCGAGCGGGCGGCGAGGAAGGGGGACAGTGGGAACCATGACAGGAGCAACCGACGGAAGGGCTCCAGAGTTACGCTGGGTGTTTCATGATGAGCGCAGAGTGTCGAACAGGGGGGCGCGCGGGGACGATCGGCGGCGCAAAGATGTTCGCCCGTAGCGGAGGGAACCTGTGCGCACCGCATGGAGTGTCGGTGCGTACGGGTAAGACATCCCTAGTGGGAGGGGCGACACGCAGAGCCTGGGCACCTCACGTTCGCCATCGGCGTACAGCTCATGAGGGTATCTGCCTGGCCTGCGGGAACATCGTCTCGCACCATCAGGTTGGAGCAGATGTCGGCGTTCGGGGTCAGGAGGCCAAGGACGGTGTCGGCAGTTGGAATGAGCGGTCCCCGCTTGCGGGACTAAGCTGCGGAAGGACAGGGAGGGGAGCGTCCCCTTACTGCCTGACCGCTCTGAGGAGCGATTAACGATGTTCGAGAGGTTCACCGACCGCGCGCGGCGGGTTGTCGTCCTGGCTCAGGAAGAAGCCCGGATGCTCAACCACAACTACATCGGCACCGAGCACATCCTCCTGGGCCTGATCCACGAGGGTGAGGGTGTCGCCGCTAAGGCCCTGGAGAGCCTCGGGATTTCGCTCGAGGCGGTCCGCCAGCAGGTGGAGGAGATCATCGGGCAGGGTCAGCAGGCCCCGTCCGGGCACATCCCCTTCACCCCCCGTGCCAAGAAGGTCCTGGAGCTCTCCCTCCGCGAGGCCCTTCAGCTGGGCCACAACTACATCGGCACGGAGCACATCCTGCTCGGCCTGATCCGAGAGGGCGAGGGCGTCGCCGCCCAGGTCCTGGTCAAGCTGGGCGCCGATCTCAACCGGGTGCGGCAGCAGGTCATCCAGCTGCTCTCCGGTTACCAGGGCAAGGAGACCGCCGGCGCCAGTGGCGGTCCTGCCGAGGGCACCCCCTCCACGTCCCTGGTCCTCGACCAGTTCGGCCGGAACCTCACCCAGGCCGCTCGTGAGTCCAAGCTCGACCCGGTCATCGGGCGCGAGAAGGAGATCGAGCGGGTCATGCAGGTGCTCTCCCGCAGGACCAAGAACAACCCGGTCCTGATCGGTGAGCCCGGTGTCGGCAAGACCGCTGTCGTCGAGGGCCTGGCGCAGGCCATCGTCAAGGGCGAGGTGCCCGAGACCCTCAAGGACAAGCACCTCTACACCCTGGACCTCGGTGCGCTGGTCGCCGGCTCCCGCTACCGCGGTGACTTCGAGGAGCGCCTGAAGAAGGTGCTCAAGGAGATCCGCACCCGCGGCGACATCATCCTGTTCATCGACGAGCTCCACACCCTGGTCGGTGCGGGTGCCGCCGAGGGCGCCATCGACGCGGCCTCGATCCTGAAGCCGATGCTGGCCCGCGGCGAGCTCCAGACCATCGGTGCGACCACTCTGGACGAGTACCGCAAGCACCTCGAGAAGGACGCGGCCCTCGAGCGCCGCTTCCAGCCGATCCAGGTGGCGGAGCCTTCCCTCCCCCACACGATCGAGATCCTCAAGGGCCTGCGCGACCGCTACGAGGCACACCACCGCGTCTCCATCACCGACGAGGCACTGGTCCAGGCCGCCACCCTGGCCGACCGGTACATCTCGGACCGCTTCCTGCCGGACAAGGCGATCGACCTGATCGACGAGGCGGGCTCCCGGATGCGCATCCGCCGGATGACCGCGCCGCCGGACCTCCGCGAGTTCGACGAGAAGATCGCGGGCGTCCGCCGCGACAAGGAGTCGGCCATCGACTCCCAGGACTTCGAGAAGGCGGCCTCTCTCCGCGACAAGGAGAAGCAGCTGCTGGCGGCGAAGACCAAGCGGGAGAAGGAGTGGAAGGCCGGCGACATGGACGTCGTGGCCGAGGTCGACGGCGAGCTGATCGCCGAGGTCCTCGCGACCGCGACCGGCATCCCGGTCTTCAAGCTGACCGAGGAGGAGTCGAGCCGCCTGCTGCGCATGGAGGACGAGCTCCACAAGCGGGTCATCGGTCAGAAGGACGCCGTCAAGGCGCTCTCGAAGGCGATCCGTCGTACCCGGGCCGGTCTGAAGGACCCGAAGCGTCCGGGTGGTTCGTTCATCTTCGCGGGCCCGTCCGGTGTCGGTAAGACCGAACTGTCCAAGGCCCTCGCCGAGTTCCTCTTCGGTGACGAGGACGCGCTGATCTCCCTCGACATGTCGGAGTTCAGCGAGAAGCACACGGTGTCGCGTCTCTTCGGTTCGCCCCCCGGTTACGTGGGCTACGAGGAGGGCGGCCAGCTGACGGAGAAGGTGCGCCGCAAGCCGTTCTCGGTCGTCCTCTTCGACGAGGTCGAGAAGGCCCACCCGGACATCTTCAACTCGCTGCTGCAGATCCTGGAGGACGGTCGCCTGACCGACTCCCAGGGCCGGGTCGTGGACTTCAAGAACACGGTCATCATCATGACGACCAACCTCGGCACCCGGGACATCTCCAAGGGCTTCAACCTGGGCTTCGCGGCCACGGGTGACACGAAGTCCAACTACGAGCGCATGAAGAACAAGGTGTCGGACGAGCTCAAGCAGCACTTCCGCCCCGAGTTCCTCAACCGCGTCGACGACGTGGTCGTCTTCCCGCAGCTGACGCAGGAGGACATCCTCAAGATCGTCGACCTGATGATCGGCAAGGTGGACGAGCGCCTCAAGGACCGGGACATGGGCATCGAGCTCTCCCAGTCCGCCAAGGAGCTGCTGTCCAAGAAGGGTTACGACCCCGTTCTGGGCGCGCGGCCGCTGCGTCGCACGATCCAGCGCGAGATCGAGGACACGCTCTCGGAGAAGATCCTCTTCGGTGAGCTGCGTCCCGGTCACATCGTGGTCGTCGACACGGAGGGCGAGGGCGAGACCGTGACCTTCACCTTCCGGGGCGAGGAGAAGTCGGCACTGCCCGACGTCCCGCCGATCGAGCAGGCCGCGGGTGGGGCCGGTCCCAACCTGAGCAAGGAGGCGTAACCCTCCGGGTTCGCCGCAGTACGAGAAGAGGGGGGGGGGGGGGGGGGGGGGGGGGGGGGGGGCCCCGGGGGGGGGGGGGGGGCGGCCGGCGGCGCGGGGGGGAGGGAACCCGTGGGAGCACTACGGGGCGGGGGGGTGTGGTGGGGGGTTGGTGGGGGTGGGGTGG
>NZ_JBEXHZ010000037.1:0-60829 GCF_040608315.1 Streptomyces sp. NPDC005195
GACCGGCGCCGATCCCGGCGGCGCGAAGTCGGTGGCCGTGGACGGCAAGGCCGCCCGCGGTTCCCGGCACGGCCAGAGACCCGCCGCCCACCTCCTGGCCGCGATGACCGGCGACGGCCGGACGGTTACCCAGCTGCGGGTTCCCGACAAGACCAACGAAATCACGTGCTTCGCCGCGCTGCTGGAGCCCTACGACCTGACCGGGGTCACCGTCACCGCCGACGCCCTGCACACCCAACGTGGCCACGTGCGTTTCCTGGTGGAGGAGAAGAAGGCGCACTACCTGCTGGTGGTCAAGGCGAACCAGCCGGGTCTGCACCGCAGGCTCCGGTCGCTGCCGTGGAAGGGCGTCACCGCACGGCGCTACGACCGCGAGATCGGTCACGGCCGCAAGGAGACCCGCGTGACCAGGGCTCTCACCGTCACCGACCTCGGCCTGGACTTCCCCCACGCCGTCCAGGCGGTCCGACTCCTGCGTCACCGCACCGATCTGAAGAGCGGCAGGTGCAGTCGCCAGACCGTCTACGCGATCACGGACCTGACCTCGCATCAAGCCTCGCCTCAGCACCTCGGCCACCTCGCCAGATCACAGTGGACCATCGAGAACCGGCTCCACTTCGTCCGCGACACCACCTTCGGCGAGGACGCCTCGAAGATCCGCACCGGCCACGGACCCGAGAACATGGCCACCCTGCGCAACCTGGCGATCAATACGCTCCGCCAGCTCGGACACCGCAACATCGCCGCCGGCCTCCGCCACGTCTCCTACGACCCCTTCAACCGGCCGCTGGACCTACTGAACATCCCCTGACGAAGCCGTCTACGTGATCACCAAGACTTTGAAACGCCCCTGGCAGGGGCGGGTGCTGGAAGTGCCTGTGCGCCGACTTCATGGTTCGTCTCTTCGCTCTGCGGTTCACCGTCGTTGAACTCGCGCTCCTGGAAGGCCGCGACGAAGCCCTGCAGGTCCTCGCCGGTGAGGGGCTGGCCGCCGGCTCTGGTGATGCCGTCGCGCTGGAACACGTATGCCGCGAGGGTGGCCGCGTCGGGGTACTGGCCGTACTGACGCGCGTATGTGAGCCAGGCACTGTAGAAGAACGCGTCCCACGACTCGTCTGCTGGGGCCGGTTGCGTGTCGCCCGGAGCAGGTTGAGCTTCGGCCGGTGGGGTGTAGTGCTGCTGGAAGGCCTTGAGTAGGGGCTGTAATTGGTCATCGGAGAGCGGTCCACCGGCCGCGGTAGAGATGCCGAACTCGTCTCGGAGGAAGTACGCGAACTGGGCGGCTGTGGGCTCAGTCTGGAACTGAGTGCGCCACGACTGGTAGGCCTCGGCGAAGCGTCCGTCGGGGTCGTCGACGGACGCCTGCTCGCGGGGCTGGCCGCCGCTCACCGGCTGGGCCTGCAGGACATGCTGTGCCTCCGCGCTCACCCGCTCCGGCTGCTGTCTCTGGCCGGGTGTTCGGGCTTCGAGTGCCAGGGAGTCCGCCTGCACTGCGGCGGGACCCTGCTCGACAGCGAGCGGGGGCAGGGGGGCCGGTTCGATGCCGGCGGCGGCCAGGCCTGAGGGGGCGGTGTCGGCGAGCGGGACGCCGTAGCGGGCGAGCCGCAGCGGCATCAGGGATTCCACCGGTGCTTTGCGGCGCCAGGCGCGGCCGTAGCGGGAGTGGAGCCGGGCCTGGTAGACCAGCCGTTCCTGTTCCAGCTTGATGACCTGTTCGTAGGAGCGCAGTTCCCACAGCTTCATCCGGCGCCACAGGAGGAAGGTGGGGAGCGGGGAGAGCATCCAGCGGGTGAGGCGGACGCCTTCCATGTGCTTGTCGGCGGTGATGTCCGCGATGCGGCCGATCGCGTGCCGGGCCGCCTCGACCAAGGCCACGAACAGGACCGGGATCACGGCGTGCATGCCGACGCCCAGCGGGTTGGGCCAGGCCGCGGCGCCGTTGAACGCGATCGTGGCGACCGTCAGCAGCCACGCCGTCTGGCGCAGCAGCGGGAAGGGGATCCTGATCCAGGTGAGGAGGAGGTCCAGGGCGAGCAGGACGCAGATGCCCGCGTCGATGCCGATCGGGAAGACGTACGCGAAGTTCCCGAAGCCCTTCTTGAGGGCGAGTTCGCGTACGGCCGCGTACGAACCCGCGAAGCCGATTCCCGCGATGACGAGCGCACCGGCGACGACCACACCGATCAAGATGCGGTGTGCCCGGCCAAGCTCTGCGGCTGGTGCCGTGCTTCCTGCCCTTCCGCGCTGCTGGCCCTTCTTCATCAAAGACCTCGTATCTGAATCGTCGTCATACATGCGCGCTGAACCTGCCGTGGAGCGGGTCGAACACCCGGCCCCGGGACGGTCCGCAGTGACTGATCTGCTGGAGGTGGATCACTGGCCCAGGGCCTGTCTGCCGGTGGTGCGCAGGAGGTCGTTGATGAGCTGCTCGGTCTCCGTCTCCAGTGAGCAGTCCAGTGCCTGGTTGACTTGTTGGACGCGGGTGATGGCTGTGTGTAGTCCCTGCCGGTTCCCGGCGGCATGCTCGAGCCGGCACCAGTCCCGGTACAAGAGCTCTGCCGTGTTGTCGACGTCGAGGCCGGTCGCCACTGCTTGGCGGGCCGCGCTGAGGTCGTGGTGCGGGCCTGCGGGGGTGCGGTAGGTGGCCACGGTGTGTGCCACGTCGGTGATCCGCGTGATCATCTCCTGCTGGTGGGGCTCGGCCCAGGGCAGCGGTTTGCCTCCGAACGGCTTGCCGCGGACCAGGGTGAGTGCCTGTTCCAGGTCGGTGAGGCCGGCCGGGCCCAGCGGCAGTGCACGTTCGACGAGGTGAAGGAAGCGGTTCCAGTCGCAGCGCACTTTGGGGGAGAGGCGGTAGGGGTCTTCGCCGGACTTGCGGCGTGGCACGTAGGGGTGGCCGGCCAGGTCGCTGCCCAGGGAACGGCGTAGGCCCTGCAGCCGGGCGTTGAGGGTACTCAGCCCCCACGGACTGAGGGGATCCATGTCGAAGCACACGGCGTCCGCGCTCCGCCCGGGCCGGAAATACAACAACGCGGCGAGCTGTGCCATTCGCGGGCCGTGGCCGGTGCTGTCCACTCCCGTGACCTCGACCGGGCCCAGAACCCGGATCTCCGGCGCGTTCAGGTCATGAGCCGCGCCCTCCTCCGCCCCCGCCGCCTCTGCGTCCGCCTCTGCCGCCGCCTCCGGCGCCGTGGCCTCCTCAGCGGCTTGCTCGGCGTCACTTCCCTCGCGTTCCTCATCCTCTGCGGTCTGGGCCACCGGAGTCTCGGTGCCCGGGTGTGGGTCTTTGTCGGCCTGAGGTGACGGTGTGGTGGTGGGCAGGAGACGAAGTCCGGTCGGGTCGGTGGTGGCGGCGAGCAGGGCCGGGAATACCTCGCCGCTCACGTCTGCTGCCGGCGACAAGGGGCTCGTGCCCGCATCGGCTGCGGGGGCGGCCGGCTCCTGGGACTCGGTCTGCTCGGGCTGGTCCACGCTGCCGGGCTCTTCCGGCACCTCCTGCCACGGGCCCTCGGCCGGGTGGGCCGGCTGCGCGGACACCTTCAGCGCGGTGGTGATCTGGAGGTAGGAGGCGTGCTCCAGGCGCTGCACCGTGATCTCGGTGGCGGCGGAGTCGAGTGGCTGCGGTGTGCTGAGCGAGGCGTTGAGGATCTCCGCCTCGGGGAAGTGCTGGGCCGCGGTACTTGCCGGGGCGACCAGGGTGACGGGAACCGTGCCGGCCTTGTCGATGACGTCGGCGAATTCCCAGGCCGTGTCCGGGTCCAGAGGCGATGCGCACAGCAGCAGGTAGGGCTGGTGTCTGGTCTCGGGCATCTGGTGGGCCTCAAGGAGGCGTTCGCTCAGGTCGCGCAGCGCGTGCGTGGCGTGGCGCATGTGGGCGATCCGCGTGGTGGGCAGCAGTTGCGGCAGGTCCGCGCCGAGCCCGATCGTCACGATTTCGATTTCGCTTGCCCACGGGCTCATCCCGAGTTCCAGGGCGAGCGAGGTGCACACCTCGGTGATGTGCACCGGATTGCCGTCGAGCAGTACGGCGGGTACCCGGGCGAGGTTGAGCAGCAGGAGGTCACCCGCTTCGGTGCTGCCGATCGTGACCAGCCCCGGATATGGCGCGGGCACCTCGCGAGCGGCCTCCTCGTCCAGGAGGACTGCGTCGGCAGGCAGGATCCACCAGCCGCCGTTCCCGGAGACGAAGGGTGCCTGCGGCTCCTGGACAAGGTCTTCAGGCAGCACCTCCACCGTGCGGGTGCCGACCCGTGCGGCCCGCAGCGGTGGCAGGACCGTCCCGTCATCGTGCTGGGCCACCTGGTGGGCCAGGGTCCGAAGGGCCGTGTCCAGGCGAGCGGCGCCGCCCGGTTCGGCGGCCGCCGCCAGCTTCGCCTCTGCCGGGGAAGTCTCCGATGCGATGGCGATCTTCTCGCCGGGTTTGCGGCGGCGGCGCTGCAGCGTACGGCGCAGGGCGAGAGCGCCGGTGATGGCGGCGGCCAGCAGCGCACCGGCGCCTAGAGCAGTGCGCAGCACCAGCGGACCGTCAGCCGGAGCAGGCGCCGGCGTCCCGGACTCCGTGGCGGCGGGGGAGGAGCCGGCGGCACCGGACTGCTCAGCCGGCGCCGACGGCGAGGCGGCAGAGGAGGAGGCGCTGGTGGTGGGCTGCGGCGTCGCGGGAGCCGTTGCGGAAGGAGAGTGCTCCTGGCCGGGCTGTTCGGCAAGACGGCTGCTCGGTGCGCTGGGAGCCGGCGACTCCGGTGCGGGGGCCTTGGTCTGGCCTGGCGCGGGCGCGTGCTCATCGCCCGCGTGATCGCCCGGCCTCTGCTCGCTGTTCGGCGCGCGAGTAGCCGGGGGAGTGCTCTCGTGATTGCCAGCCTCATTGCTGTCGCCGCTGTCCCGGGGCGGCGCCTGCTGGTCAGGCTGAGTGCCGGGCACGGTGACCTGCTGCCCTGCGTAGATCACATCCGGATCGGTGATCTCGGGCAGGCCGTGCGGCTGCGGCTTGCCCTCGCTGGCCTCGAACAGCTCGGGCCACTTGTCGCCGTCGCCGAGCTCCTCCTCCGCGATCTTCGACAGGTAGTCGCCCGAGCGGACCGTGACGGCGTGCTCGCTCTTCCCGGCAGAAGTCGCAGGACTGTCCCCCAGCTGCGTATGGACACCTCGCGTCAGCTGCGTACGGACGTCTCCCGCTGTAGCCGCGTCATAGGGCATCTCCAGCTGCCAGCCGGGCTGCAGAAAGCTGTTCGCGCGGAAGACCTGCCCATCGGACATGACACGGCCCTCGTTCAGGCTCGCGATCTCCCGCCACCGCTCGCCGTCGCCCAGCTCCCGCTCGGCGATGCCCCACAGGCTTTCCGCCGGCCGTGTCTCGCGCACTGTGTACGACGGACCGGACGCCTGTGTGCTCGCTGAGGGCCTGGAGGCCTGTTCGGTCTCGGCGGCTTGCGAGGCCTGGGTCTGGCCCGGGACGTGGGCCGCCGTGGTGGCCGGGGCGGCCTGGGCGTCGGAGGCCAGAGCCGAACTCGTGGGCAGCAGCACCAGAATGCTGCCGATCAGAAGGGCCGCTGCGCGCTGCGATGCACCCATCCCTCGCGGGGCGTGCCAGCTCCGGCCCCGCGCCTGTGCGATCACCTCCCGTACGGAACAGAACGTGAACTGCGCCCACCCGATCCAGCCCACCGCGACGAGCAGCAGCAAGAACGCCGCGCCCGTGTCCTGCCGGTCCAGCAGGTGCGTGAGGTCGTCGTGGGTGGAAGCCCAGATGACCGGAGTGACCCAGGCCAGCAGCAACGGCAGCCCCGCGACCGCGCCGGCCAGGACGAGCAGGCTCAGTACGGCCTTGAGCGCACTGGCCAGGGTGCGGCCGGCTGCTGCGGCGGGGGAGTGGGTGGTGCGCATCAGTTTCCTTCGTCGGGTGCGGTGACGCCGTGCAGGAGGGTGGCCTTGCCCTGGCCGGACACCGACAACGAGCCGATCCCGACCGCCGACAGGAACTTCGTGTCGTACGTGCCGGTGACGGTGACGTGGAGGGTCTTGCCGTCGCCGGACACGCTGACCGTGCCGGTGGCGCCTGCGGAACGCAGGTAGGCCTGGGCGGCGGCCTGTGCGTCCTGCGGGTCCACGACGATCGCCTTGCCGGTGATGGCCTCGGCGGGGTCGATGGCCTGTCCGCCGGCCCGGGCGGCCTCGCCGGCGATGTAGTCGGCGCGTTCGGTGGCGCGCATCTTGCTGCCGCCGTCGACGGCGATGCCGATGATGCCGATCAGCGCGATGACGCAGACGGCGACGAACACGGTGACGCCGCCACGGTCATCCCACCGTGCATGGCTCTGCCTTATCTGCCGGAGGATCATCAGTCACCCCGCTGCCGGTACTGGTCCACCACCGAGGTCGCCGTCGACGTGAGCGTCCGGGCTCCTGGCGCGCCCGGCAGCAGCAGGTCCGACAGGTTGACTGTGCAGGTCACGGTCACGGTGACCGTGCCGACCTGGCCCACCGGCACGCTCAGGCCACCGGTGTTGATGCTGACGCTGGTCGATGCGCACGTGATGCCCTGGTCGTTCAGGGATTCGGCGGCCGCCGTCTGCGCGGCGCTCTGGGCGGTGGCCGCGGTGCGGTGGATGGAGGCTTCCCTGGCCGCGTCCTCGGCGGCAGAGTCGATCTTCGCTCCGGAGGTGACGAGGCGTCCGCCGGCGATCGCCAGACACAAGAACATGATCAGTGACGGGAGGATGATGGCGGCCTCGATCGCGGCACTGCCCTCGTCGCTGCGAAGCCTGCGAGCCCATCGGGCCGTGTTTCGCACGTGGTTCACCCTCCCGGCACCTGGACCCAGCGTTCTACCGGGCCGGACGCGGACTGGGTGACCTGCAGGCCGGAAACGCCCGGGATCATCGACATGGCCGTTCCGGAGACCTGGACCCGCACACGCTGTCCGTTGCTGCTGGCCAAGACGCTGTAGCCGCGCAGGCTGTCGCCTGCGGTGTGCTCCAGCACGTTCCGTGCCCGGGCTGCTCCGTCGGCAGGGCTCGACTGGTAGGAGCGGGCTGCGGTGGCTCCTTCGCGGGCAGCGGTCAGGGCGATCTGCCGTGCGTAGTACCACATGGAGGCCTGGATGACGGCGACCGTGGCGAGCAGCACGAACGGGAAGATGATCGCCATCTGGATGCTGGTGTCACCGCGGTCGTCGCGCCATCGTCGCCCCTGCCACCAAGCCGTCAGCCGCTCCGGAGGGGACATCACAGCCCGGAGAGCTTGCCGTTGTACTTCGCGATCACGACGGCGATGGTCCCAGCGATCAGCACGGCGCCGGTCACAGCGGCCACCCAGATGATGACAGTGGTCGTGCTGATGTCTCCGCGGTCCGGCCGCCGGGCGGCCTCCTCCAGGCTCTCCTGCAGGCGCGCGGTCAGCCAGCGCACAGCACGGTGGGTGCGGGCTGCGGTGTACTTCATGGTGGTGCTCCTCCAGAGAATTTGAGCGAGTCAGGATGGTCCTAGACGGTGAGCATGCGGATCACCGCGGGGAAAGCCATCAGCAACATCACCAAGACCGCGAGCAAGGCTCCCGGCGCGGTCATCTTTTCGCTGGCGGCGTTCGCCTCCGCGGCCTGATCGGCCAGCAACTCGGCATTGAGGGCGGCGGTGCGGGCCCGCAGCGCCTTGTAGACGGCGGCGCCGTCGGTGGCGCTGCCGCGCATGATGTCCGCGACGTCGGTAAGGACGGGCAGTTCGTATTCGGCGGCGAGTTCCGTCAGTGCCTGGTAGGGCGGGATCTTCTCCAGCCGGGCCCGGCGCAGCGCGCCCTGCAGATACAGGAAGGGCCAGCCGCGGCCGACCTCGGCGGCCTTCTCCAGCGCCTCGGCGGGGCCGGCGTCGGCGGCCCGCTTGAGCGCGACCAGGTCCAGGTAGGCGGACAGGGCGTGCGCGAACTCCTCCCGCGCCCGCTTGGCCTGGTCCCGCACTGCGAGATCCGGTGTGATGAACAGCAGCCCAGTGATGAGGAGTCCGACGCCCGCGGGTACGTAGAACGGCAGGGAGACACCCGCGATGATCCACGGGATCGTCGCGATCACCGGGCAGAGCAGGCCGAGAGTGGCGAGCGCCACCTTCTTGAGCATGAACTGGCCCGGCCCCTGGCCCAGGAGCGCCAAGTTGATGGTGGGGATCCGGACGCCGGGCAGGCGCTCGAGGCGGGCCAGCAGCCACCGGCCCCAGACTTCCTCGCGGTCCAGTTCCGGTTCGGGCATGGTCAAGGTGGCCGGGGCACTGCGCGCGAGGGCGGGCCTCAACGCCGGCTGGGGGAGCAGGAGTTCCCGCACCAGCAAGGCCAGGCCGGCGCCAACCGTGCCGCCGGTCAGAACGACGGGGAACAGGTTCACGAGATGACTCCTTCCGGCTCACGTCCGGCGACCGGGACGTCCGGCTCCGTCGCGGGCGCAGGCAGCCGGACCGTGGTTGACGGATCGGTGATCAAGAAGCGCGGGATGCGGCGGAAGGAACCCAGCTGCCGCATCAGGGCGAGTACCCCGATGAAGGCGGCCGTCAGGAAGGCGAGCACCAGCTGTCCCAGCAGCGTGGAGTACGGCTTTGTATAGGACGGCACAAAGAAGCCGGCCACCACGACGCCCACGGTGATGATGGTCATCGACCGCACCGTGGTCCGCGGCTTCGCCCGGTCCGCCTCGATGGAGCGCTTACGAGCGACCTCGTCGCGCACCGTTCCCGCCAGGTCCTCGAGCGCCTGCGCCAGGCCCGGACCACGGTCGTTGACCGACAGAATGAGCGCGGCGACCACCTTGTCCGCGGTGACATCGTCCAGTTCATCGGCGAACGCGCGCAGCGCTCCCTCCGGCCGCCACCCAAGGCGCAGCCGGTCTGACAGATTGATGATCTGCGGGGCAAGCTCGTCAGGCGCGCCCCTACGGCTGGTCATCATCGCCTGTTCCAGCCCCATGCCCAGCCGCAGCAGGCCGGCCAGCCGCTGAGTCCACTCGCTCAAGGCCTCCAGTTGGCCGATGCGCTCCTGCGCCATCTGCGCCGGGGTGATCAGCCAGGGCACGCCGGCGATGGCCGCGCCGAGCAGCGCGCCGCCCACGAAGTTCCCCGAGACCAGCCATACCGTCACGAACACCACGACCGCCGCGGCGGCGAGAGTCCGCCGGCGCAGCCGGACGTCCTCACTCTGGTTCTTGCCGGCGCCCAGAGACCGCCACCGCTGCCACGACGGAGCCCTGCGCGGCGCCGTCGTCCCCACGAACCCGGCCACGACACCGATCAGACCGCCGATGACGGCCATACCGCTCAGCAGCCCCCACAGCAGGATCATCGGCGCACCCCCACCTTCAGCGGCAGCGGCGCCTGCCAGGCCCCATAGGCCTGCTGCAGCAGCGCCGAGTCGAAACCGACACGGCGCAGGTCGTCCACGCAGCCCGGATCCATCCGCGGTACCGCCCGCAACTCGCCGAACTCCGCTCCGGGGGAGAAGACGGTATTCGTGGCGGGGCGGCCATTCTCGCCGATTCCGGTGAGCTCCAGGACGTGGGAGACATAGCGGTGGCGGTGCCCGCCGATCTGCGTCTCATCCGTCATGTCGACGTACACGATGAAGTCGAGGCCGTTGGCGGTCTGCCGGTAGGCGAGCTGCTCGGACAGGTTGTCCTGGGCAAGCGCGTACAGCTCGGCGATCCGGTCGAAGATGATGTCCGGGCGGCGGGCGTGGATGGTGCAGAGGTTGCCGCCCGAGCCGTTCGTCAACGCCTGCATCATGGCGACGACTTCCGGGCCGCGGACCTCGCCGACCACGATCCGCTCCAGCGACATCCGCAGCGCCGGATGCATGAGGTCCAGGAGCGTGACCTCGCCGGCGCTGCGGCCGGTGACGTCCTTCTCCCCGTTGGACTCGCGCCCGACCAGGGAGACGACCTGGCGGTGGTATCCGTTGGCGTGGGCGAACAGCTCGTCCTCGGTCTGGATGGTGGCAAACCGTGTCTCGGGGTCGAACTCCTTGAGCATCGCCCGCAGCAGGGTCGTCTTCCCGGCCTTCTGCTTCCCCGCGATCATGATGTTCTTCTCCGCCCGTACGCACGCGCCGAGGAACTCCCGCAGTATCGGGTCGATCGTGCCCAGCCGTACGAGGTCGTCGAGGTCGGCGTGGGAGACCCGGTGCCGGCGGATGACCGCGTAGGTCATCGGTCCGAGTCCGGTGATGGCCTGAAGGCGGGAGCCGTCCTGCAGGGACAGGGCGAGGGTGGGGTTCGCGGTGGAGATGGTGCGCTCGTTGTGCCCGGAGCCTCGGGCTAACTCCCGCAGCAGCTCCAGCAGTTCCTCTTCCGAGTCCGCGATCGGCCCGACCATGCGCCGTTTGCCGTCGCCGTAGTCGAGCCACACCTCGTTCGGGCCTTGGATGATGATGTCCTCGACACGCTCGTCGTCCAGATACGGCTGGAGCCGGCCAGCCCGGAAGAGCAGGTCGTAGACGGCACGACGCAGTGCCTCGTCTTCCTGCGGCGCCATCGCCTGGGCGTCCGACCACAGGGCAACCGCCTCGTTGATCCACTCCAGGCAGCGCTGCTCTTCGCTCGCCCGGTCCATACCAGGCGTCGTCTTCAGCAGCTCCTCGCGCTGCTTGGCGACCTGGGCCGCGATGTGCCGGGCGACCTTGTAGTCGACGATGACCTGAGGTGCCGTGGCGCCGAGCACATGCGTACTCGAGGCAGCACCGGCAGGAGCAGGCGCCCCGTTCGCCTGGTGCACCCGCGTCTGCTGGAGGCGGCCAGGTGGCGAAACCACCGTGGGATCGGTGTGCAGCGGCTTACCGCGCACGGGTCACCTCCCCGCCTGCGGCACGCACGCTGCCCGGATCGAGGCGGGCCCGCCGCACCGCGGCCTGCTGTACCAGCAACGCGCTGGCCGTCCGGGCAGCCTTCATCACCGGCGACTTGATGAAGTGACGCGGCTGCTCGACGCCGTCGGACAGCACCTTGGCGTCCTTCGGCACGTGCGGCAGGGTCGCGACCACCGGCACCTGCAGAACACGCTGCACCTCGCCCGCGGGATACGGACCCTCGTTGATCACCAGCACGCTGACGCCACCGACCCGCTCCTCGAGCGCGCGCACCCGGCCCTCGGCCGCTTGCAGACAGCGCAGGGTGTTGCGCACCACCACGACCACAGCGTCGGCCTGCTCGGCCAGGACCCCGGACGGACCGAACGCCCCGCGGCGGCCGAGGTCGATCAGGACGTCGTGGCCGTGCTCGGCCTCGATGCCGCGGAAGATGACCCCCAGGGCCTTCCACACCGAGCCTAGGCTCGCTGCCTGCGCGGCGTCGGTGATACCCGGCAGCAGCAACCGGTCGCGCGGCGACTCGTTCTTGCCGTCCTCGCTGCTCAGGTCGATCAGCTGCCGCCAGAAGGCGTCGCCGAGGTCGCCCTGGCGGGCGGCGACCGAGAGGTTGCGCAGCCCGTAGCGGTCCCCGAGGGTGCCCTGCAGCAGCCCGTGCAGAACAGCCCCGCCGTCCGGGTCGCACTCGGCCAGGACCATCTTCCGGCCCGGCTCCAGCGGCCACGTCAGCAGCAGGGCCAGAGCGGTCGTGGTCACACCGGGCGCACCACTGCACCCGGCCAGCGCGATCACAGCCATCAGCTGCCGTCCGGAGCGGCGAGGACCAGGCGGAGCGTGCCGGCCGACACCCAGGCGGCGGCCGTGGGGCCGTCAGCGGCGGAGGTGGCGACATCGACGACCACGACGCCGGTGCCGGGGGCGGCGCTGGAGGCCTTCACGATCCGCCCCTCGATGGTCTGCGGCGCGGTGGCGGACGCCTTGCCCGTGTCCGTCGCGCCCTGTGCGGGGACGTGGACCAGCTCCACCTTCTGGCCCGGTACCAGCGCAGTGGCCGGGACCTGTTCGGGCTTGAGCCCGATCGGCACCAGCTGTTCCCCGGCCTTCACCAGGGGGTCCTTTGTCACTTGTGACGGAGCGAGCAGGGAACCGGGCTTGAGCTCCACTGCGGCCCTCTTGCCCACTACCGAGTGCAGGTTGTCGGCGTGTACGGCTCTGACAGCCGGGTCCAGGGAGATGGACGCCTTGCCCAGGTCGTCATCGGTGAGGACTTGTCCGACCTGGACGTCGCGGACGACGGTCACGACCTCGGTGCGGTGGCCGACCTGCAGCAGCAGGACGGCAACACCCGCGCCGCCGGCGGCGATAAGTGCCAGCGACAGGGCGATCACGCCGGGACGGCGCCTGCGTGCAGAGACCCGCGGTGGGGTCACGGGGCCGGACACCTGGGTCTGCGGAAGCGCACCGCTCGCGGCGGTGGCCGTGCGTTCTGTGGTCTTGCTGCTCAACGTCCTGTCCTTCCGGCGGCGTTACCTGACGACCTGCAGTTCGCCGATCGCCACCTGTTCCTGGGACTCTCTGATTGCCGTGAGCTGGCCCGCCTCGCCGCCGCCGTTCACCTGCCAGTCCACCGTCCACGTCGACGTCGCGGTCACGGTGTATTTGCCGCCAGCCTCGGAGGCCGACGTGCTGGTATAGGTGTGGCCGCAGGTCGGGGACTCTTGCTTGCCGTAGGAAGTCCTGTACGTCGTGCCTGGCCCGTTGCAGGTGGCCGCCGAGCCGTCGCCCATCTTCCAGACGATCTTCGAGACCGTGGCGGTAGCGGTCACGGTCACGCCCCCCGCCGAGGCACTGGCGGTGTTCGGGCCGTACGTGGTCTGGCTTTTGTTCACCCACATCCACATGGGCAAGCCCACGATGTACTTGCCGGCAGCGGCCGGGCTGGCTATGTCCGGCCCCAGGAGCGTCATCTTGTCCAGCGCCTGTTGTGCCAGCCGGGCCGGGTCGACCGCAGCGACGGCGGGGTCGGTTGCCGAGTACGCCATGCCGCCCGCCACCGGGTTGCCGGGACACGTCACGTTGTAGAACGCGCCTTTGTCGCCCGGCTTCCAGTCACCGGGCACGCCTGCCGCGAGCCGCGCGGTGGCTGCGTCGGGTTGCGGGTCTATGAGCAGCCAGTAGCAGCCGTCGGCCGAGTTGAAGTTGCCCATGCCGGGCTGCGAACACGGGACCGTCTGGCCGCGGACCTCGCAGACGCGCTTCCCGCCGCTCGTCGTGCCGGAACCGGACGGTTTGCTGCCTGTGGGTGAACCGGGGTCCTGCGCAGTGATGTCACATTTCAGCTGGTCCGGGGGGCAGTCCACGCCGCCCCCCGGTCCCCCCGCTGCCGCGACGCCGGCCGAAGCGCTCAGCAAGACAAGGGCCAGCGCCCCTGCGGAGGTTGTACGCCGTGCTCTCAGCATGTGCGTCCCCGGTCGATCTCGGTCGTCCAGATGATCCACTTGCCGTTCGAGTTGATCGCGGTCGCGTTGTACACCACCCGGACGGGCGCCGTCCCGACTGAGACCTTCTTGCCTGTCTTCACGTTCACTTCGTCGTAGTGACTGGTGTCCACGCAGTCAGCGATGGTCGCCTTCATCGGCTTCGCCGCGGTGTCGATACCGGTGATCTCAGGCGAGTTAACGGGCTCCCCCTTCAACACGGTGCCATGGTCCTGGTAATAGATCAGCGTCACCTTGATGTTGGACAGCGCCTTGTTGCCTGCGTAGTCCTCGAGCTTCGAGTCGAGCTTCGCCGTGGCGTACGTCCGGTTCCGGGCCTTCCACATGCTCCGGTAGACCTCGAGAACCACCGTCTTCTCCGCCGCATCGGGGTCGGTCGACTTCGTCGGCGTCGGGGCCGTCTCCTTGCCCGCGCGGCCGTCGCCGCCGGGAGAGGAACATCCGGCGCTGAGTGCGACCAGCGCCACGACAAGAGCGGCGCCCCGGTGGCGATTCCGGATGCGAACAGAAGCGGGCCCTGACGGGCGTTCTTGTGCACGTGTCACGATGTCTCCCCGTACGACGCGGTGTGACATGACCGCCGCCCCGGCGGCCGGAGTACGGCAGCCCAGATCCGCGGCCTGGTCAAGCTGCGGTGGTGCGTTTGCGTAGCCAGAAGATTACGCATATGCCAGTCAACTTCCCAGCTTGATAATCGAGTTCACTCGCACAACTCGGGACGTACCCGGTCACTTTCGGAACTGGATGTCGATTTGTAGTTCTGTGTATTCGCTGGTTCCGACTGCAACGGGTTCGGGTCGGGCTGTGTGACGTCGATTTGGGCAGCCCCTGTTCGCGAGAACCAGATGTCGACCCGCCGGTTCTTCAGCCTCGGTGGCGTTGGACACGACCGGGTGCTTGGGAGGAGTGGCAAGGCTGCGACATCCGGCAGGCACCAGGGCCGAAGAGTCACAGCTCGGTCCACGGTCGGGGCCCGCCGCCGGCCAGAGGTACCCAGACATCGCCGGTGGGCCCCTGAAGTTCGAGGTCGTCCAGAACTGCCGCGCCGAGCGGCACTTGCCGGGCCAGCGTGCCGACGAGCGGGTGCTGCGTGACCATGGCTTGCAGGTCGCTGATGCGGTTGTTCAGGACGTACCGGGAGGCTCCGGTGAGCACGAACAGGACTCGGGGAAACAGGGGATACCAGCGCAGCCAGATGGCACCGGGAACGGCCGGCTGCCGCGAGCGTTGCCGGCCGACAGGCTGTGGCTCGTACGACCACAGGCGCGCGTACTCGATCAGCTTCGACGCGAGCCGCTCGCTGCTCATGGTCGTCCGGTCGACCTCGACGAACGCCCTGAGCTTCGTCCTCTGATCCTCGCCGATGAGCGTGTAGTGCATCAGCGCATCCGTGATGATCTTCTCGCCGTCGCTGAGCGGATGGGAGACCTCAGGCGTCCAGTCCAGGTGCCCGTGTTCGTCGCCACGCCTGCGGGCATCGGCCACGAACGTCAGGTGACTGCGGACCACGGTCAGGGTGTGCGGTGTCTTCAGCGAGGCAGCGGTGGCGGAGGTGATCGGATACGGCGGCCGGCCCCGCAGTGCGGGGAAGTCCCGGACCAGCCGGGCCCCTTCCCCTGTCAGATACCAGGCGCGGGACCGGTTGGACTGCGGCAGCACCGTGTAGTCCACCAAGCCATCACGGCGCAGCTTGTTCAGCGGCGTGGAGACGGTCTGCCGCGCCGCGTGGGGCCGCAGCAAGTCGTGAAGCTGATTCGTGGTCGCCATCCGGTGTTGACCCAGCACGGCCAGGAGCTGATGGGGCAGGGGCTCGACCGGACTTGGAGTGCGACCGGACGACACGGTCTCGAAGGTGGTGGTCACTGGTATCCCTTCTTCTGCAGTCGTATGGCCGGCTGGGTGGTGGGGGCGAGTTGGGCGAGAAACCGGTTCACACGGCCCAGCTGGTCGGTGGCGCGAGTTGTGAGCTGGTCCAGGGGTTCGGCGCCGGCCATGGCGAGGGCGGCGCGCTCGAGCGCCGCCGCCTGGCGGGGGCGTGCGTAGTCGGCGAAGACCTCGTCGAGGTGTGGGCCGCTGATCCGGGCGGGGCCGACGCGACGGCCCCTGACCGTCAGCGACATGTAGTGCTCAAAGCGGTCCAGGGTGGCGACGATGTCGGGTCCGGGACGGTCGCCCCATTCCGCGGTGATCGGAGCGATGGCGGACTGTGATCCGGCAGTGGACGCGAGGGTGGAGGCGTTCTGGATCAGGGAGAGCCGTACCTGGATAGGCAGGCGGGCCAGCAGCTGGGTCATGCCGTGGACGTGGACCTTGTACTTGCGGAAGTCCTCGAACATGGAGGCGATCGTCTCTGCGGCCGCGCCGGTCAGGGTGATCAGCTCGTCGAAGTACGGGCGGAACGGCACCCGCTGGGCTTCGGGGGTGTCGCGGCGGGAGCGCACGGCGCGCAGCAGGTCACGCGCGAGCAGTGCGGTGATCAGTCGGTCGGTGGGTCCGTTGCCGCCCGGGCACACCCACACGATCATCTTCGAGTCCATCGCGGCGCGGATGTTGTAGCGGCCGGCGGGCTGGCCGAGGAACGCGCGGGTGACGGGGTTGGCGGCGAGGCGGGCGATCGGGTTGAGGACCACGGCGAAGGAGTCCGGTGGCAGGGTGGGGAACACCGTCTGCCACCAGGAGCGCGTCTCGTCGTCCAGGCGCCCCTGAACGCCGGCGAGCGCCGCGGCGCGGAAGACCGGGTCGGTGAGCAGCGCCCGCACGTGGAAGACCGTGGCCTGGTCTTCGGGGCGGCCGGCCTGGCAGGCGGCTTCGTTGACGGCCACCAGCACCGCCAGGGAGGCGGTGAGGATGGTCAGCGCGCGGGGTGCGCTGGCGTCCTCCCAGCCCAGTGCGGCCGCGTAGGCGTCCGCTGTGGCCTCGACGACCTCGTGCGCCACCTGGCCCTGGTGCATGCCGAGCGGGTTCCATGAACTGATTTGCGGAGCAGGCCCATTGGCGTTGAGGTCGATAAGCGCGATCCGGTCCATGAGGGCGTCGTGGGCCAGGAACGGCAGAGCGCGGGGCCAGGAGTCGCGGTGCGGGTCGAGGAACATGAGCCCGCCTCCGGCATGAGCCCAGCCGATCGCCTGCGCGAGGGCGCGTTCGGTCTTGCCGCCGCCCGCCTTGCCCACGCCGACCTCGAACAGCGTCTCCTTCGCGTAGCTGGCGACCAACCGCCGACGGCCGTCGGGCCCGCGGTAGATGCCCTGCAGCAGCAACGTGGGGTTGTCGAACTCGAAGGTCGGCAGGTCCCCGGCGAGCAGGGGCAGCCGGCAGTGCACTGTGGGCGGCTTGAGCAGGCCGGTCAGCTCCTCCAGGCGCACCCAGTTCGGACGAGGCGGCTGGCAGTGACCCAACGTCCAGCGCCGCTCGAAGCCGCGTCGGCTGGGCCAGCGGTCCGCCCCGAACCGCCACGGGCCGATCCGCCATCCGCGCATCGCCCACCGTGAGCCGCCGCCGAACACGTCGAAGGCGGCCTGGAGCTGGGCGAGCCGGGCTTGGGAGCGGCCTTCCGTGTTCGAGGCGCACATCACCAGCAGCTGCACGCGCACCAGGTGGTCGTCATCGGCCAGCTTGCCCAGCGCCTCTGCGGGGTCCACCCGGCGGGGGACGGGCGGCATGACCAGACGGCGCCCGCCCCCGCCCTGCTTGTCGCTGACCAACTGCTGGAGCTGCCAGGCCACTGAGTCCTCGACGCCGGTGGCGTCCTGCCGCACCCACCGGGCCGCCCGCTGGGCCTCACGCCGTTCCCTGCGGCGGGCGTCCGACATCAGCTGCAGACGGCGGGCCCGCAGCGCCCACTTGGGGGCCCGCTGGATGTCGAGCCGGATCTCGGCCAGGTCACCCAGTTCCGCCCGCAGATCGGAGACGGCGTCGATCAGTGGCTGCAGCGGATCCGGGTCCAGCGGAACGTCCCGCAGCGGGGCCGTGGGCTTGCCGCGCAGGACGAACTCTGCCCGCACCACAAGCTCACGCGGCTTGTCGACGAGGGGACGGGCCCGCTTCACGGTGACGGCCGGGCCGAAGGGCGTGATCGACAACAGGCGTTCGCCGCCTGCGGGACCTTCGATCCGGTACCGCAACGGGCTCGACCCGTCGGCGCGAAGCCGGATCTGCACCGCCTTCGACCTTCGCGGCGCCCACCACGGCATGCTCGTCGAGGCCCGGGCGAGCTGGACCCCACGGCGGAAGATCTCCTCCAGGCCGGGGTCGAAGTGCTGCGACGGCACGAGTTCCAGCGCCATCCGCTCGGCCGAGGCCTTCCTCGCCAGACGGCGCACCACTATCTCGCTCACGGCCCAGACGACGAGGACGGCTGCCATGGGCACGTACCAGTAGGTGATCACCCAGCCGGCAGCGTTGGCCAGGTGGGCCAGTAGACCGAGGACCTGACCGGCCGCCGTGTCATCCGCCTGGTCGGTCAGGTACGGGGCTGAGGCGTCCACGTGGACGCTCCTTTCGTCGAAGTGGCGGTGAAGTACCAGTCGGTGATGCGCCGGTCGGTGTAGGTGCCGCCGCGGTCGGTGCCCGCCCACACCAGGTGCACCACCGCCTTGTCCGGGCTGCCGTCACTGCGGGCGATGGCGGCCTGGATGCGGAAGCGGGCGGTGGCGAATGCCGGTGCGATTGCCTGGTCCGGGTCGCCGGAGATCGCGGGCCACTTGGCGCGGCCGACCCCTGTAGCGTCCGCCCGCAGCAGGCCACGGCCAGCCGCGAGGAGCTTGTGCTCGTCGTCGGCGGCAAGGTCGGCGGGCCAGGCGTCCTGCAACGACTTCTGGATGGCGGCATCGCCGGCCACGCCCTCTCCGTGCGGCGGCAGCGCGGACGCGCCGGCCGACTGCGTCGACGCGGTGGAGGCCGTGGCCTGCGCGGGCGCGCTGGCCTGCGCAGTGCGGCTGCTTGGAGCGGTTGCTGTGGGGGGCGCCGTGGGAGCGGTCGCGCGCCGTGGTGCCGAGGTTGCGGGTGCGCTCGGCGTCTGCGGCACCGTCAGCATGATCACCCCGGCCACGACCAGGACCACGGTGGCGATCAGCAGCAGGCGCGGCGAACGCGCCGGGGAGGTGGTCATATCAGCCGGGCCCCTCCCGCGTATCCCGACATCGCGTTGACCGCGTCCAGGCGGACAACGGTGCCCGGCCGAGCGGCGTTGACCATCTGTCCACTGCCCAGGTAAATCCCGACGTGATAGATCGTCGCGTCCCGGCCCGGGGCGTCGGCATAGAAGACGAGGTCGCCGGCCTTGAGCGCGCCGGTGCCGAGACCGGCGGGTATCCGCTGGCCGACACCTGCCTGCGCGGCTGCGGTACGCGGCAGGCTGATGCCGGCCTTGGCATAGGAGTACACGGTCAGCCCCGAGCAGTCGAAGCCCTTGATGGTTGTGCCGCTCTTGCCGCTGGGCGAGCAGCAGATGCCGTACGACGTGCCGTTGGCGTTGCCGCCGCCCCACGAGTAGGGCACACCGCGCTGGGAGAGCGCCGCCTCGATCACCTTGCGGACCTTCCCGGACACGCTCTTCAGGTCCGGGTCCTTCGCGGCCGCCGCGTACTGGTCGATCCAGCCCAGCACGTTCGACACGTACTCACCCGAGTGGTTGTACTGGAGGATCGCGGCCTTGAGCTGAGCCCGCTTGGTCAAGTCCCGTCCGTTGCCGCACAGATAGACGGCGGCGCCGAGCGCGGCGTCGTCGGCGTTGTGCGGGTCGGCCGTCTTGTCCCCGTTCGCGTCCTCGCCGATGCCCTCCCAGGTGGACGGCAGGAACTGGAAAGGACCGACCGCGCGCTCCCCGCTCGCGGTGCCGTCCCACTTGCCGCCGTCGGTGTCCGGGAAGACGGTGGTGTTCCCGCCGGCCCCGGAGCCGTTGAGGAGCACCCCGTAGATCTTTGGACGGATGTCGCCGTTGTCGGCGACGTTGCGGCCGATGGCGTGGTTCGACTCGACCTTGGCGATCCCGGCCAGGATCGGCCAGCGCATGCCCTGGCACTTGGGCCTGTACTTCCCGACCTGCGCGGCGGCCTTCTTGTAGGCGGTCAGCATCCGGGCGGGGATGTCTGCCGCGGTGCCGCCGTCGGCGATCCCGCCGTCGTCCTGGAGCCCGGTCTGCATCGCGACGTACGCGCTGATCGCGTTGGAGACAGGAGCCGCGCAGCACACGCCGGCGAACAGCAGCAGTACGACCACGCATCCCCACCGCCCCAGGCGGCGCCGGGGCGCCCTCACTCGTCCTCACCGTCCTCGGCCTGCCACTGCGCCCGCATCTCGCGCAGCCGATCGGCCTGGCGTTGAGGTTCTTCCTCGGGCCCGTTCTGCTGCATCAGGTCCCGCATCCGGGCACGCGCCTCGTCGCGCGGTGTGTTGCGTGCGCTCCCTCCGCCGGGGAGGGCTGGGCCTGTCCTGTTCGGCGCAGGGCTCGCCGGACGCGGGGCGCTGCCGCCCGCGAGCCGGTTCGGGGACGTCGGCGTGCCCGTCGGCGTTGTGTTGCCTCCGGCCGGAGACGTCGGCCGAGCGGGGGCTGGCCCCGGACGGCCGGCGGGGCTGCCGGTACGTGCCGTCGCTGGCTGGACCGGGTTCGGCCGCGGGGAGGGCACTGCTGGCGGGGCTGCCGGGAGGCGGCGGCTGCGGAAGGGGCCGGAACGGGCGGCCTGCCTGCCTGCGTCGGCCCAGGCCCGGCCGTCCTCGCGGACCGTGTTGCCCCACACCCGCACCTGCTGGCGGGCGTCCTGGGAGTAGCGCGAGCCTCCCGCGCGGGCCCGGCGGACATTGGCCGGCAGACCGACCGTCGCCCCATATGCGGCGCGGCCGCCCCGGTTGAGGATGCGGTACCCGCGCAAGCGCACCAGACGGTTGTGGGCACGTGTCGACAGCAGCGTGCGGTCGGTGTTCTGGTCGTGCAGTACCTGACCCGAGCGGCGGTCGACGACCTGGCCGTCCTCGTCGCGGTAGCGGTCGGGCGGACCGCCAGGACGGCGCGGCCCTCCGCCTCCCGAACCACCGTCCCCGCCGCCGGACGGCCCGCCCGTGTCCGGATCGCCGTCCGCCGTGGGCTTACGCCACTTGGCCAACTGCTCCTTGTCCGGCCGCCGGCCGATCAGCAGCCAGTGGGAGCCCTTCGCACCGAGCCGCGCTCCGACCCCACCCACGGCGGCCGCCGCAGTGAGCGGGGCGAGCCCACGCCCTGCTTCGGCGGTGGCATCGGCGAGCACACGACCGGTGTCCACCGGCATACCCGCCCCGTCGAACAGCGACGTCAGTGCGCCCATCAGGCGCTGCCGGGTGCCGAGCAGCCCGAACCGGCCGCCCCCGCCGCCGGTGAAGGCGCGCAAGCCCCCGCCGTATCCGCCGAGCGCGGCGGGTGAGTTCATGGCGAGCGCGGCGCCGAGCTCGGAGGTGTCGCCGGGCATGTGGGTGCCGCCGACCTTGGCGTAGCGCATCCGCATGGCCATGCGCCGGCCGAAGGAAGTGATCCCGGTCAGCAGGCGGCGGTGCCCGGCCGCGCCCGCGATGGCGAGGACGTCGATGAGCAGGATCCGCTCGACCATCAGGTCGGGGCCGTCTGTGATGGTGGCGTCCACGGCGATGCCGAAGAACGGCACGAACGCGCAGATCCCGACCACGGTCAGGACCGAGATTCCCCAGATCGACAGCCACTTCCACACCGACTGGCGCGCAGGCCCGGGCAGCATGCCCGCGACGAAGGTGACACCGCCGACGGCCGCCGCGGCCGCGCACACACCCTGGGTGCCGAGCAGCACGATCGCGCTGGAAAGGAGCATGCCGCAGATGAACAGTGCGGCGATCAGCAGCAGGGCGGCGCCGCCGACCCGCCACCAGGTGGGCTTCTCGGCGTAGTCCGCGCACGACTTGCCGACCGGGCCGGCCTTCTTCATGTCGGCGAGGAACGCGGCGAACGCCTGGTCCTCGTCGGTGACGATCGCATTGGAGGCGTCGAGGAGCTCGCCCCCGGGCGTGAGCGTCGGGAGATCGTCGCTGCTGGGCGGCTTGTCGTCGACGCCGCGTTCGCAGTACTTCCTGCCCGGCCCGTGGATCAGGCTGCAGGCATCCTTCGCCTTGTCCGACGTGGTCGAGCCGGGCATGTACCCGCCGGTGATCCACTTCAGGTGGACGGCGTAGGCCTTGCGGTCGGAATCCTTGGCGGGGTCGAGGATGCGCCCGTACTGAAGGAGCATGTACGGCTTGACGATAAGAGCGTTGGTGATCGAGTCCTGGATGGGCCGGGCCACCTCTGTTGAGGAGACCGCTCCTTCGCCTTCCTGCTCCTCGCACTTGATCTCGGCGTTGCCGGCCATGCCCGCGCAGGGGTCATAGCTGGCGATCTTGCCGCCCCAGTCGTAGGAGTTGACGCTCTGCTGGGCGACCTCAGCAGCCACCTGCTGGGACTGCCCCAGCGGCCCGTCCTGGGAGAGCAGGGTGTCGGGACGGATGAGAGCCGAGGCAGCGATCGCCCCGATGAGTAGGGTGAGGAAGATTTCGCCCAGACCGCGGCCGACCCGGCCACGCACGATCATGAACCCCGCGAACACGAACGCCCAAGCCAGCAACAGCCCCTTCAGCCCGAGCGTGTCGACGACCACCGTGTCGTAGGTGTCGGCGACCTTCTGTGCCGGGCGGGTGAGGAGCTTCAGCAGCGGGAACCGGAAGGCCACCTCGATGGCCCACCCGGCCAGCCCGACCAGCAGCCGGATCAGTGTGAACACCCCGGACAGAGCGAAGGCCAGGGCCTGCGTCTTGAAGGCGACGATGGATCCGCCGTCGGCGCTCAGCTCGTACCCGTCGATCGGCACACCCTCGGACGAGTAGATGTTCAGCGGGGCGAGCAGGTCTCCGGTCTCGCTGTTGCTGCCGGTCGCGTACACGACCTGGGTGTTCACCATGAGGAACACGCCGGTGAGCAGCACGACGAAACCGGCCGAACGCAGGGTCGCGCGGTCTGGACGGAACACGTCAGCGCCGCCTTTTCCCAGCGGCGCTGCGCAGCCGCCACACCACGAGAGCACCCACACCTGCACCGGCAGGCACCAGCCTCCACGCCCCGTCGGCCACGTCCTGCTGGCCGGCGGAGGCAGTGGTCGCGGCGCCGCGCTCGCAGTACGCCTTGGCCGGGCCCACGATCAGGGCGCAGGGATCCCGGTGCGCGGCGTCGGCGGCGAACGCCTGCCCGGTGTGCGGCCACCACGCCTGAGGCACGCCCACGCCGAGGGCGAGCACGATCGCGGCAACAACGACGGCGATCACGGTGAGGACACTCACGGCGGCGGCAACACGCCGCGAGCGGTCCCAGGACAAAGGGGTCATCAGACGGTTTCCTTCGGACTGGGCTGTACGGCCTTGCCAGCGAGAGGCTCCGGCACGGAGGGGGAGACAGCGCTCGTACGGCGTCCTGGCGTGGTGGTGATGGAGGTGGTGATGCGCGGGATGCGGGGGATGGAGACCTTGATGCGGCCGGTGTTCTGCCGCGGGCAGGTCAGCAGGAACTCGCCCTCCCGGCCCCTGTGGCCGACGGGGGACAGGCCGGTGGTCACCAACCGCAGCAGCTCGCCGTCGTTCGGGTCGAGCCCGACGAACTCCAGGCCGCGACGGGCGCGTTCACGGTCGGCGGTGCGGGCGAGGGCCCGGTAGGCCATCAGGCCTCGGCCGGGGCCGAGTTCCTCGGCGTCGTGCGAGCCCGCCAGGAGCCCGGCGCCGTGCTTGCGGCCGTCGTGGAGGATCTCGTGGACCAAGGCCGTGCCCTCGGCGGACGAGGTGAGCCAGTACAACTCGTCCAGCACCACCGCGGTGAACCGCTCGGGGTCCTCGAAAGCCGTCTGCCGGGCGATCGCCGCGATCAGGTAGAGCACCGCCCGGCCGATCAGCGCCTCCAGCGGCTGCTGGTGCAGGATCTCGGGGTTGGCGAACGCGGCCTTCGGCGGCAGCTTCAGACCGGTCGTGGTGATCACGATCATGTCGGAGGCGCTGGAGGCGTCCAGCCGCACCGGCGGCAGCGTCGGGTCGAACACCATCCGGGCCAGGGAGTTGGTGGCGACGACCCGGATGAGGCCGGCGAGGGTCGCGGCCGCGTCCTGCCGTTTGCCCGCCTCGCGCGCGGCCATCTCCTCAAGGACCTCAAGGACACGGTGCATGGACGGGGCGTCGCTGAGGGCGGCCTGTTCGACGGCATGGTGGAGGACTTCGCCGTTGGCGCTCATCGGGCCGATGCCGAGCTGCAGGGTGAGGTAGGACAGGGCGTAGTGGCGGCCCTCGGGCCCGTCGAACATCCGCAGCGGGTCGATGGACACCTCGGCCTGAGCGGCGTCGATGATCTGGACGCGGCCCTTGGCTGCGGTGCGCGCGAAGGTCGCCCACTCGCGTACGGGGGTGCGGTCGATGCAGATCGCGCAGCCGCCGCGCGCCCACACCGACTCCGCGATCAGCTTCTGCAGGACGCTCTTGCCCGCGCCGAGGTCCCCGACGATGCCCATGGAGGCGGACGCATCGACCTTCGGCGCATCCGCCACGTTGATCATCACGGGGCGGCTGGTGCCGCAGTCCAGGTCGATCCCGAGGAACATGCCGTTGGGGTCGCCGACCTCCGCAGCGGTGAAGGCACCGCAAAGCGCCCAGTCTTCGGAGATCTGGTGCTGGGTGAACTCCCGAACGACACTCGGCCGTACGGTGCCGGGCAGTCCGAGGGTGAACAGGGCCTCCTGCAGGCCGGCCGGGCGCACGGCCCGGTAGTCGGCACCGCCGAGGAGCGCGGCCAGGGCGCGGGCCCGGGCGTCGCAGACGGCGGCGGTCGGCCCCCACACCGTCAGCACGGTCACCGACTGCACCTCGACCTCCACGCTGGTGCGGGAGAGGCGGGCGTCGAGCTCGCCCAGGTCGCGGGCGGCCTCGGTCAGGGACGCGGGCATACCGGTCGGGCGGGCGTCGTACTGGTCGGCTTGGTCGATGAGTTCGTTCTTCTTGCGCCGCACCTGGTCACGGGCCTTATCGGCCGGCACCAAGGTCAGGTCGACGGTGTAGTCGACGGGGAAGTCCAGGGTCTCCAGCTGCGCGAACAGGTCAGCGGCGTCCTGGCTCACGGCAGGCGGGCACTCGGCCAGTGCCAGCTGCGCTTGATAGCCCACCCCGGTGTCGGACTCCACCTGCAGCCACCGCCGCCGCAGCGGCGACGACGTCTTCAGCCGCCACCACGCCGTGCGCCCCGACCGGCCGATCCGGTCCGCGCCCGCCAGGTCCTCGGCGTCGTCGACCGTGGGATCGACGCCTCCCTCCTGCAGGCGGACCTGGCCGAGGTCGGCGTAACTGGGGGAGTGCAGCGTCCCCGCCCTCAGCTGCCCTCCGTACAGGTCGCTGGTCTCGGCTTCGGTGAGCAGCGGCTCGCCCATGCCGCGGTGCAGGGCGTGCTGGATCATCCACACGATCTCCGCCGGGCGGGCCGGGCGGAAGGCGACGCCGCCGGCGAGCGCGGCCTCCACCCGGAAGGCCTGCTCGCGGTAGGAGGTCACCTCGCGGCGTGCCACGGGGGCGGCCCGCATGCCCAGCATCGGCGCGACGTCCGCCCACATCGCGCCGAGCGACGCGGTCACCTGCCCGCCGGCGGCGTCGTTTTGCAGCGGCACCGCCAGCCAGAGCGTGCGGCGGTGCATCTCCTGCTCGCCCAGCAGGTCCAGTGTGGCCTCGACGTTCTCCACCCACGGATGCGCGTCGGCGGGGGGCTGGTCGCCGGGCTCGATGCCCTCGATCATGCGCAGGGCGATCTCGCCCGGGTCGACCTGTGCGCACAGCCCGAACAGGCGCGGCGCCCCGGTCAGGGAACGGATCAAATGCGTGATCTTCGCGAGCTGCTCGTCGCGGACCGCGGCCGGGACGTAGGTGCCCTGGACGGTCTCCTCGCGGCGCCCGCGCGCGTCCGGTCCGGGGTGCAGCCGGTAGAGCGCCCACACGCTGCCGTGCGTCGACCAGACCAGGTGCCCGGCGATGTGACGGATCGGCACCCTCATCGCACACCCCCTTGCTGGGCGAGCGCGAGCAGCTGCTGCACACCCGACACCGGCCGCAAAGGCGCCGCGGGAGGAGTTAGCGTCGTGCGGCGCCGCGTGGACGATCGCGGCGTGGCCGGTGTCCGGCCAGCCGGCCGCCGCCGCGCACGGAGCGGTGCGGCCGCTGCGACAGAGGCGAACGCGTCCTCGACGATGAAGCCGCCGAGCAGCGGGCGGGGAGCGCAGTCGCGGGCGGCGCGGCCGCCGATCCGTCCGCCGCGCGGCTGCCAGCCAAGCAGTACCAAGCCCAGGGCCGCCTGCATCGGTGCACGGCCTCGGATCTTCGGGCGGCGTACCGCCCAGATCGCCAGCACCCAGGCCGCGATCGGCACCGGGCCCATCCACGACCACCAGCTGATGGTCTTGACCAGAAGAAAGCCGCCGCCGACGGCGACCGCGATCTGCGCAGGCGTGTAGGGGCCGAGGGGGATGCGCCAGTCCGCCACCTTGCCCAGCACCCAGGGATGGCGGCGGGCGGAGGTGTAAAAGCGCCCCATCCGCACCTGGGCGGCGGCGCTCAAAGCCAGCCTCCCGCGCCGGCGGAGTGGTCACGCACCAGGGGATCGGTACTGCGGACCATGCCAGGGATGGCGGGCGCGCTCTTGGCCGGGTTCTTCACCTCGTCGGTGAACATGTTCGCCAGATCGTTGCGCGCGTTGTACAGACCCAGCGCGATCACCATCAAGAGCAGGGCGCCGATCCCGGCCTTGAGGCTGAACTTCTGGATCATGATGACGACCACGAGGCAGACCAGACCGGCCTGCAGACCCTTGGTCGCCCACTCCTTGAACATGTTGATCCACGAGTTGCCGAGGTCGTTGAGCTGCCCGGCGAGCATCAGGCTGTGCACCGTGTTCACCGGGCACCCCCGTCCTGGGCGGTCCCAGACTCCAGCGCCGCGACTTCCCACCGGCCCGAGCGGGCCTTGAGCGTGAGCTCGTACCCCAGCGGCCAGCGACCGCCGGAGTCCCGGGCTTCCACCTGGACGAGGACACGCACCGCCGTGCCGTCGGCCGGCACCTTCCCGGCGGCCGCGGCCTCCTCGACGGCGGACACCCGCTGCACCGCGACCGCCGTGTACGGGGCGGGGGAGATGGGCGACAGCTTCACCTCGGGTGCGAGGTAGCGGTCCACCTCCCCGGCCCCCGTCAGGTAGGCGCCGAAGAACTCGCCGACTGCCAAGGACAGATCGCCGTCGGACGGCACGCTCACGCCGTACGGCGGCTTGCCCACTGCGGCGCGGGCCGGGCCGGCCACCGCGCCGGGGGCGCCGGTCACCGTGAACGAGGCGCCGTTCGCGTCGGCGGTCACGGGGACGACGAAGTAGCGCAGCCGCCCGTCGGCGTACTGCGCAGCCACGGTCACCGCCCACTCGCCGTCCTCGCGCTGCGCACTGCGCACGGCGGTCACCGTTGCCGGCTTCGGCTGCGCACCGGCGACCGGGTCCGGCAGATCGACATCCGGCGCGAGGGACTGCGCAAGCCGCGCCTGCGCACCGTTCGCGTCGTCGGCGCCGCTGCGCAACCACGCGTCGACGAACACCTGCGCATAGCCCGCAGGGTCGGCCGCGGCGGCCGCGCTGCGCACGGCGGCCGGCTTGTCCGAGGGAGCGGCCGCGACGGTGGTCGGGCCGGACATCACCGCGACGCCCAGGGCGACGGGGCCGGCCGCGATCGCGGTGAACAGGGCCAGGCGCGACAGCCGGACGCGCCGCCTCATCTTCTCCAGCCGGGCGCCTGCGGCCATCGGGTGAGACGCGTCGCTCTCCGAGGCCTGCTTGCCAGGGGACATGGTCAAACTCCCAGGTCAGAACGTGTACTTGCTGACCTTGAGACAACCCGTCGACCCCGACCCGACCACCGACCATGAGCCCCCGACCACGGTCACGATGGGGACACAAAGCCCGTGGTCGGTGTCATGGTGGGCCCGACCACAGCCCCGACCATGGCCCCAGACGGCGACCGGGCACGCCTGAACCGGGCATCGCCGTGAAGACGGTGGAGACGGGCAACTGACCCAGCGAGCCCAGGGGACACCGGGGGAGAAGCCGCCGAAGGACCGGGCCCGCGCCGACTCCAGGAAGGCGGCCGCGGAAGGCCCGGTTGCGCACGCCTTGGCCGAGTGCGCAGACCAACGTCGACGGCGCCTGTCCGCTGTGCGCAGTCGGCTGCACATGCCGAATGCGCAGGACCCGGAACCGTTGCGCAGCCGACTGCGCAATGAGCGCCCCTGCCGCTGCGCAACCGCGACTGCGCATCCTTCGGCTGCCACCGGGAAAGGGCCGTGGTCGGCCCGACCATGAGCCCGACCACGCCAGCCCAGTGCGCATGTTGCCGCATCGTGACCGGTGGTCGGGGACTGTGGCCGTCAGCCTGGTCGGGGGCGCCGGGTGAGCTGACGGAATGGATCTCGCTCACGTCACCTCACACAGCGGCCCCGGCCACCTCGCTCCCGCACGTCCGCTCCAGAGCATCGGCGGCCGCGCGCACACGGCGCGCGAGGACGCACGATGAGCCGCTTCGGGGCGGGGATCCGCCGTGGGGTGATGGCGGCGGACCAGTTCACCCAGATCGCCAACGCCCTGTTCCGCAACCCCAAGATCTCCTTCAAGGCGAAGGGAACCTTCGGCTACATCAGCACCCACCGCGCCGGCTGGCACGTGACGGTCGCCGACCTCGTGCGCGCCGGACCCGACGGACGCGACGCCGTGCGCGGCGGCCTGAGCGAACTGCAGCGGCACGGCTACCTCATCCGCGAACAGCTGAGGCACGACGACGGGACGCTCGGCGAGATCGTGTACTCGATCACGGACCGTCCCGCTCCCCTCGACGCCGACCTTGCCGCGGCGGCTGGTTCGGCGTTCGCCTCCGCGCCGGCGGGTGAGGCGCCGCCCGGCTTCGGGGCGGGGATCCGCCGTGGGGTGATGGCGGCGGACCAGTTCACCCAGATCGCCAACGGCCTGTTCCGCGACTCCAGGCTCTCCTTCAAGGCGAAGGGAATCTTCGGGCTCATCAGCACGCACCGGGACGGCTGGCGGATGAGCGTCACGGACCTGGCACGCCGCGGCCGCGAGGGCGAGGCGGCCGTCAAGAGCGGCCTCAAGGAACTGGAGAAGCACGGCTTCCTGCTCCGGGAACGCGAGCGCCACCCCGACGGCACCCTCCGCGCGGCCGCGTACTTCATCACCGATCTGCCCAGCCTGCAAAACAGCAGGTCGCAACCGATGTCGGGTTTTCCACCGGTGGATAACCCGACGTCGGTTAATCGCCCCACTAAGAACACCAACAGAAAGAAGACCAACAAGCAGAAGACCAGCACCGTCCCTCCGTGCGACCGCAGCGACATCGCGCGCACACCCCAAGGGACGGACCAGCCCGACGCACCAGCGTCCCCGCCGGCTGCGCTCCCGGCAGACGAGATGCATCCGGGGATCCAGCTGCTGCTCGAGATCGGAGCGAGCCGTCCGGACCTCCTGCTGACCGGCAAGGTGCTGACCGATCAGGGCCGCGTGGCCACTGTGATGCTGGAGTCCGGCTGGAGCAGCGAGCAGCTGCGCCACGTCATCACCGACCGGCCACTGCCGCATCCGGTGCGCACCTCGGTCGGCGCGATCATCGCCGCCCGGCTCCGGGCCGCCCAGGCCTACCCGCCGCCCGCCACCGCAGCGGACCACCACGATGCGCCCCCGTGGGACAAGCCGTACGCGTCGGCGACAGCCGAGCGGTCATCGGCAGGGGCCGCTGCCCGCACTGTGACCGAGGCCCTGACCTACCGGGCCCTCGTCGAATGCGCCGGCTGCGGGGTGCCCGCAACCGCCCCCGGTGAAGACCTCTGTCCGGCCTGCCTCGGCTGGCCGCTGTGCCGCACCTGCCCCGGACCGACACCCCGGCGCGCCCACCCCGACGGCGACGGCCGCTGCAGGACGTGCGCCTCCGCCTGACCGACCCACTGGAAGGAAGAAGCCCGTGACAGACACGCTCCGCACACCACCGCCGACCGCGGCCGCACAGCACCGGCGGCCTTTCACCCTTGACCCGGGCCGGTGGGAGGCGGAACGCTCACGGGCCCTGCGGACCGGCCACGTCCGCGACCACACGTGCACGGCCGAGTGCGAACCTGTGCTCGTCTACGAACGAACTCGGTGGGGCTGGCTCACCTGGACCGTCCCAGGTGACGGCACCCGGCCCGAGCAACCTCATCAGATTGGCGTTCTCACGCCGTACGCGACGCGTACACAGCGCCTGGCCATGCGCTGGCTGACCAGGCGCCCCGCCCAGCGCCTCGGCCTGGAGCCCCACCGTCCCTGGATCCCTGTGGCTCTCCACCGTCGCCGTCGCTGTCATCAGCCTGATCGCCGGCCTGTTCGCCATGGCCCATGGCGCGCCCGTCGACGTCGCGCTGCCGGGAATGGTGCTCGCTCCGCTGCTCGCCGAACACCTTCCGGGACGGCTGGACGCCCGGGCCCGCGAATACGTCCGCAGTGTCGAAGGCGACGGTGCCTGCCGCTACTTGCAGCGCCTCGCATCCCTGCATACCTACCTCGTCCAGGCCACGGCCGGCAGCGACCGCTACGAGCTGCGCCGCGCGGCCGAGATCGGCCAGCACACGCTGTGGGACGCCGCCGGCCTGCTCCAGACCCAGGACACCCGATCGGCCGCGGCCGACCTCATCGCCCGCGAACGGCTGATGGTCCAACTCGCCGACCAGGTCACACAGATCCTCAAGCGCACACCCGGACCGGCCAACGCGGACCAGGCCCGCAAGCCCGAGCGGCCGTTGGGCCCATACCCACCTGGCCCCCGGCCGACGACACGGCCAGCACCTCACCACACGACCGGCACGTCATCGCTGAAAGGGACCTTCCTCATGCCCCAGCCCGGCCCCGACGTTCGCACCGCGGACGTCTACCTGCTCTTCGCACACGAGCCGTACTACCCCGGCCCCGGAACCCAAGAAGTCAACACCACCGTGGTGACTGCCGACACCCTGCTCCACCCGCAGGTCCAGCAGCCCGACGGTGCCCGGATCCACGACCTCCTCACCCGGGGACGGCAGCCGGGCGAGATCATCCCGCTGGCCACCCTCACCCACGAACTGAACGGCGGCGCCGACTGGCCGATGGTCGGCGACTTTGAACGCGTCACCACCGACCTGGTCCAGCTCGTGCAGACGCAGATGTGCGATGCCCTCAGCCTCGGACTTCCCGAAATCGCCCGGGCCCTGATCTGCACCGGCCTGGACAGCGAGGTCCGTGCCTTCAACGCCGCGGCGGGGGAGTTCATCGTCTACGGACCGGACGACCGCTCCCAAGTCCTCGCTGAGGTCGGCATGTTCCTCACTGGCATCGCGACCGAGCAGCCCTTCTGGCCGGGCGACGGGCTCCTGCCGCCGCTGTGCCAGAGCGCCTGACGACGTAGCCGACCGCCAGGACGGTCGAGCAACCGACGAAACGAGGCTCGTGAAGTGACGGAACGGGGCACCTGCCTGGGGCCCTCGCGGCGGCTGCCCTGTTGCATCGACCTTGTGTGCGTCTCGCCGAACTTTGGTCGCCGCTCCGTAGGTCCTACACGGTCGACCGAGCAGTGGTCTTCCTTAGGAAAACCTAGACAACTCCTAATAGTTTCTTATAGTCTTCGTCTCGTGAACTCTTACGATGAGGATCTCGCCCGCGTCGAGCATGAACTCCGCGAAGCTGAACTTGAGCGTGACCGACTCGGCGCTCATATTGAGGGGCTCAAGGCCAAACGGGACGCCTTCAAGAAGTTGAGTGCAACAGCATCCGAGCCGGAATCGACGATCCAAGACCTCACCAAGGCGGATGCCATCGTCAAGATCCTCAGGGTGTCGCCCCAGTCCATGTCTCTCGGTGATATTGCGGATGCATTGACCGCCGCGGGCAAGCATGCCAACCGCAACGGCGTCTCCGTCTACATCGACGGACTGCTGAAGGCCGGTCGCGTCGTCCGTGTCGCACGGAACCAGTACCGCGACGCCTGACAGGACTCAAAGTTCCCTGAGAAGTGCTCAATCGGTGGGACGGACAGCGGCAGGCTTGAGCCGGAACCTCGTCTTTTCTTGACATGCAGAGCCGCCCGCAGGCCCGGGTGTCCGGGGAACGGCGGTTCTACCGCGCGGTGGGTGACATAGCACTGCGGCAAGGATTGGGCGGGTTTTTGGAACGTTTGGACGAGGCGGCCGTGCCCCATCGGGTGGGATAGTCGGGGCCGCCGGGTGCGGCCGAAGTCGGATGAGGCAGGGTGAACGGCATGGTGACCTTGGCCAGCCCGTCGGTGGGCACGTCGGTACGTGCAGCCTCCGCGGCCCTGCTGGATCCTGCCGCGCTGTCTGTCTCGCTCCAGCTGATGGGCAGCCAGGCGCTGCTGTTCTACCGGCTTGACGAGGAAGAATGCGCACGCCGGGCCGGCGTCTCAGCGGCCCGTCTGGACAGTCTTGATGCGCTGCAGACTCTTCTGGAGCTGCCCGTCGACGAGCCCGTCGCACTCGCGTCGCTGCCCGCACGTCTGTGTTCGGCGGTGCGGCGGCTTCCGGCCGGCGCCGCCGAGGCCGACCGCCGTGAGGTCACCCGGCGCGCGGTGCGGCCGCTCACCATTGATCTCGCTGTGGTGCGGGCGAGCGCCGCGGGCTGGCGGGGAGGACTGGAGCAAGCCGGCCGTTTCGCCCCCTTCTGTCGGCGCGCACTGCTGCTGGACAGCGCTCCATCGACGGCTGAGGAGATGCTGATGGAAGCCGCCTTCTACGGCATCGGCGTCCTGGTGGCCGACGGCGAGAGCGTGGACCTGCTGCTGGAGCCCCGGCCTTACACCCCGCGCCGTCATACCCCCGCAGCGTGGTGCTTCACCGAGGAGTTCCACCACCGCATCGGCTAATCACGGCTCACTGCGCTCCGCGCGCGCCACAGGACGTGCTGCGGACGAAGCCTCCGGCGCGACGGGGGCCTGCGCCCACTGCAGCAACTGCTGGGGCACCTTGAAGGCGCTGAACCCGGGATGGTCGAGTTCAGCGTTGAGCACCGGGTAGCGGTCCACTGCGCGATGACAGCGCTTCTGCCACCAGACGGGCCGCCCGGCCGGCTCGACGGCGTCCATGGTGCGCAGCCACTCCATCAGCACCGCCGCGTTGTGGGCGGCGGCCGGAACCTGCCAGTGATTGCTGACGAAGGTGTCCAGCAAGAGCCCGTCACAGGCCGCGCACCGGCACACCGGCGCCAGGCCCGCGGCGAACCTCTTCGCCAGCGTCTCGCCGAGGAAGAAGTCCATCAGCTCCGGCAGCAGCACGGAGGGCGACTTCGGTCCGCCCGGGGACCGCTTGGCCGCCTGGCCGGGCGGCACGATGTGCCGCACGCTGCTGGTGGCGCCGAAGGCGGTGAATGCCGCCCCGTGGGCAAGGGCCCCGAACGCCGCGAGGTCGGCACGCAGCAGCGCTGTGCCGGGCACCTCCGCCAGTAGCCGCTTGAGGTTGCCCACTGCCTGGGAGAAGCCGGCCAGCGGGTCCATCTGTCCGCCGAGCATGATTGCTTTGGGGTTCGGCACGAGATTGAGCCAGGCGATCAGCTGTCCGACCGCGTCGTCGCGCAGCCAACCCACGTCCACGGGAACACTGAAGAAGACGTGGGGGTCCTCCAGCTTGAGGACCTGGTGGACGGCGGCCTTGAGCGCGTCGGAGTCTTCCGCGTGCAGATATCCGGTGGGCGTCATGGCCGCCGTCGCGCCCGCGCGGTGGCCCACCTGCTCCTCGATCGACAGCCTCAGCGGGTCGCCGAAGGCCAGCTGGCCTTCCGAGATGTCGGGGAAAGGATCATCCTCACTGGCCGCCGCCACGGTGTAGACGGCGGGATCCGCGAGCAGCGGTCCCGCGAACCCCTCCTCGCGCAGCTTGCGGACCTTCGCTGCCGCCCCGGGACCGCTGACGACGAGCCCGCTGCGCACCGGATCGAGCTGCGCGCTGATGTAACCGACCCGGCTCACTCCGGCCTGCAGCAGCATCCGGCCCTGCAACTGCCCGGGTACAGCGGGCGGTTGGATGAGAGGAGGGTCGGGAGGCTCCGCGGGATCGGAACCGGCGCCAGAGCGCGGAGAGGGGAACGACTCAGTCATGGCCTCACCTTCGAAGCAAGATTCACCGCCGCGCCGTCGCGCGGGGTATACAGCAGCTGGAAGTCCTCGGGCAGCAGCCGGGCACAGCGGGCCAGCTCCTCCTCGTTCATCCCCGCGGCCAGAGCCGAGTGGATCAGCCCTGGGACGTACCGGGGCCGCTCCCGGTCTATCTCGACCGGTTCGGCCGTGCGGTAGCCCAGCGCGGACATCTCCACCATCACGCTGCGGTACTGCCAATCCGTGACGATGTTCAGGCTCTGTGCCCGGCGCAGTAGCGCGGCCATCGATACCTTCCACTCCTGCTTCAGCCGGGCCAGCAGTTCCAGGTCGACGCGGGGTGCGAAGGCGAAGCGGATGTCACGCGCGGGCATGAGGAACTCGGAAGCGAATTCGTCGGCCTGCCGCTCCTGCGTGGTGCTGTCGCCGGGGGACTGGTGCAGGACCAGGTGCCCCAGCTCGTGCGCCAGGCTGAAGCGGTAGCGGTCTGCGGGCGCGTGCTGGTTGGCCAGGATGAGGGGCGGCTGCGTTCCGTCCCACTGGCTGACCGCATCGAGCCGGCCGCTGCCTAGATCACGCGCGACCACCAGAGCCCCGGCCGCTTCCAGCGATGCGGTGATGTCCAGCGCCGGGCCCGACGGCATGCCCCAGGTCTTGCGAACCTGTCGGGCTGCGTCCTTGGCCGTGGTCAGGGCGTCGAGTGCGACAGTGGGAATGGCCGCAGCCCGCACGGTGAGACCGGGGCGGCACGCGGCGATGCCCTGCAACTGAACGCGTGTCAGGGCGAGGTGGGCATGCTGGCGCCGCAGGGCGGAGACGGTCAATGACGCCCGCTTGCGGTGGTGGACGAGCCCCACGCCGATCCCATGCACCTGTGGATTCAGACACAGCAGATCCTGCGGATACCCCAGCGCTGCCGCATACAGCTCCAGCCGCTCGCCCGAGACCGCCAGGCGCCCGCTCTCGGCGCGGCTCACATACCCCTGCGACACCACCGCATCACCGCCGGAGGCTTTCACCATCGCCTCAGCCACGTCGGCTTGCGTCATGCCGCGGAACTCCCGGGCCACCACCAGCATCCCCGGCTGCGCCGGACGTACGTCACTCACGTCGTACCACCTCAGATCAGACCTCAAAAGATTAGCTTCAAATATTCCTCCGGGTATCGAAGTTGACAATATTGGCAGAACGTCAAGGAGAGTGGGGGTCGGGTGATGGCTGGCGACGTGACGCTGTTGGTTCACGCGGTGACGCTGCAGTATTTGCCCTGCCAAACCCCAACAGGCCCGATAGTCTCCCCTTTCTTGGGGAGATAAGGGGTGGAAGTTGTATCTGGGGCGGGTCAGAGCCAAGGGTTTCAAGTCGCTGCTGGACATGGATGTTCCGTTGCGGCAGGGCGTGACGGTGGTGGTGGGGGAGAACAACGCGGGTAAGTCGAACTTCATCGATGCGCTACGGCTGTTGACCGACCCATTGGACGGGCGGCGCAGTAGGTGGTGGGAGACGGATGATGTCCATCCCTGGGCTGAGAGCAGTGCTGAACTGACTGCGGTGTATGGCGGATTGGAGCCAGCAGAAGCAGGCACGCATCTGCAGGCACTGGTGGGTGCGGCCGAAGAGCCCGGCCTGCCGGATGGTCACCGTGCCCGTTACACCGTGCAGTTCGCCCGGCCGGCCGCCGACGCGAGGCCGCAGCGCCCGGTGTGGTCGGCGGGCCGACTGCTGGATGACCCGGAACCGGAGGCGCGCCGCACGATTCGGCACGTCTACCTGCCGCCGATGCGCAACGCCCAGCAGGAGCTGGCCTCCAGCTCCGGCAACCGGCTGCGGCTGATCCTCGCCGCCGAACTGGGCGGGGAGGAAGCCATCAAGGCCTTCGAGACGGAACAGGCCCAGCACTTCCGCGGCCTGGAGCGACACGACAAGATCAAAGCAGCCCGCAAGCGCATCAACGACCCGCTCGCGCTGCTCACCGCCGGCGCGCACCCTCAGCAGATGGGGCTGTCGTTCGCGGATCCAACGCTGGTGTCGATCGCACGGGCACTGCGCACGCGGATGAGCGATGAAGGCCTGGACGTCGAAGACATCGCCCGCTCCGGCCTGGGATACGCCAACCTGCTGTACATCGCCACCGTGCTGGCCGAACTGGAAGCCGCCCGTGGCGCGGACCTGACGCTGTTCCTGGTGGAGGAACCCGAAGCCCATCTCCACCCGCAGCTGCAGAATCTGCTGCTGGACCATCTTAAGACCCAGGCACGGCACTCGCAGCAGTCCAGACCGGAAGCCGAGGGGACCCCGCTGGGGCGCATCCAGGTCGTCATCACCACGCATTCCCCAGTGCTGGCCGCCGCCACCACGGTGGAAGACCTAGTGGTACTCAAACGGCGTCGCACACCCGCCCCTCAGCCCGCGACCCCCGCGGCCGTGTCGGCGGAAACCGGCACACCCGCATCCGCCGACACGGCCGCCGGGGCGGATGCGCAGGAGAAGCCCGAGACGCCGCCGGCGGGCTTCGCGTTCACCACCGCCGCCGTGCCGGTGGCGGTGCTCCCCTTCACCAAGCACGAGCCGGCCAAACTGGACCGCTACCTCGACATCACCAAGAGCGCCATGCTCTTCGGCACCCGGGTGATCCTCGTCGAAGGCCTTGCCGAGGCGCTGCTGATACCCGCCTTCGCCGAGCTGGTCCTGGGCACCCTCCCGGATGAGACTGCGCGCAAACGGGCCAAAGCAGTCTTCCGCGGCAGCTGCATCGTCGCGGTCGACGGCGTGGACTTCAAGCCCTACATGCGCGCCCTGCTGGCCGACGTGGGCGGCGTACGCATCGCAGACCGTGTCGTCCTGATCACCGACCAGGACCCCAGTAAGAAGAAGACCGAACCGGACAACGACGAGCAGACCGAAGCCGCGGGCGAGGGCCCGACCGGTGACCTCGTCGCGGCTGCGGCCGCACCTGCAACAGACGACGGTAACGGTGACAGTGAGGACGACCCGCAGCCGGAGGTCGGCTTCAACCGCGCCTCCTACCTCAGACGTCACCTGCTGCAGTGGCAGGTGCCGGAGAGCGCCTTCCATATCGCCGAAAGCAAGCCCACTCTGGAACCGGAGCTGATGCGCGCCGAAAACCGCTCCCTGCTCGGAGAGGTCTTCTTCGACCTCCGCCCACGCTCCGACCATCACTGGGAGCCGGTGGAGAAAGCAGCCACCGACGAGGCGCGGGCCGCCGCGTTCGGAAGCCTGTTCACCTCCACCACCGTCAAGCTGCCCAAGGGCGACTACGCCTACCGCCTGGCCGAGCGCCTCACCCTCAATCCAGACGGCTTTGTGGTACCCGAGCATCTGGCCGCCGCCATCCGCTGGATCGCAGGAGTGGATGGCCAGAACGCATGAGCGACCTCGACACACGGCGCAGCCAGGCCCAGTTGCAGCAACAGCAGGCCATCCACGCCGCCGCCCCCGTCTTCGTTCGTGCCTGCCCCGGCGCCGGCAAGACCCGTGTTCTGGTGGACCGCCACTGCCTTACCCCGCCCGGCCCCCGGCGCAGCGGACGGGCCCTGCTGTCGTTTACCAACGTGGCTGCCGATGAACTGCGCGAGCGCTGCTCCGGCAACCGCCCCGACTTGACGGCCTACCCCCACTACATCGCGACCTTCGACAGTTTCCTGTGGCGCTACCTCGTGCGGCCCTTCCTACCCGCCACGCTGCCCTGGCAGCACGTCCTGTCCTGGGACCATGTACCGGCCGCCGTCGTGGGCCCACGCAAAGTACCTCTGTCGCTGTTCAGGTTCAGCTACGACCCGACCACCCGCCACACCCGCGTGCAGAGGCCCAAACCCGGCAAGCACCTGATCAACTCGGAGTTGTCACAGGAGGAATATGTCATCCGCGCCGAGCGCCGACGCGATCTACTGTGGCAAACCCGCGGCTATATGACCGGCCACGAGGTCCGCATCGCCGCCCTCGACCACGTCAGAGACCCCGCCGTCACCGACCTGCTGCGCCATCGCTTCTTCGAGATCGTCGTCGACGAGGCACAAGACTGCTCCGAACTCGACCTCGCCATCCTCGAACACCTGCACCGCGCGGGCCTGCCCCTGGCCATCGTCGCCGACACCGACCAGGGCATCTACGAATGGAATGACGCCCGCCCGCAAGACCTCCACACCTTCACCCAGCACCTCCCCAACCACCTGGAACTGAACGGCAACTGGCGCAGCAGCCCACCCATCTGCCAGCTGGCAGCAACCCTGCGCCCCGTCCTGCGCAGCACCCCGGACCTGTCCGTGGGAGACCACTACGCCATCGACACCCCTGTGCTCCTGCTGCCCTACGGCCGCCACCGCACAAAGATCTCCGGCCTGCTCGATGCCACCGCTGCCGGCGAGACCTTCGTGGCCTTCGCCGCTCAGATCGGCATCGACGCCGCAGAATGCCTGGCCCTGGCCCACCGCAATACCGCCATCCCCAAGGCCCGCTCGAAACCGGCACCCCACCTGCCCAAAGAGCCGGACGCCAAAGCCCTGGCCTGGGCCGCCGCGGTATTCGCAGCGGACGAGGCTCCGCCGACCGTCCGCGGCCATGCCCTGGGGCTCGCCAGCACCTTCCTCAACGACTACTGGCACCCCGAGGACACCGGTCCCCTCGCCGAGACCCTTGCCGCACACGACATCACACCAGCCTTCATGCGCCGCCGCGCAGCAGCTTTCCTCGCTCAACTGCCCGCCGTGGACGCATCACCCGCCCGCGACTGGCGCAGCAAGGCCCGCACCGTACTGAGGGCGCAGCTCCCTCATCCGGACGCGCAACTGACCGCCCCAAAGATCCTTTCCTTGGCCAAGCCCGACCTGGACAAGCCCATCCGCTCACTGATCGGACTGCCCGAGAAAGCCGACGAAGAAGAGCAGCCTGCCACCATGCGCAGCTCCAACGTCCACCAGGCCAAGGGCAGCGAAGCCGACGCGATCCTCATCCATCTACCGAAACCCCAAGACATCACCGAACTCCTCGAGGCCTGGGCAGACCCGCTGGCCCACACGGAAACAAGCGAACTGCTGCGGGTCTACTACGTCGCCATCACCCGCGCACGCCGCCTCGTGACCCTGACGTACCCCTACTCCAAGCACGCCGACGTCACCGCGCACCTCGACGCGTTGAAAGTCGAGTACAGAGTGGAGGTAACCGGGCCGCACCCGGAGGCCTCCTGAACACCATGGCACCGGACAACACCCTGCGGCTTCGTCGCCCGCCTCTCCTACCCGCGGACGAAGATCGAAGGCGGAGGCCAGGTTGTAGCCCGACCTCAACATCCTTGACCGACTGCGGCGGCAGACGGAGCCGACACCGACCAGCGGGTAGCTGGTGAGGTTCACGCACGGAAGCGAGATTTGCTCGGGTCGGCGTCCGAGAGACCGTTCAGGAAACGGCGATGGCCGGTGCCGCGAAGCCGTGCGGCTTCGCGGCGGAGAGGTGGCTGGCCTCTCCATACCGGCCATCGTGCGGCGTCTGGCCCGCCGGGAGTTCGTCGATCCCTTAAACCAGAGGCCGCGGTTTTACGGTATCCCGCTCGCGACGCGGTTCAGTGCCCTGTCAGGGCGTTGAGGACCGGCGGGCGGCCAGCTCCTCGAGGCGGGAGCGTCTCCAGCGCTGCTGGCGCGGTCGGCCGGCGCTGCCGCGGCGGTACTCGAACCCGTCGGGCTGCTCGAGATCGGGCAGGAGTCCGTGCCCGAGCGCGCTGATGAAGCTGTCGGCGTTGCTGTAGCCGAGGATCCGGGCTGCGTCGGCGGCGCCGACCAGGTCCTCGTTCTCGTCTTGGCCGACAGGCGGCAGCACACCGCGCTGGCGGGCGGCGGCGACGACGGTGGCGCGGCGCCACTTCTTGCGAGCCCGGCCGCGGCTGCCTTCTTCCTTCTCCAGGGCGTCCGGCTCGGGCAGCTCGGGGATGCGCCCCTGGTAGAGGGCACTGGAGAAGGAGGCGGTGCTGCCGTAGCCGAGCAGGCTCGCGACTTCGGCTGTACCGAACAGCTCGTCAGGATCCCCATCGACCGGCACCGGGGGCAGTGCAGTAGTCGGGCTGGAGCTGCGCCGGCCCTTGCCGGGCCGGCTGGCGGCCCAGGCGACGATCGTGCCCCGGCGCCACATCGGGCCGTCGACGTCCTCGTCGGGCTCGGGGAAGTACCCGGGCCGGTCGCGGAAGTAGGCGTCGATGGTGGAGGTGCGGGTGTAGCCGAGGAGCTTGGCCACTTCCCGCTTGGTCAGCAGCTCGTCCTGGTCGGCCTCGAGTGCCGCGGCCGGCAGCGTGCGCTTCTTCGGGGCGCGCTTGGCGAAGAACGCCGCGACCTCGCCGTGGTGCCAGAACCGCTTGCGGCCCTCGGTGTGCGCGACCGCGGGGAAACCGCTATCCGGGTCGTTGCTCCACTCGCTGATCCGGGGCTTGCTCGTGCCGAACTCGGACACGATCTGCGCGGTGTCCACGAGCCGCTCGGCGGGAGACATCTGAGCTCCTTTGGAAGGATCAGCAAGGTGGTGCCGGCGCCCGGACGAGCGTGACAGGTTCGATAATGCCAAAGCGGCTGGGTTCGTGTCCAGCCCAGCGCCAGACCGGCTACAGAAGCTCCTCGCCAAGAAGGCAGACACCGAAGAGCGCGGTGCGCTCTTCCAGCTCCGTGTAGGCCATGGCGGCCGGCGCGGCCTCCCAGATCGCGAACGCGAGCGCGGAGACCGCCTGGCTGCGCGTCATCCCCGCTTCCCACGGCGCGCCCCCAGCAGCGCACCGCTCGGCGAGCTGGACGTCGGACAGGCCCGCGGCCTCCCGGCCGATGCCGGACCGGACGTCGGCGACGCCCTCGCACCAGGCGCGGTGGCCCGTGGCAAGAAGGGCCTGCAGTGCGTCCCGGTCGCTCAGATCCTGGGCGCGGGCGGCGAGATCGAAAAGCAGGGCGGTGGGGTTGGTGTCCATGGTCATCTCCTTCAATCCACTGTAAAGGGACGTGTGCCGGGCCGGGGCCGGACAGAACCGGCCCGGTATACGCGGGTGTCAGCTGCAGACGGTGCAGCCGTCGCACAGCGCGCAGCCGCCGCGGCAGGCCAGCTCAGGCTCCTTGCGAGGATCCTTCCTCAGCGCCTGGCGGACCTGCTCCTGCAGGGCGGTGAACTCCGGGCCGTCGTCCGTGCACACGACGCCGGGGTCGGGCGCCCCGCAGGTCGAGGCGTGCCGGATCAAGTCGGTGATAAGCCAGTCTGCGCGGAAGCTGTCCCCCGTACCTGCTTGACCTCGGCGTGCAGGTCGGCCAGCCGCGGCACCGGTTGACGGAGAGCAGCAGGTCGGGGCGGGACGCGAATTCGCAGAGGAGCAACCGAGATTGCGGATGATCTCTTCCTGGGCCAGCAGTTGTGGGGCCGCGGCGCCGAGCCCGTGAATGGCATGGAGGAGAGGCCTTCGGGCTCGTGGCAGGACCGGCTGGCGGCGGGAACCAGCCTGAGATGTGGGTTTCACGTGCTCCGTTGCCCGGGTCTGCGAGGATGGCGAAGGCGGCCGACCCCACTAACGCTGGGGTCGGCCGCCGCTTTTCGTCTACGGCTGTCTCAGGTCACGGCCGGTGAGTGCTCAGGCCAGGTGGTCGAAGGCGCCCGCTTTCGCTCCGGCCAGCAGGGCCCCGATCTCGCTTCGGGTGTACACGAGCGGGGTCTGCTCGGGCCGCTTGGAGTCGCGCACGGCGACCAGGTCGCCGATCACACCGAATTCCACGCAGTTGTCGTTGCCCCCGCTGAACGGGCTCTTCTCCCAGGTGACGGTGGAGAAGTCCAGCTCGGCGGGGTCGGGCTTGGTGTTGCTCACTTACAGCTCCTTGAGCATGCTCTTGATACGGCTGCGGGTCTCGGGCGGGCCGAGGGCCGTGGCCCGCAGGTGGTCAAAGACCTCGGTGTAGCGCCCCACATCGTCTGATCCCTCGAAGTACACCGAGTTGGTCAGATTCTCCACCCAGACCACGTCCGGGTTGGGCTCGGGGAAACCCATGAGCATGAACGATCCGTACAAGCCGGGATGGAACCCGGCGGCGAACGGTAGAAGCTGCAGGGTGATGTTGGTGCGGGGCTCGGCGTCCAGCAGGTGTTCGAGCTGTTCCTTGAGGACGGTCGGCCGGGATTCGATGCGGCGGAAGGCGGCCTCGTCGATGACCGCCCACAGCTTCGGCGCATCGTCGTGGACCAGCAGCGTCTGGCGGTTCATCCGCACGTCCACCAGGGCCTCGACCTGTTTGGCGTCCAGGTCGACGCGCATTGCGGTGATCACCTGGCGGGCGTACTCGGGGGTCTGCAGCAGTCCGGGGACCAGTTGGGGCTCATAGGACCGCAGGGTCGTCGCGCTCTGCTCCAGCTCCAGGTAGCCGCCGTACTGGGTGGTGTTGATGACCGCGGAGTACTTGCGCCACCACTTCTGACGCTGTGCCTGATCTGCGCGGACCAGGTCCAAGATGTCGTCCCGGACAGCCGGGTCGGTGACGCCGTAGCAGTCGAGCAGTGCCTTCACCAGGACAGGGGAGGTGCCGCGGTCCCCGTTCATGATGCGGCTGAGCGAACCCTGGTTGACCTCGATGATCTGGCCGACCTCGGCCAGCGTCTTCCCGGACTGGTCGTGCAATTCCTTGAGCCGGGCCGCGAGTTGACGTCGGTAGATGGACTTGGGGGCAGGATTCCTCTTCCAGGCCATGGCGACAGTGTGGCCCTTGCCCGAGGGATGGACAACCAATCTGGGAAATTTCGATTGGGCATGTTGCCCAATCGAGATGCCTCAGGGCATGCTGGCTAACGGTTGCGAGGCGTGATGACTTCATCGCGCTTCGTGTCATATGCCGTTGCCTTACGCCGACTTCCTGGGGCGAATCACCGCTCTCGGGGGCCGACGTGCCGACCCACAGCGCGAGCCCGGTCCGACTCCTCGGCCGGCTGCCCGCTCTGTCGACTGGGGAGCACGCCATGCACGAAGCCCAGGCCCACACCGGACCTACCGACGTCCTGCCGCAGGCATCCTGCGGCTTCTACCTGGTGCACCATGACGCCGGATTCGTCCTCCACATGAGCGCCAGCCCGGAGCATCTGCGGGAGATGCGGCAGGCGGTGTTCAAGACGGTCACCGGGTCGGGAATAGGCGAGGAGATCGCGGACGCGGCACAACTGGTGGCCAGCGAACTCGTCGGCAACGCGGTGCGGCTCTGCGGCCCCTGGGCCCCGGTCATCGTCCAGGTCCAGCCCCAAGACGATCTGGTGCTGGTGAAGGTGCACGACCCTGAGGCCGCCGCCGTTCCCAAGCGCCGCGACCAGGCACCGGACAACGCCGAAGCCGAGGCCGGGCGGGGGCTGTGGATTCTCGACGCGCTCGCCCCGGGCTGGACGGTGAAGCCGACTGAAGTCGGCAAGCAGATCACCTGCGCCCTGTCCGCCCCGGCCCTCGTGGACGTCTGACACATCTTCCGGCCCGCACGACGGCTGCCCCCCTTCCTCGGGCCGCCCGCAGGGCCGGGGCCGGCCGTACCGCGCGACCGGCGCCCCGGCGCGTGTGCGGCGGGCACCGCTCCTTCCTCCTCCTTGAGAGCGGTGCCGTTCGCGGTCCGGCCGCTGCCACACCCCCGTTGCCGGCGGCCGGACCGCCCCTTCGAAGCACTGCATGACCGGCACCACCTGCAGCCCCAACCGCTCGTGCCCTGGAGGTTCTTGATGGAGCTTGTTCCCGCCCGCATGACCGGCGTCGACGCCGTCACCGTCCGGCCCGGCCGCCCGCTGGCCGGCACGGTCAGGGCGGACGGATCGAAGAACGCGGCCCTGCCGCTTCTGGCCGCCGCCGCGTCTCTCCGTCGCGGGGTGCACCTGTCCGGCGTCCCCGCCAGTGCCGACGTCCAGAGGATGCTCGGCCTGCTTGAGCAGTGCGGCTACCGCGTCGCCCACCCGGTCGCCGAGCCGGGGGCCGTGATCGTGATGCCCAAGGGCGGCCCGATCGGGGTACCCGAGCTGGCGGACGCGGCCCGGATCAGGGCCTCCTACTACCTGGTGGCGCCGCTGCTGGCGGCCTGCGGGCAGGCGGTGCTGCCCTGGCCGGGCGGCTGCCGGATCGGCGACCGCGGGATGGACCTGCACTTCAAGGTGTACGAGGCGTTCGGTGACACTGTCCTGCTCGACGACACCGGATACCGCGTACGCGCCGGACAGACTCGCGACAAGGTCGTCCTCACGCTGCCGTTCCGCTCACGCGGAGCGAGCATTGCCGCCGTGTGCCGGGCGGTCGCCTCCGGCAGTCGCCTGGAACTGGGCAATCCGAACCTGTCGCCGGAGACCACCGGGGTGCTCGCCGCCTTACGCACCGCCGGGTGGCAGGCCCATGCCAGCGAGGACCAGATCACGCTGGACCCCCCGCCGGGCGCTACGGCCGGCACCGTCGCCTGGACGGTCCCCGGCGACAAGACCGAGGCGGGCACGCTGGCCTGTGCGATCGCGGCCACCGGCGGCGAGGGCCGCATCGAGGGCATCAACGGCCCCGACCTCAAGGCCCTTGCGGGCCTGCTGGACTGGGTCGGCGTTCCCATCACGCTTGCCCCCGACGCCATCACCGTCCACCAGGCCCGCACGGTCGGCGGACGGCCGCTGCGGGCGATCGCCTCACTGGCTCCGGACGGCCTGGACGCTGACTTCGAACCCCCGCTGATGGCCCTGGCTCTCACTCTGCCTGGCATCCACCTGTTCTGCGACGACATCAACCCCGGCCGCCACAGCAACCTGATCCCGCAGCTCACCCGCCTCGGCGGCGTGATCGAAGAACTCTCTGCCACCCACTGCCGCCTGGTCGGCCCCCAGCGGCTGAGCGGGACCGGCGTGCAGGCCACCGACATCCGCACCGGCTCCGCGCTGATGATCGCCGCCTTGAACGCCCGCGGCGCCACCACCGTCAGCGGCCTCGACCAGCTTCGGCGTGGACACGCCGACCTGCCGGGCAAACTCCGCACGCTCGGCGCCGACATCACCGAGGTACTGCAATGACCAGGACCTTCACCCAGATCGTGGCCACCACTGACGTCCACTCCGCCCTCGACCGGGCCGACAGCCTGCTTCCGCACCTGTACGGTCTGCGGGCGACCTCGCTGATTGCCGACTGCGGCGACTTCTTCGAGGGCACCGGCTACTACCAGCTGGGCAAGGGGGCCAGTGAGCGAGAGATCCTCACGACGCTGTATGACGTCCTTGCCCCCGGCAACCACGGCTGGCCCCACTACTTCGAGCCGAGCCTGCGTGAGATGACCGTGTGCGCCAACGCCGTCGACGACAGTACTGGGCGGCCGCTGTTCGACCGCATACGCATTGTCGACGTGCAAGGCCGCCGTGTCGCAGTCACCGCGGTCATCGGCGTCAGGGCGTTCCACACCATCCCCGTCGACCAGCGGGCCGGGCACCGCGTCACCGATCCCGCCACCGTTTTGCGCGAACTGATGCTGGAACACCACCACCACGTGGACGCGTGGATGGTGCTGTCCCACTCCGGCTTCGAGACGGACCTCGAACTCGCCGTCGCCTGCCCGTTCGTGGACGTCATCTTCGCCGGGCACTGCCACAGCAGCACCTACGGGCCGCTGAACGTCGGCGACACCCTTGTGGTCAAGGGCGGCGAGCTCGGCGCCGGATACGCCGCCGCCGAACCCGTCGGGTCCGGATGGGCCGCCCGCACCGCACCCTTCCCCGACAACGGCACGGTCCCCGCCGAACTCGCCGCCCTGAAGGAGAAGATCGCCTTCGCCGGCCGGATGCTCGCTGCCCGCCTCGGCACCGTCAACGAGCCCTACCGGGACACCGAGCTGGACCGGCACCGCCTCCTGCAGGACATCGCGGACCGGCTGCACACCGGGCTCGGCGCCGACGCGGTCATCCTCAACGACACCACTCTGCGGCCCACTCGCCTTACCGATGTGCTCACGCTCGGGGACCTGCTGGCCATCGAACCGTTCGACAACCAGCTCGTCCACGCCTTCCTCCCCGACGCATACACGGCCGACATGGACGGCTTGCTCGCGTACTTGGCCGAGCGGGTCGGGCCGTTGGCCATCGCGCCCCGCACGCTGCCGCAGGAGATCCGGTCCGTGCTGACCACCGACTACCTCGCCGACACCTACTTCGGCGGACGCACACACGAGGCCGGACTCCGGCTCGGCCAGACCGTCCGCCGCATCGTTGCCACCCCACTGCCCGACCAGGAGGAAGGCGCCCGATGATCCTCACCGGCCCCGAGATCACAGCAGCCGCTCACGACGGCCGCTTAACGATCAGCCCCTTCGAACCGGACCAGGTCAATCCCAACAGCTACAACGTCCGCCTCGGCCCCACCTTGCTGACCTACACCGCCCCCGTCATCGACGCCCACCACCCCAACCCCACCACCGCCGTCGAGATCGGCCCCGGCGGCTACGTCCTCCAGCCCGGCGAGCTCTACCTCGGCCACACCCTCGAACAGGTCGGCTCCGACATCTTCGTTCCGCTGCTGTTCGGCCGCTCCTCCGTCGGCCGGCTCGGCCTGTTCGTCGAGATCACCGCCCCCATCGGCGACATCGGATTCCACGGCCAGTGGACCCTGATGCTCTCCCCGATCCGGCCCTTGCGGGTGTACGCGGGCATGAAGATCGGGCAGGTCATGTTCTTCGTCTCCACCGGCGACATCGACCTCTACCGCGGCAAGTACCAGGCCGCCGCCGGCCCCCAGCCCTCCCGCTACTGGCGCGATGCGGCCCGCATGAGGGCGGTGGCCTCGTGATCCTCACTGGCCCCGCCATCGCCGCTGCCGTCCACACCGGGGAGATCATCATCGATCCCTACGATCCCGTCCGCGTCTCCCCGAACGCCTACGACTGGCGGCTCGGCGACACCATCCGCGTCTGCGACGGCGACCTGGACGCCGCCGCTCCCACCGCGTTCACCGAACAGGACATCCCCCACTACGGCCTCATCCTCGTCCCCGGACTGCTCTACCTCGGCGTCACCCACGAGCGGACGGGCTCGGAGACGTTCGCGCAGATGCTCAACGGTGACCGCACCATCGGCTCTCTGGGCATCTGGGTCCACGTCTCCGCCCCGCTCGGCCACCAGGGACACGCGATCCGCTGGACCCTGGAGATCCGTGCAGCCAAGCCCGTGCGGGTCTACCCGGGCATGACCTTCGGCAAGCTCGTCTTCATCGCCGCGCACGGGCATCCGGACAGCTACCAGCACCAGGCGGCGAAGTACGCGGCCACGGACGGCATTGACATCTCCCGCCTCTACGAGGAGATCAACGGAGGCAGCCGATGAGCCGCCCTGCGAGCCCCCCGTCCGGTCCGCGGGCCGCCACCTTCCTGGATCTGCCCGTCGGCAGTCCCGGCGGCAGCGTCGAGCTCTTCCTCGACCTGTACACCGGCGAGAAGCCCCTCATCCCCGCGAGAGCGTTCATGCTCGCCCCCACCGGTGCCCGTCCCCGCCTCCCGGCCGGACTCGAGCTGCTGTCCATCACCGGAAAGTGCCTGGAGGGTCCGGCTTTCAGCCGGTACGTCGCGACCCTGCGCACGTCGCTGACAGCCGTGCTCGACGCCGCCCAGATCAGTGTTCTGCACCTGCAGCACCTCGCCTTCGGCGCCACCCCGGCCCTGATACGGGCCTTTCCCGTACATCCCAGGATCGCCCTGGTCCACGGCACCGACCTCCTGTTCGCCGAGGCCCACCTCGACCAACTCCAGATCCTGCGTGAGACTGCCCGGGCCGCCGACGCCATCGTCGTGCCCACCGGCGCGATGGCCGACCGCCTGATCAAGCTCGCCCCGCAGACCGACCGCCGGAAGATCACCCACATCCCCTGGGGCATCCCGGACCGGCTGCTGACCGCCCCACCGGCCCGCCCGCCCCGCGCGCCGATGAGCCATCTGCGGCTGCTGTACGCGGGACGGCTCACTGCCGAGAAGGGCGCCGAAGCCCTGGTCAAGAGCCTCGCTCCGGTCCAGGGCGTCGAGCTGAGCATCGCCGCCCCCACACCCCAGTTCCATGCACTGGCGCCCCTGCTGAAACGGGCCGGGGTCCGGGCCCGCTATCTGGGCTGGCTCCGCCGCCCCCAGCTGTGGAAGGCATTCACCGAGCACGACGTGCTCGTCATGCCGTCCACCACCCTGGAGGCCATGGGCCTGGTCGCCCTCGAAGCCCAGGCATGCGGGCTGCCCGTCCTCTACCAGCCGGTGCCGGGCCTGAGCGAGGCCCTTGCCGCCTCCGCCATGGCCACCGACTTCACCCACCCCGCGGCCCTCGCCCGCGACCTGGCCCGGCTGCGGACCGCGCCCGGGCTGCTGCCCGCCCTACGGCAGGCGGGCCATGCCAACGCCGCCCACTACCCCCTCTCAGCGACCGCCAAGGCCCTGGACGACCTGGGCCATCAGCTCACCTAAACCGGCCTCCCAGACCAGGAGGCGGCGGTCGCTAGGCCGCTAGATGCCTGGTCACAGCGTTGAACCCAGCGCCGAGAGCCGCTAGACCCAGCACCCCAAGCTAGCGGCAGCGCGGCGGCACAGCCGCAACGGACGACGCGCCACTGCCCGGCCTGCCCCGTCCACGTCACTACGCTGACCGGCGGGAGCCGACGGCGAACAGGGAGACCATGACGTACCGCACCGACCGCATCAAAGCCCTGCTGGACGAAGGCGTCCGCAACAAGGTCTACCCCGGCGCCGTGTGGGCCGCCGGCGACGCCGCCGGCATCCGGGCATCCGGCGTCACCGGGGTCCTGGACCCCGACGAACCGGGTGTGAAGATGCAGCCCAACACCGTCTTCGACGCCGCCAGCCTCACCAAGATCCTCGCCGTCTGGTCCTCCGTCGGTGCCCTGTGGGAAGACAGTGTCCTCGACCTCGACGCCCCGCTCGGCGCCCTCTGGCCCGAGGTCACCGACCGACCGCTCGGCATAGTGACCGCCCGCCAGCTGCTGACCCACACCGCAGGCGTCCCGCTGCGGGCCCAGCTGAAGAACCTCTACGGCACCGATCGGCAGGTCATCCGGGTCGGTGTGCTGCACGAGGCTCTGCACCGGCCGCCCGGCGAGGCAGTCGAGTACACCGACCGAGCCGCCCTCATCCTCGGCTACCTTGCCGAACACCTCTCCGGCCAGCCCCTGAACCAGTTGGCCGACGCCCGCACCTGGCAGCCGCTCGGCATGACCTCCACCCGCTTCGGCCCACTGCCCGCCGAGATCGCCGCCCGCTGTGCGCCGACCGAGCTCGACCAGGACACCGACACCCACCTCAAGGGCGTCGCCCACGACTTCTCCGCCCGCCTGCTGGGCGGGGTGTGCGGCATTGCTGGCGCCTTTACCGTCCTCGGCGACCTGATCCGCTTCCTGCGGTACATGCTGGACGCCTCGGCGGCCCCTGCTCAGGCCGGTTTCGGGGCTGAGTGGACGGCCACTTCCTTGACCGTGCAGACCGGCGGCCTGGAGCCTGCCCGCGGCCTCTTCTGGCACCCGGCCCCCGGCACCACCGACGAGCAGCACGTGTGGGTGCACTACGGGTTCACCGGCACCGGCATGTGGATCTCACCCGATCAGGACCGCTGGGCGGTGCTGCTGACCAACAAGCTGTACTACACGCGCGACCGTCAGCCCCTGACCGACGTACGCAATACCTTCCGTCAACTCGCTTTCTCCTGAACGCTTGTAGGGCCGGGCTTCGCGAGATCTCGCGGTATCCGTGGAACGCGCATGCCACGAGTTTGATACGCGGGCCAAAACACCGGAACGGGACGACCATGATCGCCCTGCAAGGCGCCGGTCGCCTGCGTCATCTTGGCGCCCAAGTGATCGACCGACTCACGCCAGCCCGCATACGACGCCGTGTTCGCGTACATCCGCAGACAGCCCCGCGACTTCCTGCCCACCACCGTCGTCAACAGGAACGCGATGATCCGGCGCGCCGTACACGCTGCTCTCAACGTGGTGGGCATCCCAGGGCCGCAGGAGACCGGCACCACCCCGAGACTCAGCGGGTCGCGCACAGCTGCGGCCAGGAACCGCACACCTGGGGCTGCGTGACCACCGCCCCGGCAGCGATCGAAGCGACCGGGCCGCACACCGGCCTCGTCGTAGAGCCATACCGCAACGACCGAAGGGAGAACGTCTGGGTGTTCCGCTGCTGGGGCACCGACACCCGCGACGGCTGGCTATCCCTCGACCACTACAGCGAGTAGTCCGCGACCTGGGCCCGCGACCGGCACGGCACTGAGGAACACCCGAACGAAGAGCAGCTCCTCACCGCAGCCGACCGCGTCCGCGCGCTACACCCGCGGAACGAGAACACCGGCGAGTGCGAGTACTGCTCGGCCCGCGGCTACCCGACCTACGCGGTGTCGTACCCGTGCGACCGATCCGCGCGCTCGACGGAGAAGAGCAGCCCGGTGCCTGACCTGCACGGCTGGATCCCTCAGCAATCGACAAAACCGAACACCAGGCATGCACTGCCGCCGAACTCCAAGCGCCACAGTGGACATGCCCCTCCACCGGCGTCGTTGACCTCGCCGACGACCCGATCTCCACCGGCGACCGAGACGTGGCCTATCACATCGTCCGCCACGACCCGGCCGCTGTACTGCGCCGCTGCACCGCCGACCGGGCATTACTCGCACGGCGGATGCTGCCACTCCTGTCCCGCCAAGGATGAAACCGGCTATCTCGACGGGTGGACCGAGTTCAACTACGGAGACACCTGCCCCGTTATTCCAGCTCCTCGCCGAGGGCTACGGCCTCACCCCGAAGATCCTGGCGACGCTCGACCAGCCGGAGACCTCTCCCCAGCCCGGGCGTCCCGACATCCCGCCGCCCGTCCACACGCATCCCGACCACTACCACAGCGTGTCTGCTCTGTCGTCTCGCAAGGTGCCCTCCACGTAGGCATGAAAGGCTTCTGCCGCGAGGAGGGTGGGGGCCGCCGCGTAAGCGACAGCCCCCGGAATGGGCTGGCCCGTGATCTCCATGATGCGGTTCAGAACCGCGACAACCGCCGCCTTCGCATCCCCGGCTCGAACACTCACATCGTGAGGATGGAGCACGCGCAGCGGGTCCTCGCGGACCCGGATGAGCGTGTATCCAGCAGCGCGAATGGCGTCAGACTTACGCCTGTCGCGAGCCTCAGAACCGGGACGGGCGTGCCAGAAGCAGCCATCGAACTCGACGACAATACGGTGCGCGGAATTGAGGATGTCGACCTCCCAGCGTCTGCCACCCGCAGTCAACTTGGCGCCGGTCGGCTGCGTACCCGGCAGTAAGGCCCGGAGTTCGAAACCAAGCCTGAGCTGCCGGCGGGACGTGCGAGTAAGGCGGCAGTGGGGGCAGCCGGAGCGCAAAGGACCAGTCCGGGCCGAACAGCAGGTGGTCCAGATGTGTAGAGGGTTTCGACGGCAGCGCCAAGTGATGCTGCGGCTGCTCGACGCGGTGACCTGCCACGGTGTTAGACCGTCGTTGAGGAGCGGGTCGAGTTCGGCGGCGACCTCGGGGGCGCGGGTCGCAAGCGCGTTCGTGACCGAGATCAGATGGCCAGCGCAGTAGGGGCACCCAGTCGAACTGCCGGGGTTGGTGCGGACAGAGGGTGCGGCTTGCCACCGATGGTCGGGGCCAGCGGAGCACGCCCACCAGGCTTTGGCGCTTGACCGGCCCGAGAGTGTACCGGGGGTCAGCGGAGCATTGCGACCCAGGTCGAACTGGGCCGCAGCGTCGGGATGCAACGACAGACGGTTGGTGACTGACGCCCGTCGGCCAGCGCAGAAGGGGCAGCCGTTACCTGTGGCCGTGCGATGCACCACAGGAGAAGCCCAGACATGATCGGGACCCTCCGGACAACGCCAGGTGACGACCCGGCGCGTCCCGGCGAGGACTTCCTCGGGCGTCAGTCCATCGTTGAGCGCCGGATCGAGTTCGGTTGCGAGCTCAGGGTGACGCGCGGCCAGACTGTTAGTGACCGACAACTGGTACCCGGAACAGCACGGGCAGCCGGTTGGATTCGAAGCGCTGGTCCGAGCACAGATGGCGGCCTGCCATCGGTGGTCCGTGCCAGCCGAGCAACGCCACCAGACCACACGCTTGGAGCCGTAAGACACCTGTCCGGGATCAATGCCGTGGTTGCGGTCGACGTCGAACTCCGCCGCCACCCTCGGGTGGATCACCGCCAGCGAACGCAACGCGGGGTCGAGCCGATTGCCAGAACACCACGGACAACCCGCAGGTCGCGGCTTCGTCTTCGTGCGAGTGTGTACCTCCGCCTGCCACACATGCCCGTGATCGACAGCGCAGCGCCACCAAATACGCGTGTGGCTGCCCGGCAGCAGATCCTCCGCTCGCAACCCATCGTTGAGTGTGGCGTCGAGCTCCGCCGCGACAGCCGGGTGCAGCACCGCAAGGTTCCGGCCAACGCTCGGCCGCTTGCCCGCGCAATACGGACAACCATGGCCCAACACGCCCCGGTTGTATGGAGACGCCTCCCACCGGTGATCCACACCCTTTGGGCAAACCCACGGCACTTTCCCCCGGCGCCGCAACGACACGAGATGCGCCGGGCCCGCCTCCTCAGCCAGCTGCGCAACAAGTTCAGGACGGTCCGCCACCGTCTCATCCACCCCGTACCTCCCACCACTTGTGAAGAAGGCAGCATGGCGTACCGCACTGACAACGACCGCCGCGCCGGGCTCAGGCCCTCGTAAACGTCCAAGATGGGTCCGTGACTACTCCCGCCCGGCCCGCCACCCTACCGCTGCAGGAAGTACTGCGACTGCTGGCCGCGGCATTCCCCGCAGCGGCACCGGATACCGCTGCCCCCTCACAACTCTCTGAAGAGCTGGACAACATTCTTCGCGCGATCCGCGGCGCCCAAATGCGGGGCCGGCCGATCGGGAGCCCGAACTGGTGCCGCCCGCCCATCCTGAAACCACTGCCGATCGCGTGGCCAGAAGACATCCGCCTCGACAGCGAAGGCCTCTACCACCCTGCCTACGACAGCGAGCGACGCTACTGCCGCATCTGCTACCCCAAATATGCTGAATGGGTCGGCGATCCAGTGAACCCGGCGGTAGTTCCACGAGCAGCGCGCTGCCCCGAAGGCAACCGGCTGTGGCCCAACACGGTGATCCGCCCCTGGCACGGCCCACTACCAGAGTTCTGGATACGCCCAGGCAAAGTGCCGCGCTGGTACGTCTGGTGGCGCCTGTGGGGAGTCCAGCACGGCCGATGTGCCACATGCCCGGGGCCGCCCCAGGTCATCGACCACGACCACACCACTGGCCTTGTTCGTGGCCTGTTGTGCTACGAGTGCAATTTCGAGGAAGCAGCGTGCGCCATCGGGCTCGCACTGCACCAGCACTCGGGGATCTGCTGGTACCGCCGCTACTGGTACAGCCCACCTGGGGCCCGGTTCGGTTGGTACTGGCCCGACCCGAAGCGGCAAGGCGGCATCCAATTGTTCCTGCCCAGTCCGCCAATGTGGCCGGCTGACACGGAGCCGTTGACCGTGAAGTGCCGCCAGTGGTGCACAACCTGGATCATGCGTACGCAGGCTGGAGACGGTCCATCTCTGGCACCCTGAACTCAGCCCGCTCGTCTGCCCGCAGGAAACCCCGGCACCTGAGAACGAGTCGGCCAACAGCGAGCGGGCAGCTCGCCACCCGGCGAGGGGTGTAGCGCGGCGCGCCGGGCGGCGTCCTCCTCGCCGTTCGCGCTCTCGGCGATCCCCTGGGCCCACTCTCGGTCGTCGTACGTCCGCACGCACGCGCCGGTGAACTCGTCGACCAGGTCCCACCCTTTGCCCCCGGCGGCAGGGGCGATCCGAAAACGGGTGTCGGGCTGCTCGGCCGGGGGCTCGGCGAAGAACACGTAGCCGCTGCCGTGCGGCTCCGTCGTCGCCAGTCCGGCCCGGCGCAGGACGTCGGCCATGAACGGTGCCACGGCGCGGGAGGGCCGGTCGAGCGTGTGCCACCAGGCGACGGCGCACCGGGCGGTCCACCCGAGCGGGCGGTGTACCGGCTGCTCGGAGATCGCCACCCCGCCACGGGGGCGGTCGAGGAATCCGGCAAGGGCGGCGTCGGCACGCTGGAGCGTGGCCACCTGGGGGGCGGTGCGCTCGCGCAGCTCGGCCAGGGCGGCGGTGTGCGCGGGCAGCAGCCGCTGACGGATGTGGTCGGCCGTGTGCCGTGCGGTGGCCTTGGCCTGGCTCTCGCTGGGGCGCGGGCGGGGCAGGGCCGTGACCGTGATCGCCTTGACCTCGATGCCGTGCGCGGTTGCCTGCTCGGGCAGAACCGCGGTGACGGTGATCCGGGTCCGGGGGCGGTTGGGGGTGAATTCAAGGGCGCGGCCGTCGGCGTAGACGATCCGCACCCGGCCGGTGTCGCCGTCCTGCTCGGTGCGGTCGGCGCAGAGCTGCTCGGCAACCGAGCGTGTGAGGGACTCAAAGCCGGCGGGGGTGGACAGTTCCACGGCGGGTCTCCTTTGGGAGGGGGCGGGGCGGGGGACTGGGGGTGGTGCGCCTACGGTGCAGGGGGCTTGGCGTCGCGTTGGGCGTCGTGGCGCTCGGCGTCGGCACGGGCGTCCTCGGCGGTGTATCCGGTGTCGCACCAGGCGTGGCAGAGCTGTCCGGGCGGGGCGTTGCAGGTCTCGCACCGTTCTTCGAAGTCCTCGGGCTGGAACGGCGGCGGTGGGCTGCTCATGCCGGGACGTCCTTGATGTGCTCCGCCGCCTGGCGGGCGGATAGGACCGGGGCCCTCGTCATCAGTGCCGCGCAGCTGGCCTGCCAGATCTGCCCCGGACTGGACGGGGAGATCTGGAAGTTGGTGGCCGGGCTGACCTGCCACATGCGGCCGTGCGGGTCGGTCACGGTGTAGGTGAGGAACTGCGGGTCGTCCTGGCGGCCGTTGTCGCTCCAGGCGAGGCCGGCGGCGGTGAGGGCGCGGCCGAGCTGGGCGCAGCGTTCCGGGGTGGCGTGGGCGAACGATGCCACGGGGCTTCTCTCCTCGTGATCAGGGGCCGGGGCGGCCTGGCGGTAGGCCACCCCGGGGAGCGGCCGTGTCGGCCTACGGGCGGGTGAGCTCGCGGTGGATGCGCTCGCTGGTCTCGCGCGCCTCCCGGCGGGCCTGCGCGGCTGCGGCTTCCGGGCTGGCCGCGTAGACGATTTCGACGCTCCCGAACCGTTGTCGGCGTCCTCGCGGTACTCGTCGCACAGATCGGCCCGTTCGCCCGGATCGGCGGGGGCCTCCTCCACGTGCCAGATGTCGACGTCGCCGCCGCCCTTCCACTGACCGACCACGAAGTACGGCGGTCCCGGTTCTCCGGCGCGGCGGCGGGCCGGGCCAACCCCTCGTACTCCGACTGGAAGAGCGTCAGACGGCGGCCCTCCTCATCGGCTGCGCCCCTGCTGATCGCGGCCCACTTCGGCAGGTACTCGGCGCGGTGGGCCAGGCTCTCGCGGCCCGGTGCCAGCAGCAGCGCGAGCACCGGGTGCGGGCGGGCGGTGAACCAGCGGGCCAGCGTCCACCAGGCGGCGAGACTGCGGGCGGCCCGGACCCGGTGGGCCTCGGCCTCCTCCGGGCAGCGGGCCTGCACCCGTTCGGCGTGGGAGATCATCGCGTCCAGCCACTTCAGCAGCTGCGGGGGGTCGTGGCGACGGGCCGCATGCTGGAGGCTGGGGAAGTCGCTGCGCGCGGCGTAGTCGCTGGCGCACGCGCGCAGGATGGCGGGCTGGCCTGCTCGGGTGCGGGGCGGTCGTCCGTGTCGACCAGGGGCATCGGGTCCTGCCACCCCCAGGGCACGTCGGCGGAGTAGGCGAGCACCCGGACGGTGCTGCCCTGGTAGGCGCGGCCGCGGATGCGCACGAGCGGCTCGGCGGGCAACTCCCGCGCGCTGGTGGATCCGAGGGTGGCCCGGACGGCGTCGAACCGGTCCCACCGGGCGGGGCTGCTGGTCGCGGTCACGTGGACGGTTCCACTGGCGGCACCGGTGAGCATGTAGCGCACGGCTCCGACGGCGTCGGCCTGGGACGGGACGGCGCGGACGGGACCGGACGGAGTGGCAAAGGTGATCACAGAGTGTCTCCTCACGGGGTGTACAGGAGCGGGGAGTTGGCAGGGAGGGCGGTCCGGCTCCCCGGGGGCCGGGCTGGTGGCTTCAGCCCGTGACGGGCGGGTCTCCCAGGAACGGGGCGGGGTAGACGCGGGCGACGGGTTCCGAGCCGCTCGCGCAGTGCCGTACGGCGGCGTACACGGTGACCGGGTTCATGGCGTGCAGCCATCCGCGCTCGATGCGCCACCCGCAGACAACCGGGTCCGGTTCCTGATCGGTTCGCACGACCAGGGTGGCTAGGACCGTGCAGCTGCCTTCCATCGAGGCCGTGACGGCGGCCTCGATGGCGGCGAACTCGTCCGGGTTCGCGTCCAGGTGCCATGCAGGGGCGGTCGTGACCGTGACGGTGGCGCTGGCCAGGCGGTACCGGCCGTCGACGTCCACCGCGGCGTAGTGCAGGCGGTGACGTCCTGCCCCCAGAGCGGTGAAGAGCTGGGCGACGGCGCGCGCGGCCGTGATCGCTTCGTCTCCGGGGTACGGCAGGCTGCGGCGGTCGGCGCGGGCGGCCTGGTCGGGCTGCGGGCTCGTCACGGTGACTCCAGCGTGGCGACGGGTGGGGGCCGGCTGCGCGCGGCGGGCGGGGGTGCCCGCACGCCGTGGCGTGCGGGCACTGGTCAGATGACGGGGCGGCGGCCCAACTCGTCCAGGCGACGGATGTCGGGCGCGGGCTCCCGGATGTGGCACCAGGTGCGCCCCATGAAGTCCTCGGCGGTGTAGAAGTGCACCGTCCGGGCCCGGTCGCTTCCGCCTGCCGTGGTGTACGCGGCGGCGTACCAGTAGCCGTTGATGTTGACCGGAACGGCGTCCTCGGGCCACTCGTGCGGGATCGGGGTCAGGTGGGACCGGCGGGCGTGGTGCAGGCGGCGGTCTGTGGCGAGGTCGACCGCCATGAAGTGATTCCGCTCCATCGGGTGCCGCTCGCCGAACTCGTCGTCCTGCTCCCAGCAGGCGTCGCAGTGGCCGAACCACATGCACGGCAGGAGGTACAGGGGGCGGTCGTGCATCTCGGTGATGGTGCCGTCGTAGGTGACGCGGCTCCCGATGAACAACCGGGGCGCGGGGGCTGTGTCAGGCATGGGTGGCCTGCCAGGCTTTCGTGTTCCACTGGCGGGTCAGGTCGTCGGCGTACGCGACCTCCCGCGCGGCCTCGCCGTCCAGGGCGGCCACGACCAGGACGCTGCCCAGGATCTCGTCGGCGCGACGCTGGGCGGCGGCGGCCTGCTCCTTGCGCTTGGCCTCGTCCTCCGGCACGCGCCGTACGAGGTGGATGTGCCGGTCACGGGTGAAGATCACGACGTAGCGGCGGAAGTCCTCGATCCGCGAGGGGCGGGCCGGGCCGGTCGTGGTGTCGGCCAGCGTCGCGCGGGCCCCAGCCAGCAGCTTCGCCACTTCCTCCGTCGCCTTCGCGCCCGTGTCCCGCTGGGGCTGGTTGCGGCCGTAGTAGACGCGGGCCTTGTCACGGACGGAGGCGAACTCCACCGGGGCGTAGATGCTGAGCATCCGGCGCGCGTAGGCGTCGCGCTGGTCCCGCTCGGCCTGGGCGGCGTGGGCGGTCAGGGTCACCGTCGCCTGTCTCCACCCCAGGGCGCGGGCGGCGCAGGATGTGCCGTAGTACACGACGTCTTCGGCGGTGCCGTCCTCGTTCCCGTCTGCGTCCAGCGGCATCAGCGCTACCGTGCGCTTGAGTCCGCGGCGGCCGCAGCAACCACACTCGTCGTAGTCGTCAACGATGCCTTTGATCGTCCACTTCGGGATGGGCATGAATGGCCTTCCGTGGGGCGGTGGGTGGGGCGTCGAGCTGCTGGGCATCCGCCGGCGCGGCCTGGGCGCAGGAAGCGGCGGACGTGTTTGGCGCGGCGGGCTGCTCCGCAGACGCGACGCGCTGCCGCTACGCGGCAGGGGCGGGCCGGGGAGCGCTCCGCGCTCCTGAGGCGGGGTGAGCGCTCCGCGCTCGGGCAGGGCGGCCTCTGCGGGCCTGTGGGGGCCGGGCGGGCACCCGTGGGGGAGTACGGATGCCCGCCCGGCGTTCAGGGGGTCAGACCGTGGTGAGGGCGAATGCCTTCTCCATCAGGTCGTTCGCCGCGCCGCTGATGACCCGCTCGGCACGGGCGTCGGCCTTTTCGGCGTCGGTCTTCCCCCGGGTCGGGGCGACGTGGTTGGCGTACTCGGTGAGCGCGTTGTATCCGGCCCACCGCGTGCCCCGGATACCGGCCTGGGTGTCGGCGTGCTCGAACAGGTTCGAGATCGCCCCCCACCGCTGGCGCTGGTTGGTCTTGGTGCGGGCGTGGTCGCTGTCCTTGACCGGCCACAGCTCGTCCACCACCGACTTGAGCTCACTGAGCGTCATCTCGGCTTCGATCATGCGCTGTGCCGCCTGCTCGAACTCCTCGGCGTACCGGAACGTCAGACCGAGGGCGGAACGGGCCTGCGCGATACGGGCCTTGGCTCCGGCAGTGTGCCGCACCACGAACGAGGAACGGGCCCCGTGGATGGCCGCACGCATGGTGTTCGCGCACACGACCCGGACCGGCGTCACCACGATGCGGAACGCGCTGCCTCCGTCGTGGCTGTTGAACGCCGCGATGTACAGATCCACGTCGTCGTTCCCGCCGATCGTGAGGGACTGCGGCATCTTCATGGTCAGGAACACCTGACGGCCGTCCTTGAGCGATCCGGCAGTCTCGAAGTGCGCGCCGGACTCGTCGGCCAGCAGGTTCAGGAACTCGGCGTGCTCCTCGTTCTGAACGGGGTGGTAGTCGCTGCCGACCACTCCGAGGGTCTGCGTGCGGCCGGACTTGGGGTGCGTGCGCGCGGTCGCAAAGTGCTGCGGGACCTCCAGCGGTGCGACCCCGTCGGGTGTGATCTCGGTCGCGGTCAGGGGAAGGAGTCGCACGTTCCAGCCGGACAGAGACGCGATGCGCATGGCCTGCTCGGCGGTCATCGCGCCGTCGGTGACGGTGCCGAGCTTGTGCCAGGCGCTCGTGTTGGCGGAGGCGAAAGCGGCGGTGCCGTCGGTGAACTGCTCGATTTCGTGGGCCACTTGGGGCTTCCCTTCTGGTGACGAACTCTCGGCGTGTCCGGTAGGGGGCCAACCCTTCCGAACTAGTTCCATAATACCTAACTCTGGGAGTGGGGAAACCGATTAAAGCTCCGGCACGCCCCACCCCTGGAGCCACGCTCTGACCTGCGGCTACAGCGTGGCGACCTTGATGTCAGCAGCCGTCGCCGTAAGTGCAGTCCATGTACTGGTTGCCGCCGCAGTTCCCGCAGACGTAGTCACGGGGGACCGACTTGCCGGTGTCCTCGTCGTAGACAGCGTCACGGATGTAACCACGGTCGCATGGGCAGGCGTTTACACAGGCCATGGGGGCTCCTGTTCCCGTCTGAGGTCTTGTGGTTTGGGCTCCTGGGCGCGAACGGCCAGGCCTACATCTGCCAGTGCTGCGGCAGTGCGGTGACGCTCTCCGCGTGGACTCCGGTCAGCGCGGTGACGAACGCGCCGTTCCTGTACTCGCTGAGGCGGTAGAGCACGGACTCTCGTCCTCGGCGGTCCAACTCGCGCTCAATGCGCGTCACCCAGTAGCGGCCGTGGCAGCACTCCTGCGACCCGTGGTAACTGACCAACTGCCCGATGCTGGGGCCACTGTCCGCGTGCATCGCGGCGGACAGGTTGGACAGGGCCGTACCGAACGTGTAGGGCGGCAACGGCACGTCGGCCAACGCGGGCCCGGTGTGCCCGGTCCGTACGCCAGAGATCCATCCCGCCTCGAAAAGGGGCCGGCCCACCTCGCGCACGTCGTGCGGGAAACCGGTGTTCTCGGGGAGCTGCTCCAGGGCTGCCCGGAAAGCGGCCTCCATCTGCTCTCGCTCACCCGCGGTCGCCGGAACGGCGCGGTGGGCGGGCTCAATGCTCGTCATGCTCACAGTGACTTTCCCTCCGGTTGGTGCAGGTGCTGGGGTTACCCGGGGGGCCCGGTAAACCGGACCCCCCGATTGCCTCCTACTTCAGTCCGCGCGTCCGCAGAAATTCACTGATGCGGAATGCGACGGCTCGCACCGAAAGGGATGCATCCCGGAAGGTTCCGACAATGCGGGGCCCGGTGTCGCTGTCGTGGATGATGTGGAACTCAAACCCCTGAGCGACCGGCAGGAGGATTCGGATGGGACCGGCCGTGGTCTCGAACCGAATTGACGTGGTGTTGTCGTCCTGGTTGTGCTCGATGACGGCGTCACGGAGGAGTTCCGGGCGCGGGAGGAAATTGGCGATCCGGCGGGCCTTTGCGGCCTGAGGGGTCGTGATCTCGTCCGTGCTGGGAGCCACCTTGCCTCCGCTGATGACGATTTCCACGCTTACGCCTTTCTGTTGACGAACGTTCGGCGGTGCCGTTAGGGGGCCACCCCTTCCGACATGTTCCATAATACAGCTTTCTTGATCTGTTGCACCACCTCCCGCGCAAACTCCTGCGCTATCTCTTGCGTCATCCCCTGCCCTCGACCAGCGGCCGGCCTTTCCAACCCTCCAGGTCAGTGGGGCTCTTACGCGTGGTCGGGGAAGCTGACATCCCCTCTGCTGCCGCTCTCCCTGCCCGAATGAGAAGAAAGGTGGGGCGGGCTAGGGCGGCGCGGCAGCCTCGGGGATCGGGGCGGGGGGTTCAGGTTGCGCGTCGGCGGGGGCCTCCGCGCTCGGGCACTGGCGCGCCCGAACCTGCCGGAGGCAGCCCAACCCTCCACCCCTGAACGGGCGATCGGGCCCCGGAGGGGCCCGATCGCCCTTCCCTCGTATTCCGTGATTTACTTTTCCTCACGGAATACAATTCAAGTCTCCTCGGTTTTAAGGGAATCGGAGATTCCCTTAAAACCCGCACTGGGAAAGGCGCATGACGAACCATCAACCCAAACCCAAACTCTCCACCCCCACAATCAAAATCAGCACCCGAATTTGTGCCGGAGGCACAAACCCTCTCCAGCAGTCTTTTCGTGCCGGAGGCACGCAGGGTTATGGAATGGCCGGAGGCCAATTCCATAACCCACCGCCGGAGGCGGGCAATTCGCGCGGGGACGCGCGAAACGAGCGGAGCGAGTATTCGGCTGCCGGAGGCAGAGCGAAGCGGGCCTCCAGCGTGCGGGCGACCATGCGGTTCTCCGGATCGACAGCGGTGAACGTCCGCTCGGCGCGATCCGCGTCGTACTGGG
>NZ_JBEXHZ010000038.1:0-60431 GCF_040608315.1 Streptomyces sp. NPDC005195
GTACCCCCCGGTTGTTGGGGGGTGGGGTTGGTCTCGTGGTGGCCCGGGGGGGTCACCCCGGTGGCCCCCGCCCCCCCCGGCCGGGAGGTGCGGGCCACACGGGGTGTCCGGCGCGGTGACCGGCGTCAGCCGTTCTGCCCTGAGGGGCGTCGCGACAGGGTCTTCCTGCGGGCCGCCATCCGAGCCGTGACGGTCGCCCGGCGGGCCGACGCCGCCCACGCCACCCGGATGGCTGAGCGGGGTGCGACAAGCGCCCGCAGCCGGGCGCTCCGGCCGGCCGGAGCGCGCAGGGCATCCGCGACCCGGCGGGCATCCTCGGCGAGCCCCGCGGTCGGCCGGGGACGCGGAGCGTAGAGAACCTGCTCCACCGCCGCCGCCACCCGGTGCACCGCCTCCGAGGCCTCACCGTCGAGAAGCCCCAGCCGCACGATCCGCGCCGCCGCGTTGCGCGGCGTCTGGGACTCGTCCGGCACGATCCCGAAGTCCCACGCCGTGTCGGTCACCTCCAGCCAGGCCGCCAGCGTGTACGCCGCCGCGTCCTCCTCACCACGGCCGTGCGCGCCGAGCCGCAGGGACCGGACCCGCAGCCGCCACAGCATCGGCAGCAACGGCAACGCCAGCACCAGGAGCCCCAACAGGGTCAGCCCCAGGATCTGGAACCACGGTGTGCCGGCGTCGTTGGAGCCCACCGCGGCCGGCGCGGACTGGCTCGCGCACGGCTCCCGCCTCTCCATCCGGGGAGAGCAATTGGTGCCGGCCGACGGCCTGGTGGACGGCGCCGCGGACGTCGAGGTAGTCGGCTTCGGCAGTGCCGGCGTGTCCAGGCCAGGGGTGGCCGTCTGGGTGTAGTCCGGCACAGAGCCCCGGCTCGGGGTCGGCTCGAAGCGGGTCCAGCCCACCCCCTCGAAGTACAGCTCGGGCCAGGCGTGCGCGTCCCGCAGTCCCACTGACATCGAACCGTCGGCCTGCGGGGTGCCGGGCGTGAAACCGACCGCGACCCGGGCCGGTATCCCCAGCGTGCGGGCCATCGAGGCCATCGCGAAGGAGAAGTGGACGCAGAAACCCTGCTTGTCCCTCAGGAAGCGCGCGATCGCGGCCGAACCACTGCCGACCTGCACCTGGGTGTCGTAGGTGAATCCGCCGTTCACCGCGAAGTAGTCCTGGAGCTTGACCGCCTGCTCGTAGTGGTTCGCCGAGCCCGCGGTGACCTCGCGCGCGGTCCGGGCCACCATCGCGGGCAGCGACTCGGGCACCTTGGTGAACTCGCGCTTCAGGGCCGCCGACGGCTCCGGCGCGTCCGCGAGCTGCGCCGCCGTCGGCTGGACGACCAGGCTGGTGACGTCGTACTGCACACCGCGCGTGTTCTGGCCGTGGTCGCCGACGAGCGTGCGGCCCACCGGTTCGTAGCGCCAACTGCCCTTGATGCTCACCCGGCTCGCGGGGTACGGCAGCGGGAGCCAGTCCTGCGCGTACCAGTCTGCCGCCGCGATGCGGGTGCGGATCTCGCTGCGCCGGACGTCCGCCCCGAGGCCGATCGGTGTCGGGAACGTGTCGGGCACGTCCTGGATGTGCCGCTGGGCCGGCTTCCACGCCGTGCCGTCGAAGTCGTCCAGGGACACGATCCGCAGATACATGTCCTGGGTGTCTTCGCTGTTGGTGCGGTAGGACATGACCTGACGGTCCTCGTCCACGTTCAGGCTGTCGCGGAGCGAAACCAGCGGGTTCACCGCGGAGATCGTGCCGCCGCCGCCGGAGCCCGGGCCGACGCCCGCACCGGCGGCGTCCAGCAGACCGCCGTCGAGTGCGGGCAGGCCGAGCGGCACCACCAGGGCGACACCCAGCGCGACCGCGCCGATGCGCCGCCCCGTGCGGACCGGTGCGGTCGCGCCCGACGAGACGTCCGGCCCCTGCGTGCGGGGAGCGCCGCCGAAGACACGCCCCCACTGCGAGAGCCGGTCACGGCCCTCCGCCAGAAGCAGCATCAGATAGCCCCCGGCCGCGAGCAGGAACCACAGCCAGGTGGCCCCGCCGCCCGACAGCCCCGCGGCGACCGAGTACAGCGCGAGCAGCGGGAGTCCGGCGGGGGCCGCGCTGCGGAACGTCACCGCGAGCGCGTCCACCGCGAGTCCGATCACCAGGACACCGCCGACCAGCATCAGCCGGATACCGTCGGACAGCGGTGCGGGTATCGCGTACCGCCCGACGTCGTCCGTGCCCGTCTGGAGCAGATCGCCGAGGTGCTGGAACGCCTCCGGTCCGGGAACGAACCCGAGGAGCGCCTGCTGCCGGGCGAAGACCAGGGTCAGCAGCATCAGCGTCACCAGCGCCTGGGCCGCCACGGTCAGCGGCCGGGCCAGCGGCGCCCGCCGGGTCAGCGCTCCCACCCCGGTCTGCAGCGCCAGCAGGAACGCCGCCTGGAAGAGCCAGGTCACCGGATCGATCAGCGGCAGCAGGGCGCACGCCGCCATCAGCGTGGCCGCCGCGGAACACAGCGTCAGTCGTGCCCGCCCGCTCATCGGACTCCGCCCCCCGCCGTACTCCCCGTGGACGCGGCGTTCGTGCGCTGTCGGTCCGCCAGCCGCCACAGGCCCGCGAGATCCGCGCCACGCGGAACCGTCACGGCGGTCCAGCCCGCCTCGCGCAGCATGCGCAGCCGATCCTCGCTTCCGCCCAACGGGCCGGGGACGTCGGCGGGTTCCCGCACCCAGGCCTCGCTGTCCAGCAGGAAGGCGACGGCCCCACCGCTGCGCTGGCGCATCTTGGCGAGCACCGTCGCCTGCTCCTCGTCCAGGTCGCCCAGAAAGGCGATCAGCAGCCCTTCGTTCCCGCTGCGCAGCACGTCGTAGGCGCGGGACAGCCCCGTGCCGTCCGAGTGGTCGATCACCGCGAGCGTGTCCATCATCAGCCCGGCGGCGTCCGCCGACTGCTGGCTCGCGCCCGCGAACCCGTCGGAGCCCTCACCGGGGACCGAACTGCCGTCGTCCGTCAGCAGCCTGACCGAGAAGCCCCGCTCCAGCATGTGCACCAGCGACGACGCCGTGCCCGAAACCGCCCACTCGAAGGCCGAGTCGGGGCCCGCACCCTGGTAGGCGATGCCCCGGGTGTCGAGCAGCACCGTGCACCGGGAGCGCTGCGGCTGTTCCTCGCGACGGACCATCAGTTCGCCGTAGCGCGCGGTCAGGCGCCAGTGCACCCGGCGCAGGTCGTCGCCGTAGCGGTAGCCGCGCGGGATGATGTCGTCCTCGCCGGCCAGTGCCAGCGAGCGCTGCCGTCCCTCGCCGTACCCCTTGGCCTCGCCGGTCAGCCGCACCGGCGGCAGCGGCTCCACGCGCGGGATGACGGTCAGGGTGTCGTACGTGGAGAAGGAGCGCGTCAGCTCGCACATGCCGAAGGGGTCCGTGAGCCGCAGTTGCAGCGGTCCCAGCGGATAGCGGCCACGCAGGTCGGAGCGCACCCGGTAGGACACCTCGCGGCGACCGCCCGCCTCCACCCGGTCCAGGACGAATCGGGGCCGCGGCCCGAGGACGTACGGCACCCGGTCCTGGAGCATCAGCAGTCCGGTGGGCAGCCGGGAGACGTTGTCCATCCGCAGATGGACCCGGGCCTCGGAGCCGGCGGGTACGCGCCCGGGGGAGAGTCTGCGGCTGCCCGCGACGCGGTACCGGGTGCGGTACAGCACGGTCGCGCAAGCCAGGGGAAGCGCGGCGAGCAGCAGGCCGACCCGGAGCAGATCGCTCTGTCCCAGGACGTACGCGCAGATCACGGCGGCGACTCCGGCGGCCAGGAAGGAGCGTCCGCGTGTGGTGAGGCCGGCGAGCGCGGTGCGCAGTCCGCCCTTCTCGTCCTCGGCGTCGCCCGGCCCCCCGGACATCACAGCCTCCGGGGCGGCTGCTGGCCGAACGCGGGCGCGCCGCGGCCCATGGTGAAGCCCGAGCCGGCCTGCTGCTGGGGTGCTGCCGGAACGGGGGTGTGCTGCAGGATCTCCTGGACGACCTGCTCGGCCGTACGACGGTTCAGCTGCGCCTGGGCGGTGGGGAGCAGACGGTGTGCCAGGACCGCCACGGCGAGTGCCTGGATGTCGTCCGGAAGCGCGTACTCCCGGCCGCTCAGGGCGGCGGACGCCTTCGCCGCGCGCAGCAGGTGCAGCGTGGCACGCGGCGAGGCGCCGAGTCTCAGATCGGGGTGGGCGCGCGTGGCGGCGACCAGATCGACCGCGTACCGCCGGACGCTGTCCGCGACGTGGACCGTGCGGACGGCGTCGATGAGCTTGACGATCTCGTGCGCGTGCGCCACCGGCTGGAGGTCGTCCAGCGGGTTCACACCGCCGTGGATGTCCAGCATCTGCAGTTCGGCCTCCGCGCTGGGGTAGCCGATGGAGACACGGGCCATGAAACGGTCGCGCTGGGCCTCCGGCAGCGGGTAGGTGCCCTCCATCTCGACGGGGTTCTGCGTGGCGACCACCATGAAGGGGCTGGGCAGTTCGTAGGTCGTCCCGTCGATGGTGACCTGGCGCTCCTCCATCGACTCCAGGAGCGCGGACTGCGTCTTGGGCGAGGCGCGGTTGATCTCGTCGCCGATCACGATCTGCGCGAAGATCGCGCCCGGCTTGAACTCGAAGTCCCGGCGCTGCTGGTCCCAGATGGACACACCGGTGATGTCCGAGGGCAGCAGGTCGGGCGTGAACTGGATACGCCGCACCGAGCAGTCGATGGACCGGGCCAGCGCCTTGGCGAGCATGGTCTTGCCGACGCCCGGGACATCCTCGATCAGAAGATGCCCCTCGGCGAGCAGCACGGTCAGCGAAAGCCGTACGACCTCTGGCTTGCCCTCGATCACTCCTTCCACCGAACTGCGGACTCGCTCCGCAGTGGCGGTCAGATCCGTGAGGCTCGCTCGATCGTCATAGGTCGTCACCCGGCCCTCCTCGGCCCTTTCTCGGGCCGACGCCCTGTGCGGACCGGCCCACCCCGAAAAACGGACACCACGCGCGAAGTTCCGCGTGACGCCACACCCGCATTCTTGTTGCCGTTACCGGTTCGTGTCACTCGCCTGTGGATAACTGGCTGCGATATGTCGGGTCTTACGGGCTTTTGGGCGCCGGAAGGTCGGGGTTATTTCGTGAAGCGAGGGTCCCACGAAGGCCCCCCGCGGTTGTACGAGGGGGCCGGTGGGAGCGTTCAGGCGGGATCGATCTCGCGCAGCAGACCCGTCGTCACGTCGAAGACGAAGCCGCGCACGTCATCCGTGTGGAGCAGGAACGGGGAGGTGCGCACTCGTTGCATCGACTGCCGTACGTCCTGGTCGACGTCCCTGAAGGCCTCGACCGCCCAGGCGGGACGCTGGCCGACCTCCATCTCCAGGTCGTGCCGGAACTCCTCGGTGAGGGACTCCAGGCCGCAGCCGGTGTGGTGGATGAGCACGACGCTACGGGTGCCGAGCGCCCGCTGGCTGATCGTGAGGGAGCGGATCGCGTCGTCGGTGACCACGCCGCCCGCGTTGCGGATGGTGTGGCAGTCGCCGAGCTCCAGCCCGAGCGCCGCGTGCAGGTCGAGCCGGGCGTCCATGCAGGCGACCACGGCCACGCGCAGCACGGGCCGGGCATCCATCCCCGGGTCGGTGAACGCGGCGGCGTACAGCCGGTTCGCATCGACGAGACGATCGGTCACGGTGCCGTCGGGGGAGGCGTCGCGAGCCGATATGGCGTCTTCGGGCTCTGTGGGTACGGATGCAGAAGTCGTCATAGGTATGACGTTACTGGTCACGTATGAAGTAGTCCTGCTGTGAGGGTGGACAAAGAACGTCATCGTCTCTTGTTGTGAGGTAACCCACATGGGCTCCCGGTATCGTCTGTATGGGTGATCTTTGCCGATTCATGGCTTCGCCCGGGGCCTGATCGAGGAGCGGTCCGCGACGCGCAGGCCGGTTGATTGACCGTGAGACGGCGTGGACTAAAGTGACGCGAAGCGGGAGCCGAGACTCCCTGCTGGACTGTTTCCCCCCGGAGACCCGGCGATTTTCCGGCGTCTTCCCCGCGTGCGCGGCGCGTACGTACGGCTCGGCCTCCTCCCGCTCCCGGTCGGCTGACGCCACTCACCCGGCGGCAGCGGGCCTCCCCTTCCCGAGCGGGCGGGGACCCGGCGGTGCGTGCGACCGTGCCGGATCTGAGAGGGCCCCTTGAGCCAGAGTCGACACGTCCCGGTGATGCTCCAGCGGTGCCTGGACATGCTGGCCCCGGCCCTCGCCGAGCCGGGAGCCGTCGTCGTCGACTGCACGCTCGGACTCGGCGGCCACAGCGAGGCGCTGCTCACCCGTTTTCCCGAGGCCCGTCTGGTGGCCCTCGACCGTGACAAGGAAGCGTTGCGCCTCTCCGCGGAGCGGCTCGCGCCCTTCGGCGAACGCGCCGCCCTCGTGCACGCCGTCTACGACGAACTGCCGGACGTACTCGCCCGCCTGGACATCCCACGCGTCCAGGGAGTCCTGTTCGACCTCGGCGTCTCCTCCATGCAACTCGACGAGGCCGACCGCGGGTTCGCGTACGCCCAGGACGCCCCGCTCGACATGCGCATGGACCAGACGACCGGTATCAGCGCGGCAGAGGTGCTCAACACCTACGCGCCGGGCGAACTGGTACGGATCCTGCGCGCCTACGGCGAGGAGAAGCAGGCCAAGCGGATCGTCTCCGCCGTGGTGCGCGAACGCGAGAAGGAGCCGTTCGGCAACAGCGCGCGGCTCGTCGAGCTGATCCGCGACTCCCTGCCGCAGGCCGCCAAGCGCACCGGCGGCAACCCGGCCAAGCGGACCTTCCAGGCACTGCGCATCGAGGTCAACGGCGAGCTGAGCGTCCTGGAGAGTGCGGTCCCCGCCGCCGTGAAGACGCTCGCCGTCGGCGGCCGGATCGCCGTGCTGTCGTACCACTCGCTGGAGGACCGGCTGGTCAAGCAGGTCTTCGCGGCGGGCGCTGCCACCACAGCGCCGCCCGGCCTGCCCGTGGTGCCCGAGCGCTATCAGCCCCGGCTCAAGCTGCTCACCCGTGGTGCCGAACTTCCCACCGAGGAAGAGGTCGCCGAGAACCGGCGAGCGGCTCCCGCGCGGCTGCGCGGGGCGCAGCGCATCCGTGAGGACGCCGAGTGAGGCGCCAGGAGGGGGAGAGCGAGTGAGTGGGAAACCCGAACGCACGGCGCGGCCGAGGGCCGGCGGCGCACCCCCGCGACGCGACCGCGGGTCGGGAAAGCGAACCCGCCGGGAGGGCCTGTGAGCAGGAGACCCGAACTCAAGGGCCGGGCCGCCCGGCTCGCCCGGCTTCTTCCCGCCGGCGCGGCCCACGCCGCCCGCACCCCCTTCGTCCTGCTCGTCGTGCTCCTGCTCGGCGGCGGACTGATCGGCCTGCTCGTGCTGAACTCCGCGCTGAGCGAGGGTTCCTTCCACCTCGACGACCTCCAGAAGGGCACCAAGACCCTCACCGACCAGGAGCAGGCGCTGCAGCGGGACGTGGACGCCTACTCGGCGCCCGACGCCCTCCAGCGCCGCGCCCGGGAGCTGGGCATGGTCCCGGGCGGCGACCCCGCCTTCCTCGACCCGGACGGCACCGTCAAGGGCGTCCCCGAAGCGGCCTCCCGGGATTCCTCCCTGCAGAACCCGGCGACGCGCCCGCCCGAGGTCCTCGCCTCCTCGCCGGCCGCGAGCCAGACCCCGCGCACCGGCAGCCCGGCCACCGGCACCCCCGCCACCACGCCCGTCACCCCGGCCGTCACCACTCCGGCCGCCACCCCCCGGGCCGCCGGTGTCCCCAGCACCCCCGCCAGCCCCGTCACTTCCCGCGCACGGTCCCTCGCCTCCGTTCCCACCCTCACCCCCACCCCCACGCTCACCCCGTCCACGCAGCGCTCCTCGACCCCCGGCAGGTGACGGAAGTGTCCGACAGGGAACCGCCGCGCCGCCGTGTGCCCGGCCCCGCCCGGCCCGCACGCCCCGGCGGCGGGCGCCGCCCGAACCCCGGCGCCCGCCCCGCACGCCGCCCCGGCGCACCCAGGCCCGGCGGCTCGAGCCCCCTGCGGCTCGGCAGTCCCCGGCCGCGGCTGCGCATGGTCAGCCTCGCCCTGACGCTGGTGATGGCGGCCTTCGTCGTCCGGCTCCTCCAGGTGCAGGCCGTGGACGCGAGCGCGTACGCCGCGAAGGCCGAACAGAACCGCTACGTCGGCCGCACGCTGGCCGCCACCCGGGGCGGGATCACGGACCGCAACGGCGTCGAGCTGGCCACGAGCGTGGACGCGTACGACATCACGGCCGATCCCACGATGTTCACGCGGGGGGCGACGAAGGTGTCGGACGCGCCCGAGCAGGCCGCCGCGCTGCTCGGGCCGATCCTCGACCAGAGCCCGGACACGGTGGCCAAGAAGCTGCGGACGAAGAACACCCGCTACACGCTGCTCGCGCACCGCAGGACCCCGCAGGTCTGGAAGCAGATCAAGGACCTGAAGACCACCCTCGCGGCCAAGGCGGAGACCGACAAGAGCGCGGTCAACTTCCTCGCCGGCGTCCTCGCGGTCCCGGCGAGCAAGCGCGTGTACCCGAACGGCGATCTCGCCGCCGGGATACTGGGCTGGGTCAACGCCGACGGCAAGGGCGGCGGCGGTGTCGAGCAGCAGCTGAACAAGGACCTCTCCGGCAAGGACGGCAAGCTCCGCTACGCGCAGTCCGGCGGCCGTCAGGTGCCGACCGTGGGCTCCACCGAGACGCCCGCCGTGGCCGGCTCCGACGTCGAACTGACCATCGACCGTGACATCCAGTGGGCCGCGCAGAACGCCATCGCCGAGCAGGTGAGGAAGTCCAAGGCGGACCGCGGGTACGTGATCGTGCAGGACACCCGCACCGGCGAGGTGCTGGCGATGGCCGACTCGCCCGGCTTCGACCCGAACGACCTCTCCCAGGCCAGTGCGGCGGCCCTGGGCAACGCGGCCCTCCAGGACGCGTACGAGCCCGGCTCCACCGCCAAGGTCATGTCGATGGCCGCCGTGCTGGAGGAGAACGTCGCCACGCCCGGGACGCACGTGGTCGTGCCGAACCGGCTGCACCGCGGCGACCGGCTCTTCCAGGACGACATCGACCACGCGACCTGGAACCTGACGCTCAACGGCGTGCTCGCCAAGTCCAGCAACATCGGCACCATCCTGGCCGCCGGCCAGCTCGGCAAGACGCAGAAGGAGGCCAACAAGGTCCTCTACTCGTATCTGCGCAAGTTCGGCATCGGCGGCTACACCGGGCTCGACTTCCCCGGCGAGACGCGGGGCATCCTCGCGCCCGCGGACAAGTGGTCGACGTCGCAGCAGTACACGATTCCTTTCGGCCAGGGTGTCTCCATCAACGCGATGCAGGCGGCGTCCGTCTACTCGACGATCGCCAACGGCGGTGTGCGCGTGGAGCCGACGCTGGTGCGCGGCACGAAGGGACCCGACGGCCGCTTCGCCCCCGTCGTCCAGCCGAAGAGGACCAGGGTCGTGAGCGCCAAGACGGCGAAGACCCTCGCCCAGATGCTGGAATCCGTAGTGGACGACGAGGAGGGCACCGGCGCCAAGGCGCGCATCCCCGGCTACCGGGTCGCGGGCAAGACGGGTACGGCCAACCGCGTGGATCCGGCCACCGGCAAGTACCACGGCTACACCTCGTCGTTCGCCGGATTCGCCCCCGCCGACAAGCCCAGGATCACCGTCTACTGCGCGATCCAGAACGCCACCACGGGCAGTTACTTCGGCGGCCAGATCTGCGGCCCCATCTACAAGCAGGTCATGGAGTTCGCGCTGAAGACCCTCCAGATCCCGCCCACCGGAGCCGGGGCCGCCAACCTCCCCGTCTCCTTCACCCCGTGATCCGCCCCGAGCCCGCCCCCGACCCCACACCCTGATCAGCCCGTACGTACAACGGACCAGGAACCACCTCGTGACAACGATCACCCCGGATCCCCGCAACCAGGGCTCCGCGCGCCCCTCGCTTCGCTCCGGCGGGGGTGAGCCCGGTACGCTCACCGCCGTGCCAGACGCTGATCAGTCCCAAACCACCCAGAAGGGCGTTCCTGTGACATATCCGGGGCCGCCGCGACCGGTCCAGAACTCCGCAACACCCCTCGCGGAGCTCGCCGATCAGCTGGGTGCCAACGCCCCGGCGTCGACCGCGGAGGTCACGGGAATCACCCACGACTCCCGCGCCGTGCGCCCCGGCGACCTCTACGCCGCGCTGCCCGGCGCCCGTCTGCACGGCGCCGACTACGTGACCCAGGCGGCCGGTCTCGGGGCGGTCGCCGTGCTGACCGACCCGACCGGTGCCGAGCGGGCCGCGGCCACCGGCCTGCCGGTCCTCGTGGTCGACGACCCGCGCGGAATCATGGGCGAGCTCGCGGCCACGATCTACGGCCATCCCGGGCGCGACCTGCTCCAGATCGGCATCACCGGAACCTCCGGCAAGACCACCACGGCGTACCTCGTCGAGGGCGGTCTGAAGACGGTCCGCAGCACCGGCCTGATCGGCACGGTGGAGACCCGCATCGGCGACGAGCGCATCAAGTCGGAGCGCACCACCCCCGAAGCGACCGATCTCCAGGCGCTGTTCGCGGTCATGCGCGAACGCGGAGTCGACGCGGTCGCGATGGAGGTTTCCAGCCACGCGCTGGTGCTCGGCCGGGTCGACGGCTGCGTCTTCGACATCGCCGTCTTCAGCAACCTCAGCCCGGAACACATGGAGTTCCACTCCGACATGGAGGACTACTTCCGGGCCAAGGCGCAGCTGTTCACTCCGGAACGCAGCAAACTCGGCGTGATCAACCTCGACGACGCCTACGGGCGCCGGCTGGCGGAGGAGACCACCGTCCCCGTCGTCACCTTCTCCGCGGAGGGCCACCCGGACGCCGACTGGCGGGCCGAGGAGGTCGAGGTCGGTCCGATGGACTCGGTCTTCGTCGCGGTCGGCCCGAAGGGCGAGCGGATCACCGCCAGGTCGCCGCTCGCGGGCCCCTTCAACGTGGCGAACACCCTCGCCGCGATCGTCGCCCTCGCCGCCGCCGGACTCGACCCGCAGACCGCGGCCGACGGCATCGCCGCCGTCCCGGGGGTCCCGGGCCGGCTGGAGCGCGTGGACGCGGGCCAGCCCTACCTCGCGGTGGTCGACTACGCCCACAAGACGGACGCCGTCGAGTCGGTGCTGCGCGCGCTGCGCAAGGTCACCGAGGGCCGGCTGCACGTCGTGCTCGGCTGCGGCGGCGACCGTGACACGACCAAGCGGATGCCGATGGGCGCCGCCGTGGCGCGGCTCGCCGACACCGCCGTACTGACATCGGACAACCCCCGCTCCGAGGACCCCCTCGCGATCCTCGCCACGATGCTCGCGGGCGCCGCCGAGGTACCGGCCCACGAGCGCGGCGAGGTCCAGGTCTTCGAGGACCGGGCCGCCGCCGTCGCCGCCGCCGTCGCCCGGGCCCGGCCCGGCGACACCGTGCTGGTCGCGGGCAAGGGCCACGAGCAGGGCCAGGACATCGCCGGGGTGGTGCGTCCCTTCGACGACCGCCAGGTGCTTCGCGAAGCTATCCAGAAGACCCAGGGATGAACTTGTGATCGCCCTCTCCCTCGCCGAGATCGCAGCAGTCGTCGGCGGGCAGACGCACGACATACCGGATCCGGCGCTACAGGTCACCGGACCGGTCGTCAGAGACTCCCGTGAAGTGGAGCCAGGCAGCCTCTTCGTCGCCTTCGCCGGCGAGCGCGTGGACGGCCACGACTTCGCCCGGGCGGTCGTCGACGCGGGCGCGGTCGCCGTACTGGCCTCCCGGCCCGTCGGCGTGCCCGCGATCGTCGTCGAGGACGTGCAGAGGGCCCTCGGCGCCCTCGCCCGCCATGTCGTCGAACGGCTCGGCACGACGCTCGTGGCCCTCACCGGCTCCGCGGGCAAGACCAGCACCAAGGACCTGATCGCCCAGGTACTGCGGAGCAAGGCGCCGACCGTCTTCACGCCCGGTTCGCTCAACAACGAGATCGGACTGCCGCTGACCGCCCTGACCGCCACCGAGGAGACGAAGTACCTCGTGCTGGAGATGGGCGCCCGCGGCATCGGCCACATCCGTTACCTCGCGGATCTCACCCCGCCGAAAATCGGTCTCGTCCTCAACGTCGGCACCGCCCACATCGGCGAGTTCGGCGGCCGCGAACAGATTGCACAGGCGAAGGGCGAGCTCGTCGAGGGCCTCCCCGAGGACGGCGCCGCGGTCCTCAACGCCGACGACCCCCTCGTTCGCGCCATGGCATCCCGGACGAAGGCGCGGGTGGTGCTTTTCGGCGAGTCCGGCGAAGCGGACGTACGCGCCGAGAACGTCCGTCTCACGGACCTTGGACAGCCGGCGTTCAGGCTTCACACACCCTCCGGGTGCAGCGATGTGACCATGCGCCTGTACGGTGAGCACCACGTGTCGAACGCGCTCGCCGCGGCCGCCGTCGCCCATGAGCTGGGCATGTCCGCAGACGAGATCGCACGTGCGCTCTCCGAGGCGGGCTCCCTCTCCCGCTGGCGGATGGAGGTCACCGAGCGCCCGGACGGCGTGACGGTCGTCAACGACGCCTACAACGCGAATCCCGAGTCCATGCGAGCCGCCCTGCGCGCGCTCGTGGCGATGGGACGGGGACGTCGTACGTGGGCGGTGCTCGGTCAGATGGCCGAGCTCGGGGACGAGGCTCTCGCCGAGCACGACGCGATCGGGCGGCTCGCCGTCCGACTCAACGTCAGCAAGCTCGTCGCGGTCGGGGGCAGGGAAGCGTCCTGGCTCCAACTGGGCGCATATAACGAGGGTTCGTGGGGTGAGGAGTCGGTGCACGTGTCCGACGCACAGGCGGCTGTCGACCTGCTGCGCAGCGAGTTGCGCCCGGGGGACGTCGTGCTCGTGAAGGCGTCCCGGTCGGTCGGTCTCGAACGGGTGGCGCAGGCGCTGCTCGCAGGCGGTGCCGAGGGTGAGGTTGCTGCCCGATGATGAAGCAGATCCTGTTCGCAGGAGTCATTGGTCTGTTCCTCACCCTGGTCGGCACGCCGTTGCTGATCAAACTGCTGGCCCGCAAGGGCTACGGGCAGTACATCCGTGACGACGGGCCGAAGGAGCACCACAGCAAGCGCGGTACGCCGACCATGGGTGGTATCGCCTTCATCCTGGCGACGATCGCCGCGTACTTCCTGTCCAAGATCATCACGGGTTACCCGCCCACCTTCTCGGGTCTGCTGGTGCTCGGCCTGATGGCGGGCATGGGCCTGGTCGGCTTCCTGGACGACTACATCAAGATCGTCAAGCGGCGTTCGCTCGGTCTGCGGGCCAAGGCGAAGATGGCCGGACAGCTGATCGTCGGCATCTCCTTCGCGGTGCTCGCGCTCCAGTTCTCCGACAACCGCGGCAACACCCCGGCCTCCACCAAGCTCTCCTTCGTCCAGGACTTCGGCTGGACCATCGGCCCGGTGCTGTTCGTGGTCTGGGCGCTGTTCATGATCCTGGCGATGTCGAACGGCGTGAACCTGACGGACGGTCTGGACGGCCTCGCCACCGGCGCCTCCGTCCTGGTCTTCGGCGCCTACACGTTCATCGGTGTCTGGCAGTTCCAGGAGTCGTGCGCCAACACGCAGACCCTGACCAACCCGGCCGCCTGTTACGAGGTACGAGATCCACTGGACCTCGCGATCGTCGCCTCCGCGCTGATGGGCGCCTGTCTCGGCTTCCTGTGGTGGAACACCTCGCCCGCCAAGATCTTCATGGGTGACACCGGTTCGCTGGCCCTGGGCGGCGCGCTGGCCGGTCTGGCGATCTGCTCCCGCACCGAGCTGCTGCTCGCCCTGCTCGGCGGCCTCTTCGTCCTGATCACCATGTCCGTGGTCATCCAGGTCGGCTCGTTCCGGCTCACCGGCAAACGTGTCTTCCGCATGGCACCGCTCCAGCACCACTTCGAACTCAAGGGCTGGTCGGAAGTCCTGGTCGTGGTCCGGTTCTGGATCATCCAGGGCATCTGCGTGATCGTCGGTCTCGGCATCTTCTACGCGGGATGGGCGGCCGAGAAGTGACCTCCCCGGAGTTCCAGGGCAAGCGCGTCACCGTCGCCGGGCTCGGGGTCTCCGGCATTCCGGCAGCGCGGGTCCTGCACGGACTCGGCGCGGTCGTCACGGTCGTCAACGACGGCGACGACGAGCGCTCCCGCGCGCAGGCCGCGGAGCTGGAGGCGCTCGGTGTCACCGTGCGCCTCGGCGACGGCGACACCCTGCCCGGGGGCACCGAGCTCATCGTCACGGCGCCCGGCTGGAAGCCGGACAAGCCGCTGTTCGCCGCGGCCGCCGAGGCGGGCGTCCCGGTCTGGGGCGACGTCGAGCTGGCCTGGCGCCTGCGGGAGCTGGACGGCAGGAAGGCCGCCCCCTGGCTCGCCGTCACGGGCACCAACGGCAAGACCACGACCGTGCAGATGCTCGCCTCGATCCTGAAGGCGGCGGGACTGCGTACGGCCGCCGTCGGCAACATCGGGGTCTCGCTGCTGGACGCGGTCCTGGGCGAGGAGACGTACGACGTCCTGGCGGTGGAGCTGTCCAGCTACCAACTGCACTGGGCGCCTTCGTTGCGCGCCGACTCCGCCGTCGTACTGAACCTGGCACCCGACCATCTCGACTGGCACGGCTCCATGGAGGCGTACGCCGCCGACAAGGGCCGTGTCTACGAGGGCAATCGGGTCGCCTGCGTCTACAACGTCGCCGACAAGGCCACCGAGGACCTGGTGCGCGAGGCGGACGTCGAGGAGGGCTGCCGTGCCGTCGGCTTCACCCTCGGCACCCCCGGGCCGTCCCAACTCGGCGTGGTGGACGGCATCCTGGTCGACCGCGCCTTCGTCGAGAACCGGCAGAAGAACGCCCAGGAGCTCGCCGAGGTCTCCGACGTGCGCCCGTCGGCCCCGCACAACATCGCCAACGCCCTTGCGGCGGCGGCCCTCGCGCGCGCCTTCGGCGTCCCCGCCGGCGCCGTACGGGACGGCCTTCGGGCCTTCACCCCGGACGCCCACCGCATCGCGCACGTCGCCGATGTGGACGGGGTCGCGTACATCGACGACTCCAAGGCGACCAACACCCACGCGGCGGAAGCCTCCTTGGCGGCCTACGAGTCGATCGTGTGGATCGCCGGCGGTCTCGCCAAGGGCGCGGCCTTCGACGAGCTGGTCGCCAAGTCGGCCCAGCGGCTTCGGGGGGTCGTGCTGATCGGCGCCGATCGCGCGCTGATCCGTGAAGCCCTCACGCGACACGCCCCGGAAGTACCCGTCGTCGACCTCGCCCGCACCGACACTGGGGCGATGCTCGCGGCGGTCCAGGAGGCCGCACGGCTCTCCGGACCAGGAGACACTGTCCTGCTGGCGCCGGCCTGTGCGTCCATGGACATGTTCGCCAACTACAACAAGCGCGGTGACGCTTTCGCGGAGGCGGTTCGCGAACTCGGCACCGCGAGCGCCTGACGGCGGGACCCAGGCGCCCCGGGATCCTTGGGAGGGACGCGTGACGCCAGTGCGGTCGGGTCTTCGCAGGCGGCTTTCGGCGGGCGGAACGGCGCTGTACCGGCCCGTCCCCGCCACCGGGCCCGCACAGGCCGGGAGAACCACCGCGGGGGCGTTCCTCCGTGCCCCGGCGGAGGGAGCCGGCGATGACCGGTAGCCGTACGGGCCGTCCCCCCGTCCAGCGCGCCCCCCGGCGCCCCGCCTCCGCACGGCCCGCGCGCGACAACCCCGTGGGCCGCCTCGTCACGCGCGCGCGCAAGGCCTGGGACCGGCCGCTGACCGCCTACTACCTGATCCTCGGCAGCAGCCTGCTGATCACCGTGCTGGGCCTCGTGATGGTCTACTCGGCGTCGATGATCACGGCGCTGCAGCTGTCGCTGCCCGGATCGTTCTTCTTCCGCAAACAGTTCCTCGCCGCCTCGATCGGTGCCGTGCTGCTCCTGGTGGCCATGCGGGTACCGGTCAAACTGCACCGGGCGCTGGCCTACCCGATCCTGGCCGGCTCGGTCTTCCTGATGGTTCTCGTGCAGGTGCCGGGGATAGGGATGTCGGTCAACGGCAACCAGAACTGGATCTCCCTGGGCGGCTCGTTCCAGATCCAGCCCAGCGAGTTCGGCAAGCTCGCCCTCGTGCTGTGGGGCGCCGACCTGCTCGCCCGCAAACAGGACAAGGCGATGCTGGCGCAGTGGAAGCACATGCTGGTGCCGCTCGTCCCGGTCGCCTTCATGCTGCTCGGGCTGATCATGCTCGGCGGCGACATGGGCACGGCGATCATCCTCACCGCCATCCTCTTCGGGCTGCTGTGGCTGGCCGGAGCGCCCACCCGGCTGTTCGCGGGCGTCCTGGCCGTCGCGCTGACGATCGGCTTCGTCCTCATCAAGACCAGCCCCAACCGCATGTCCAGGCTCGCCTGCATCGGCGCCACCGAGCCCGGCCCGAACGACACCTGCTGGCAGGCCGTGCACGGCATCTACGCCCTCGCCTCCGGCGGCCTGTTCGGATCCGGCCTCGGCGCAAGCGTGGAAAAATGGGGCCAACTGCCCGAAGCGCACACGGACTTCATCTTCGCCATCACCGGGGAGGAACTCGGCCTCGCGGGGACACTGTCGGTACTCGCCCTCTTCGCGGCTCTAGGCTATGCGGGTATCCGCGTGGCCGGACGCACGGAGGACCCCTTCGTGAGGTATGCCGCGGGAGGCGTGACCACCTGGATCACGGCCCAGGCCGTGATCAACATCGGTGCGGTGCTCGGTCTGCTGCCGATCGCCGGAGTCCCGCTCCCGCTGTTCTCCTACGGGGGTTCCGCCCTGCTGCCGACCATGTTCGCCGTCGGACTGCTGATCGCCTTCGCACGCGACGAGCCCGCCGCGCGGGCGGCGCTGGCGATGCGGCAACCCCGCTTTGGCAGAAAGCGTGCTGCGGTGAGAGGCTCCGCGGGGGCCGCGGGGCCTCGGAGATGGAACACGATGCGACGGCGCGCCGCGGCGCGTTCGTCCGGAGAGCGGTGAATTTCGGTGCATGTCGTACTCGCCGGCGGGGGGACCGCCGGCCACATCGAGCCCGCGCTCGCCCTCGCGGACGCCCTGCGGAGGCAGGACCCGACCGTGGGGATCACGGCCCTGGGCACGGAACGCGGACTCGAGACCCGGCTCGTACCGGAGCGGGGATACGAACTCGCGCTGATCCCCGCCGTTCCGCTGCCGCGCAAGCCCACCCCCGAGCTGATCACCGTCCCCGGACGGCTGCGCGGCACGATCAAGGCCGCCGAGCAGATCCTGGAGCGCACCAAGGCGGACGCGGTCGTCGGGTTCGGCGGCTACGTGGCGCTGCCCGCCTATCTCGCGGCCAAGCGCCTCGGCGTGCCGATCGTCATCCACGAGGCGAACGCCCGGCCGGGCCTCGCCAACAAGATCGGCTCGCGGTACGCGGCACAGGTCGCCGTCTCTACCCCCGACAACAAGCTGCGAGGCGCCCGCTACATCGGCATCCCGCTGCGCCGCTCCATCGCCACCCTCGACCGGGCCGCCGTACGCCCCGAGGCCCGCGCCGCGTTCGGACTCGACCCCAACCTGCCGACGCTGCTGGTCTCCGGCGGCTCGCAGGGTGCCCGGCGCCTCAACGAGGTCGTGCAGCAGGCCGCCCCGTACCTCCAGCAGGCCGGTATCCAGATCCTGCACGCGGTCGGGCCGAAGAACGAACTGCCGCAGGTGCACCAGATGCCGGGGATGCCCCCGTACATCCCGGTACCGTACGTGGACCGGATGGACCTCGCGTACGCCGCGGCCGACATGATGCTCTGCCGCGCGGGCGCGATGACCGTCGCCGAACTCTCCGCCGTCGGGCTCCCGGCCGCCTATGTCCCGTTGCCCATCGGCAACGGCGAACAGCGGCTCAACGCCCAGCCGGTGGTCAAGGCCGGCGGCGGACTGCTCGTCGACGACGCGGAGCTGACACCTCAGTGGGTGCAGCAGAACGTGCTGCCCGTGCTCGCCGACCCGCACCGGCTGTACGAGATGTCCCGCGCCGCCAGCGAGTTCGGGCGCCGGGACGCCGACGACCTGCTCGTCGGCATGGTGTACGAGGCGATCGCCTCGCGTCACCGCTAGGACCGCATGAGGGAAGGCAGGGAGCGTGGCCGGACCGACGACCGCCGAGCGCGGTGAACGGCAGAAGCTGAAGTCCGGCCCGCCCCGGCCGCCCCGTCCGGTGCGGCTTCGCCGCCTTCGTGTCCTCATCGTCCTCCTGGTCACGACGGTGTTGGCCGGTGGCGGCGTGGTCTGGCTCCTGTACGGGTCGCAGTGGCTGCGGGTCGAGAGGCTGTCCGTCTCCGGGACCCGTGTGCTGACGGCGCGGCAGGTGCGCGAAGCGGCCCAGGTGCCGGACGGAACGCCGCTGATCTCCGTCGACACCGACGCCGTGGAAGCGCGGCTGCTGCGGAGACTGCCCCGGATCGACTCGGTCGACGTCGTGCGTTCCTGGCCGCACGGAATCGGGCTGAAAGTGACCGAACGCACCCCTGTCCTGGTGGTGAAGCAACCGGGAAAGGGGGGCGAGTACGTCGAAGTGGATGCCAAGGGCGTACGTTTCGCGACGGTTTCGCGGGCTCCGAAGAACGTGGCGCTGCTCGAATTGACGCCGTCCCGCTCGGCCGTCCTGCGCCGCTTCCCCGCCGACCGGCTGGTGCGCGAGGCGGTTCGGGTCGCCGGGGACATTCCGGCCTCCGTGGCCCGTGACACCCGGACCGTCAAGGTCCGCTCGTACGACTCCATCTCGCTGGAACTGAGCGACGGCCGTGACGTCGAGTGGGGGAGCGGGGAGAAGGGCCGCGCGAAGGCGCGGACACTCACCGCACTCATGAAAGCAGCTCCGAAGGCCCGGCACTTCGACGTGAGCGTCCCCACCGCCCCCTCGTCAGCCGGTAGTTGACGCACATCCGCGCAGGCCAGCACCCTGGTTGGGCAGCGCTACGGCTGATCACATAGGGTGAAAAGAAAAACGGGAGGTTCGGCGTGTTCGTTGAACGTGCGCCACTTGTCGACTTAGTGTCCTGTTCGGAAGAGTCCAAGGAACAGACACACTGGTAACCCTAAACTTCAGCGTTAGGGTTCGGGTCGGCGTTCGGACCGTCCCATTCGGCATCAGTCGTCGGATCGCGAGCGTGCGAGGCGACGACACGTAACTCGAGGCGAGAGGCCTTCGACGTGGCAGCACCGCAGAACTACCTCGCAGTCATCAAAGTCATCGGTGTCGGCGGCGGTGGTGTCAATGCCATCAACCGGATGATCGAGGTCGGTCTCAAGGGCGTCGAGTTCATCGCCATCAACACGGACGCGCAAGCTCTGTTGATGAGCGACGCCGACGTCAAACTCGACGTCGGCCGCGAACTCACCCGCGGACTCGGCGCCGGAGCCAACCCGGCCGTCGGCCGGAAGGCGGCCGAGGATCACCGCGAGGAGATCGAGGAGGTCCTCAAGGGGGCCGACATGGTCTTCGTGACGGCCGGCGAAGGTGGCGGCACCGGCACCGGCGGCGCCCCCGTCGTGGCCAACATCGCCCGCTCGCTGGGCGCCCTGACCATCGGCGTGGTCACCCGCCCGTTCACCTTCGAGGGACGGCGCCGGGCCAACCAGGCGGAGGACGGCATCGCCGAACTCCGCGAAGAGGTCGACACCCTCATCGTCATCCCGAACGACCGGCTGCTGTCCATCTCGGACCGCCAGGTCTCGGTCCTCGACGCGTTCAAGTCGGCGGACCAGGTCCTGCTCTCCGGTGTCCAGGGCATCACCGATCTCATCACCACACCCGGTCTGATCAACCTCGACTTCGCCGACGTCAAGTCCGTGATGTCCGAGGCGGGTTCCGCGCTCATGGGCATCGGCTCGGCCCGCGGCGACGACCGCGCGGTGGCGGCCGCGGAGATGGCGATCTCCTCGCCGCTCCTGGAGGCCTCCATCGACGGCGCCCGCGGCGTCCTGCTCTCCATCTCCGGCGGCTCCGACCTCGGCCTGTTCGAGATCAACGAAGCCGCCCAGCTGGTCAGCGAGGCCGCGCACCCCGAGGCCAACATCATCTTCGGCGCGGTCATCGACGACGCGCTCGGCGACGAGGTGCGGGTCACCGTCATCGCCGCCGGCTTCGACGGCGGCCAGCCGCCGGCCAAGCGGGACAACGTCCTCGGCTCCACCGCGGCCAAGCAGCGCGAGGAGCCCGCGCCGGTGCGGGCCTCCGAGAGCCGTCCGTCCTTCGGCTCGCTCGGCAGCGTCACGCCGAGGGAGGCACCGGAGCCCGCCCCGGAGCCGGTCAGCGAGATCCAGGTGGCCCCGCCGGTCCCGCCGTCCCGTACCTACTCGGACAGCGCGGCCGAAGAGCTGGACGTGCCGGACTTCCTCAAGTGATAGGACAGCGCTCCGAGACGAGCACCGTGAGCGGCGCGCACTTCGCCTTCACCGACCGGTGGGGCGGGGTGAGCGCCGTTCCGTACGAGGAGCTCAACCTCGGCGGAGCGGTCGGCGACGACCCCGACGCCGTACGCACCAATCGTGAACTGGCCGCCGGGTCCCTCGGGCTGGACCCGGCCCGGGTCGTCTGGATGAACCAGGTGCACGGGCCGGACGTGGCGGTCGTCGACGCACCGTGGGGCTCCTCGCGGATCCCGTCCGTCGACGCGATCGTCACCGCGCGGCGTGGGCTCGCCCTCGCCGTCCTCACCGCGGACTGCACACCGGTCCTGCTCGCTGATCCCGTCGCCGGGATCGCGGCGGCCGCCCACGCGGGGCGGCCCGGCATGATCGCGGGGGTCGTCCCCGCCGCCGTACGGGCCATGGTGGAACTCGGCGCCGAGCCCGCGAGGATCGTCGCCCGCACCGGACCCGCGGTCTGCGGACGGTGCTACGAAGTGCCGGACGGGATGCGCGCCGAAGTCGCCGCCGTCGAGCCGGCGGCGTACGCCGAGACCAGCTGGGGCACTCCCGCGGTCGACGTGACCGCCGGGGTGCACGCGCAACTGGAACGGCTCGGGGTGCGCGACCGGCAGCAGTCGCCGGCATGCACGCTGGAGTCGAAGGACCACTTCTCGTACCGACGGGACCGCACCACCGGGCGGCTCGCGGGCTATGTCTGGCTGGACTGATGGGGCATGACGGACCGTAAGGATCAACTCGCCGCAAACCTGGCGAAAGTGGAAGAGCGCATCGCGGCGGCGTGCACGGCCGCCGGGCGGGGGCGCGAAGAGGTGACCCTGATCGTGGTCACCAAGACCTACCCCGCGAGCGATGTGCGGATCCTGTCTGAGCTCGGGGTGCGCCATGTCGCCGAGAACCGGGACCAGGACGCGGCCCCCAAGGCCGCCGCCTGCTCCGATCTGCCCCTCTCCTGGCACTTCGTCGGTCAGTTGCAGACCAACAAGGTGCGCTCGGTGGTCGGTTACGCCGACGTGGTGCAGTCCGTCGACCGTTCCCGGCTCGTCACGGCGCTGTCGACGGAGGCGGTGCGGGTGGAGCGCGAGGTCGGGTGTCTCATCCAGGTCGCACTGGACGCGGAGGAGAGCGGCCGGGGCGAGCGGGGCGGCGTGGGGGCGGGCGGGGTCGAGGAGTTGGCCGGCCTCGTCGAGCGGGCTCCGGGGCTCCGGCTCGACGGTCTGATGACCGTCGCGCCGCTCACCGGGCCGTACGCGGGGCGACCGGGGGACGCGTTCGCGCGACTGATGGATTTGTCGACTGCTATGCGCCGCACGCATCCGGCTGCGAACATGGTGTCCGCAGGGATGAGTGCGGACCTCGAGCAAGCCGTGACGGCCGGAGCGACACATGTGCGCGTCGGTACGGCGGTACTCGGAGTCCGACCCGGGCTCGGGTAACGTCGCCAAGAAATCGGACCACAGCAGAAAATATGGTCATTACCGCCACAGGCGGGCATAACGACCTCGTGGATCGCGGGCACTTGGCTATTCGTCAGCCGATCCACCACAGAGCGGAGGACTCAGAGCATGGCCGGCGCGATGCGCAAGATGGCGGTCTACCTCGGCCTCGTGGAGGACGATGGGTACGACGGCAGGGGATTCGACCCCGACGACGAGTTCGAGCCCGAGCTCGATCCGGAGCCCGAGCGGGACCGCCGGCGGCATGAGCCGCCGCACCAGTCACATCAGGCGCACCAGTCCCAACGGGACGAATCGGTACGAGTGGTGCAGCCTCCCGCGCAGCGCGACCCGTTGCCGCATTCCGCTTCGCTCTCTGCGGAATCAGGCCGTCCGGCGCGCATCGCGCCCGTGGCATCCATCACACAAGAACGCGCGAGCCTGGAGAAGAACGCACCGGTGATCATGCCCAAGGTCGTGTCGGAACGAGAGCCGTACCGGATCACCACCCTCCACCCGCGGACGTACAACGAGGCCCGTACCATCGGGGAACACTTCCGTGAAGGCACCCCGGTGATCATGAATCTGACCGAGATGGATGACACGGACGCGAAGCGACTTGTCGACTTTGCGGCCGGTTTGGTGTTCGGTCTCCACGGCAGCATCGAGCGGGTGACGCAGAAGGTGTTCCTGTTGTCGCCTGCTAACGTCGATGTCACGGCGGAGGACAAGGCCCGCATCGCAGAGGGCGGGTTCTTCAACCAGAGCTGAGACGCTGGGCCGGACAACGCAGGGAAACAGGGGAGAGGGAAGCACGGATCATGAGCGTGGTTGGGCAGGTTCTCTACATCGCGCTGATGTGTTTCCTCATCGTGCTGATCTTCCGGTTGGTCATGGACTACGTCTTCCAGTTCGCCCGCTCATGGCAGCCCGGCAAGGCGATGGTGGTCGTTCTCGAGGCCACTTACACTGTCACCGATCCACCGCTCAAGCTTCTGCGGCGGTTCATTCCGCCGCTGCGTCTCGGGGGCGTGGCGCTTGACCTGTCCTTCTTCGTACTGATGATCATCGTCTACATCCTGATCTCCGTCGTGAGCCGGCTGTGAACGATACGGTCTTGCCGAATGCCGACGACTACGTTGAGGTGAAGAGATGCCGTTGACCCCCGAGGACGTGCGGAACAAGCAGTTCACGACCGTCCGCCTCCGAGAAGGCTATGACGAGGACGAGGTCGATGCCTTCCTCGACGAGGTCGAAGCCGAACTGACGCGACTGCTCCGCGAGAACGAGGACTTGCGCGCCAAGCTGGCCGCTGCCACGCGCGCGGCCGCGCAGAACCAGCAGCAGCAGGGCATGCGCAAGCCGCCCGAGCAGCAGGACCAGCAGCAGGGGCCGCCGCAGGGCATGCGTGGTCCGGGTGGTCCCGTACCCGCCGGCATATCGGGTCCGCCGCAGCAGCAGATGGGTGGCCCCATGGGCGGTCCCATGGGCGGTCCGCCCCAGCTGCCGAGCGGTGCGCCGCAGCTGCCCGCGGGCCCCAGCGCCCAGGGCGGCCAGCAGGGCCAGGGCCCCATGGGTCAGGGTCCGATGGGTCAGGGCCAGATGGGCCAGGGTCCGATGGGTCAGGGCCAGATGGGCCAGGGTCAGATGGGCCAGGGCCCCATGGGTCAGGGTCCGATGGGTCAGGGCCAGATGGGCCAGGGTCCGATGGGTCAGGGCCAGATGGGCCAGGGCCAGATGGGCCAGGGCCCCATGGGTCAGGGTCCGATGGGTCAGGGCCCCGGTCAGCAGATGCAGCAGCAGATGCCCGGCCAGATGCAGCAGCAGATGGGCGGCCCGATGGGCGGACCCATGGGTGGCCCCATGGGCGGTCACGGCCCGCAGATGGGACAGCCCGGTCAGGGTCCCGGTGGCGACAGCGCCGCCCGGGTGCTCTCGCTGGCCCAGCAGACCGCCGACCAGGCGATCGCCGAGGCCCGTTCCGAGGCCAACAAGATCGTCGGCGAGGCCCGCAGCCGCGCCGAGGGTCTGGAGCGCGACGCCCGTGCCAAGGCCGACGCGCTGGAGCGGGACGCGCAGGAGAAGCACCGCGTCGCGATGGGCTCCCTGGAGTCCGCCCGCGCCACGCTGGAGCGCAAGGTCGAGGACCTGCGCGGCTTCGAGCGCGAGTACCGCACGCGTCTGAAGTCCTACCTGGAGTCGCAGCTGCGCCAGCTGGAGACGCAGGCGGACGACTCGCTCGCCCCGCCGCGTTCCCCGGCCGCTCCCTCCCTGCCTTCGCCCTCGGCGCCCTCGATGGCTCCGGCCGGCGCGAGCGCGCCGTCGTACGGTGGCGGCCAGGGCATGGGCGGTGCTCCGGCACCGGTGGCGCCCTCCTACGGCGGGCAGCAGCAGATGTCCCCGGCGATGACCCAGCCGATGGCTCCGGTGCGGCCTCAGGGCCCGTCGCCGATGCAGCAGGCGCCCTCGCCGATGCGCGGGTTCCTGATCGACGAGGACGACAACTGACGGCCTCCTGTACGCCTTAGGCGTCGGCCGGCGTTCAGGGCGGGGCCCCCGGATCTTCCGGGGGCCCCGCCCTTTTGCCGTGCTGTTTCGGGAGGGCGTGCGGTTTCCCCGGAGCATCTGTACGGAGTACGCAACGCCGAAAGCCGGTGCCCGCCAAGATCTTTGGCGGGCACCGGCCGGGTCGTTCTCGGTTGCGGGGTGGCGGGTCCGGTCGCGCGGTTCCGCGCGCACCTGGGGGCGCTGTGCTCGTCCTGCGGCCCGTCAGGCGTTCGGGGGCGGGGCCGTTCAGGTCGACGGCCCCGCCGCCCGGTGTTACGCCTTGTGCAGGCGGAAGGTCAGCGACAGGGACTCGTCGGTGAACGGGGCGCCGTAGGTGTCCTCGGCCTGGCCCTGGGCGAAGTCCGTGGCGAGGACCTCGTCGGCGATGAGGTCGGAGTGCTCGGACAGGGCCGCGATGACGGCCGGGTCGGTGGACGTCCAGCGCAGCGCGATCCGGTCGGCCACATCGAGGCCGCTGTTCTTGCGGGCCTCCTGGATGAGGCGGATCGCGTCACGGGCGAGGCCCGCCTGGCGCAGTTCCTCGGTGATCTCCAGGTCGAGGGCGACCGTGGCGCCGGAGTCGGACGCCACCGACCAGCCCTCGCGCGGGGTTTCCGTGATGATCACCTCGTCCGGAGCCAGGGTGACCGTCTCGCTGTCGACCAGCACCGCGGCCGTGCCCTCGCGCAGGGCGAGGGAGAGGGCCGCCGCGTCCGTCTCGGCGATCGCCTTCGCGACGGCCTGGACGCCCTTGCCGAAGCGCTTGCCGAGCGCGCGGAAGTTGGCCTTGGCCGTGGTGTCGACCAGCGAGCCGCCCACCTCGGAGAGCGAGGCGAGACCGCTGACGTTCAGTTCCTCCGTGATCTGCGCGTGCAGTTCGGGGTCGAGCGAGTCGAAGCCGGTCGCCGCGATCAGCGCGCGGGACAGCGGCTGGCGGGTCTTGACGCCCGACTCCGCGCGGGTGGCACGGCCGAGCTCGACGAGACGGCGGACCAGCACCATCTGCCGCGACAGCGCGGGATCGATGGCGGACAGGTCCGGCTCCGGCCACGACGACAGGTGCACGGACTCGGGGGCGTCCGGCGTGACCGGCGCGATCAGGTCCTGCCAGACCCGCTCGGTGATGAACGGGGTCAGTGGGGCCATCAGGCGCGTCACGGTCTCGACGACCTCGTGCAGGGTGCGCAGCGCGGCCTTGTCGCCCTGCCAGAAGCGGCGGCGCGAGCGGCGCACGTACCAGTTGGAGAGGTCGTCGACGAACGCCGAGAGGAGCTTTCCGGCGCGCTGGGTGTCGTAGGTCTCCAGTGCCTGGGTCACCTGGTCGGTGAGGGCGTGCAGCTCGGAGAGGAGCCAGCGGTCGAGGACCGGGCGGTCGGCCGGCGCCGGGTCCGCCTCGCTGGGCGCCCAGCCGGAGGTGCGGGCGTACAGGGCCTGGAAGGCGACCGTGTTCCAGTAGGTCAGGAGGGTCTTGCGGACGACCTCCTGGATGGTGCCGTGGCCGACGCGGCGGGCTGCCCAGGGGGAGCCGCCGGCGGCCATGAACCAGCGCACCGCGTCCGCGCCGTGCTGGTCCATGAGCGGGATCGGCTGCAGGATGTTGCCCAGGTGCTTGGACATCTTGCGGCCGTCCTCGGCGAGGATGTGGCCCAGGCACACCACGTTCTCGTAGGACGACTGGTCGAAGACGAGGGTGCCGACCGCCATCATCGTGTAGAACCAGCCGCGCGTCTGGTCGATGGCCTCCGAGATGAACTGCGCCGGGTAGCGGCTCTCGAAGATCTCCTTGTTCTTGTACGGATAGCCCCACTGCGCGAACGGCATCGAGCCCGAGTCGTACCAGGCGTCGATGACCTCGGGGACGCGGGTCGCCGTCGCCTCGCACTGCGGGCAGGCGAAGGTGACGGCGTCGATGTACGGGCGGTGCGGGTCCAGGTCCGACTGGTCGGTGCCGGTCAGCCCGGTCAGCTCCGCGCGGGAGCCGACGCAGGTGAGGTGGTCGTTCTCGCAGCGCCACAGCGGGAGCGGGGTGCCCCAGTAGCGGCTGCGGGACAGCGCCCAGTCGATGTTGTTGTTCAGCCAGTCGCCGAAGCGGCCGTGCTTGACCGACTCCGGGAACCAGTTGGTCTTCTCGTTCTCCTCGAGGAGACGGTCCTTCACGGCGGTGGTGCGGATGTACCAGGACGGCTGCGCGTAGTAGAGGAGCGCGGTGTGGCAGCGCCAGCAGTGCGGGTAGCTGTGCTCGTACGGGACGTGCTTGAAGAGCAGCCCGCGGGCCTGGAGGTCCTCCGTGAGCTTTTCGTCCGCCTTCTTGAAGAAGACGCCGCCGACGAGCGGGACGTCCTCCTCGAAGGTGCCGTTCGGGCGGACGGGGTTCACCACCGGCAGTCCGTACGCGCGGCAGACCTTGAGGTCGTCCTCGCCGAAGGCGGGGGACTGGTGGACCAGGCCCGTACCGTCCTCGGTCGTCACGTACTCCGCGTTCACCATGTAGTGGGCGGGCTCGGTGAACTCCACCAGCTCGAACGGCCGCTGATACGTCCAGCGTTCCATCTCGGCACCGGTGAAGGTCTCGCCGGTGGTCTCCCAGCCCTCACCGAGCGCCTTCCCGACGAGCGGCTCGGCGACGACGAGTTTCTCCTCGCCGTTCGTGGCGACCACGTAGGTGACGGTGGGGTGCGCGGCGACCGCGGTGTTGGAGACCAGCGTCCACGGGGTCGTCGTCCACACCAGGAGCGCGGCCTCGCCGGCCAGCGGACCGGAGGTGAGCGGGAAACGGACGTACACGGACGGGTCGACGATCGTCTCGTAGCCCTGCGCCAGCTCGTGGTCCGACAGGCCGGTCTCGTCGCGGGGGCACCACGGGGCGACGCGGTAGTCCTGGACCAGCAGGCCCTTGTTGAAGATCTCCTTCAGCGACCACCACACGGACTCCACGTACTCGGGGTCCATCGTGCGGTACGCGTCGTCCAGGTCGACCCAGTAGCCCATGCGGTTCGTGAGCTCGGTGAAGGCGTCGGTGTGACGGGTCACGGACTCGCGGCACCTGGCGTTGAACTCGGCGATGCCGTACGCCTCGATGTCCTGCTTGCCCGTGAAACCGAGCTCCTTCTCCACGGCGAGCTCCACCGGCAGGCCGTGGCAGTCCCAGCCGGCCTTGCGGGCCACGTGGTACCCGCGCATGGTGCGGAAGCGCGGGAAGACGTCCTTGAAGACGCGCGCCTCGATGTGGTGCGCTCCCGGCATGCCGTTCGCGGTGGGCGGGCCTTCGTAGAACACCCATTCAGGGCGTCCCTCGGACCGCTCGAGGCTCTTGGCGAAGATCTTCTGCTCGCGCCAGAAATCGAGCACGGCGTGCTCGAGGGCGGGCAGGTCGACCTGGGCGGGCACCTGGCGGTACGTCGGCGTTGTCATCAGCGAGCTTCCTCCGGCGGACTTTCTGCCTTCCGTCCGGAGGGACGAGAGCCCGTGCCGCTGCCCAGTAGCTGCTGCGGACGCCGTGTGCGGCGTGCTCCCGCGGTACCACCCTCCTTGGCTCCCCGGCACGTGCTGTGCGCCGGTGAACCCCCTCATTGGGGTCGCGATGCCGGGTCTACCGACCGCCGCCTGTCGGCTGCGGCTTTCTTCCGGCGGCTCCGGGGTGATCTTCGCGTCGCGCTCGCCCCCGGGCTTCCACCGTCCCCGGGTCGCTCCTGGCCGCGTACGCCGCTACTCGTCCCCATCCACGCTTCTCGCTGCGCCCAGTGTACGGCGCCGCGCGCACGGTGGCCGACCGGTTTTCCCGACGCCTCGGCCGGTGCGGGCCGGGGTGCCCCGGCGGCGGGCGGGCTGACCCGAATGGGCAGGCGCCGTGGTCCGTGTTCCGGGACGCGGGGCCTGGCGGATTACCGGGCGGGGAGCTGGGCACAACGCATGCAGGCTCGTCAGGCGGGACCTGCGGGGCGGCCGGAAGGTGGGCGTGCCCCGTTGCCGCGGGCCGGAAGTCGATTTATCGTCCCAGAGCGATTTGCGCGCGAGATCACCATATGTGAAGGGGCCGCGGCCATGGTGGCGAAAAAGACCGCCGTACAGCAGTCGGCGTCCGGAAGATCCACGGGTCCGGCGGCCAAGGACGTGGGTGGCAAGAAGAGCGCACAGGGGTCCCCGGCGGAGCCCGGGAGCGGTACCGCGCCGGTGGGCACGGCCGCCGGAAAAACGGGTACCAAGAAGACCGTCGCCGAGAAGACGGCCACCAAGAGGGCGGTGGCCGAGAAGTCCGTTCCGGAGGAACCGGGACCGGCGGGCGCCACCGCCAAGGGCGGCGCCGCGAAGCGGACCGCCCGGAGCGCGGCCGGGAAGAGCACCGGGACGGCCAAGAAGGCCACCGGCACGGCGAAGAAGAGCACCGGCACGGCGAGGAAGAACGCGAGCAGGACGAAGAAGACGGCCGCTTCCGCGGCCGGGGACGCGGCCCGGGCCGCGAAGACGACGGGAGCTCCGACGGTGGTTGCGAAGAAGACCCCTGGCACGGCCACGGCGGCCGGGAAGTCCACCGCGCTCCCCAAGGCGCGGATCTCCGCGGTGGAGCCCGGCGAGCTCGCGGTGCGCCCGGGTGAGGACCCCTGGACCCCCGCGGAGGTCGCGGACGCGCGCGCGGAGCTGCAGTCCGAGGCGCTGCGGCTGAGCACGGAGATCACGACGTCGGAGGAGTCGCTCGCGGGCCTGATGCGCGACTCCGGGGACGGCGCGGGTGACGACCAGGCGGACACCGGCACGAAGAACATCACCCGCGAGTCGGAGATGGCCCTGGCCGCCAACGCGCGCGAGATGCTCGTCCAGACCGAGCGCGCTCTGGAGAAACTCGACGCAGGCACGTACGGGCTCTGCGAGAACTGCGGGGACCCCATCGGCAAGGCCCGGATGCAGGCCTTCCCGCGCGCCACTCTGTGCGTCGAATGCAAGCAGAAGCAGGAACGCCGGTACTGAACGGCGTGGGAGGGCTCCTGCGCACGTGAATGCCGGGGGGCGTGACGTACCCTCGTCCTCAGTCAGGCACCTAGGTCGAGGGACTCACTCACGTGACAGAGGCGGAGCGCATCATCGGTACGCCGGATTCCGCAGGAACGGCGGGATCCGAGCCGGAGCAGTCCGACGGGAACACGACGCCGGGCGACCGCTCCGGCCCCGGCGAGTCGTCCCCGGCCGAGCGGTCCGGGACGGACGAGGGCGCGGCGGCCCCGGCCCAGCCGCCGAAGGGCAAGCGCAGGATCGCCGTCCTGTTCACGGTCGCCGTGCTGGCGTACGCCCTCGACCTCGGCAGCAAGCTGCTCGTGGTCGCCAGGCTGGAGCACCACGCGCCGATCGAGATCGTCGGGGACTGGCTGAAGTTCGAGGCCATCCGCAACGCGGGCGCCGCCTTCGGCTTCGGTGAGGCGTTCACGATCATCTTCACGATGATCGCCGCGGCGGTGATCATCGTGATCGCCCGGCTCGCGCGCAAGCTCTACAGCCTGCCCTGGGCGATCGCGCTCGGTCTGCTGCTGGGCGGCGCGCTGGGCAATCTCACCGACCGGATCTTCCGCTCGCCCGGCATCTTCGAGGGCGCGGTCGTCGACTTCATCGCGCCCAAGCACTTCGCCGTCTTCAACCTGGCCGACTCGGCGATCGTGTGCGGCGGCATCCTCATCGTGCTGCTGTCCTTCCGCGGGCTGGACCCCGACGGGACCGTGCACAAGGACTGACGCGTCCCTACGAGGACTGGCGAGGACCGACCAGGCCGGCGAGCACCGTGAGAACCGGGTGCGTACCGGCCGTCGGGACCCCCTCGGGGGCACTGGCGTTCGGCCTCTGGTCGGGGGGTGTCCGACCGGTCCGGCATACTCGACGGGTGAGCACCGTTCCCGAGATCCGTACCCTGCCCGTGCCCGACGGCCTGGAGGGCGAGCGCGTCGACGCCGTCATCTCCCGGATGTTCGGCTTCTCCCGCACGAAGGCCGCCGAGCTCGCCGCGGCGGGGAAGGTCACGGTCGACGGTTCGGTGGTCGGCAAGTCCGAGCGGCTGCACGGCGGCGCCTGGCTGGAAGTCGAGATGCCGCAGGCTCCCGCCCCCGTGCAGATCGTCGCCGAGCCCGTCGAGGGCATGGAGATCGTGCACGACGACGATGACGTGGTCGTGATCGTCAAGCCGGTCGGCGTCGCCGCGCACCCCAGCCCCGGCTGGTCGGGACCGACCGTGATCGGCGGTCTCGCGGCCGCCGGCTACCGCATCTCCACCTCGGGCGCCTCCGAGCGCCAGGGCATCGTGCACCGCCTCGACGTGGGCACGTCCGGCCTGATGGTCGTCGCCAAGTCCGAGTACGCGTACACGTCGCTCAAGCGCCAGTTCAAGGAGCGCACGGTCGACAAGCGCTACCACGCGCTCGTGCAGGGCCACCCGGACCCGACGAGCGGCACCATCGACGCCCCCATCGGCCGGCATCCGAACCACGACTACAAGTGGGCCGTCACGGCCGAGGGCAAGCCGTCGGTCACGCACTACGACCTGGTGGAGGCGTTCCGCGCGGCCTCCCTGCTCGACATCAAGCTGGAGACCGGGCGCACGCACCAGATCCGCGTCCACATGTCGGCCCACCGCCACCCCTGTGTCGGTGACCTGACCTACGGCGCCGACCCCACGCTCGCGAAGCGCCTCGGCCTCACCCGGCAGTGGCTGCAAGCGGTCCGGCTCGGTTTCGAGCACCCGGGGGACGGCCGGTGGGTCGAGTTCGCGTGCGACTACCCCGAGGACCTGCAGAAGGCCCTCGACAGGGTGCGCGAGGAGAGCAACGCATGACCGTCCCGTACACGCTGCGGGTGGCCGAGGACCCCGCCGACCGTGAGGCGTGCTTCGCGGTGCGCAAGGAGGTCTTCGTCGGCGAGCAGGGCGTCAGCGAGGACATCGAGTACGACGCCTACGACGCCGGGGCGCTGCACGTGCTGGCCGTCCGTGACGACGGGACGCCGCTGGGCACCGGGCGGCTCCTGTCCGGCGAGGACGCGGCCGCGAAGACCGGCGGCGACCCGCGCGTCGGTTCGCTGGGACGGCTCGCCGTGACCAGGGAGGCGCGCGGACTCGGCGTGGGGATCGCCCTCGTCGGCGCCATCGAGGACGCGGCACGCGCGCGCGGACTCACGTCGGTGGATCTGCACGCGCAGACGCATGCGCTGGGCTTCTACGAGCGGCTCGGCTACGTGGCGTACGGCGAGGAGTTCCTCGACGCGGGGATCGACCACCGGGCGATGCGCAAGGCCCTGTGAGAGGTGCGCGGGCGGGGCTGCCGGGAGGGCATTGTCGTAGCGGCGTGGCAGGCTTGGGGTCCGGCCCCTTCTTGATCGCCTAGACCTCGCGGGAGCGCTGACCGTGGATCAGTTGGCTCTGTTGTTCATGCTGTTGCTCGGGGCCGTGGTGAGCGTCCCGGTGGGGGACCGCCTCGGGCTGCCGGCGCCGGTGCTGATGACGCTCCTCGGGATCGCGCTGGCCGTGCTGGACTTTGTGCCCAACGTGGACATCCGGCCGGACCTGATCCTGCCCCTGCTGTTGCCGCCGCTGCTGTACGCCTCGGTGCGGCGGACCTCGTGGAGACAGTTCACCGCCAACAAACGGCCGATCTTCCTGCTGGCCGTGGCGCTGGTGTTCCTCACCACCGGGGCCGTGGCGGTCGTCGCCAACACGATCGTGCCGGGGCTGCCGCTCGCCGCCGCCGTGGCCCTGGGCGCGCTCGTGGCGCCGCCCGACCCGGTCGCCGCGACCGCCGTCGCGGGACAGCTCGGGCTGCCCCGCAGGCTGGTGTCGATCCTGGAGGGCGAGGGGCTCTTCAACGACGTGACGGCCATCGTGCTCTACCACGTCGCGATCGCGGCCGCCGTGAGCGGGTCCTTCTCGCCGTGGCGGGCCGGGTTCGACCTGGTGCTGTCCGCGGTCGTCGCGGTCGCCGCCGGGGTGGGCCTCGGGTGGGCGGCGAACAAGCTGATGGATCTGCTCGGCGACGCCACGCTGCAGGTCGGGCTGACGCTGCTGGTGCCCTACGCCGCGTACGTACTGGCGGAGGAACTGCACGGCTCCGGGGTGCTCGCCGTGCTCACCACCGCGCTGTTCCTGGCGGAGTACGCCACCGACGCCGACGACGTCCTGACACGGCTGGCCGGGCACACGTTCTGGGACGTGGTGGACACGCTCGTCACCGGCGTCGCCTTCGGACTGATCGGGCTCGAGCTGCACAACGCGATCCGGACGGCGGCCGGACGGTGGGGCGAGATGCTCGGGTGGGCGGCCGCGATCGTCGCCGTCGTCGTGCTCGTACGGCTGGCATGGCTGCTCCCGGCGACCTGGCTGACGAAACGGCTGCACGCGAAACGGGACTACGACGAGGAGATCCCCACGTCGTGGCGGGAGACCGTGGTGATGTGGTGGTCGGGGATGCGCGGGGTCGCCTCCGTGGCCCTCGCGCTGGCGATTCCGCTGAAGATGGACGACGGGTCGCCGTTCCCCGACCGGGACGAGATCGTGTTCATCGCCTTCGGTGTGATCATGGCGACGCTCGTGCTGCAGGGGCTCACGCTGCCGTGGCTCGTCAGACGGCTCGGGGTGCGGGCGGACGAGGATGTCGAGAAGGCCTTCGAGAAGGAACTGGCGGTCCGGGCGGCCAGGGCCGCGAAGCGGAGGCTGAAGGAGATCGAGGAGGTCGAGGAGCTGTCGGAGGAGGTGTCCGAGCAGTTGCTGCGGCGGGCCTTCGACATCGGGACGCGGATCAGCCCGGACCTGGGGGACGAGGAACGGCGCGAGGCGTACGAGCAGCGGGCGCGGCGGATCAAGCGGATCCGGCGCATCCAGGGGGAGATGATGAGCGCGGCCCGGCACGAGGTGCTGTCCGCGCGCAGTGAGCCGGGGGCGGATCCGGAGATCGTGGACCGGGTGCTGCGGCATCTGGACGTGCGCAGCCTGCGCTGACGGTGCGCCGGCCCGGGGGGTGTGTTCCCCCGCCGGCGCCCGCGGGATTCGTGGTGGGGGTGAGTGGTGGGGGTCGGTCGGTGGGGGTCAGCCGCGGCCCGGTCCCGTGCGGGGCGGGCCGGAGGCGTGGGCGTGGTTGTGGCGGGTGGTCGCCGCGCCGTCGGGCTCGGCGCGGGTCGGGCCGGGGAGCTGCCCCGGCGGCGGCACCGCCTCCGCCGTGTTGACGCGGGGGAGGGCGTGGGGATGCTTCTCGGTCAGCCAGCGGATCATCTGCTCGCGCACCGTGACCCGTACCGTCCAGATGTCGTCCGCGTCCTTGGCCGTGACCAGGGCGCGCACCTGGATGGTGTTGGGCGTCGAGTCGGTGACCGCCATACCGTAGTCACGGCCGTCCCAGGCCGGGCACTCGCGCAGGATGTCCCGCAGCTGCTCCCGCATGGCCTCCACCGGCGCGCTGTGGTCGAGGTGGAAGAAGACGATGCCGGTCATCTGCGGGGTGCCGCGCGACCAGTTCTCGAAGGGCTTCGAGGTGAAGTACGAGACCGGCATGGTGATCCGGCGCTCGTCCCAGGTGCGGACGGTCAGGAACGTCAGAGTGATCTCCTCGACCGTGCCCCACTCGCCGTCCACCACGACCGTGTCACCGAGACGCACCATGTCGCCGAAGGCGATCTGCAGTCCGGCGAAGAGGTTCGCCAGCGTGGACTGGGCGGCGACACCGGCGACGATGCCGAGGATGCCGGCCGAGGCGAGCAGCGAGGCGCCGGCCGCGCGCATCGCCGGGAAGGTGAGCAGCATCGCGGCGATCGCGACGACGCCGACGACCGCGGTGACCACCCGCTGGATCAGCGCGACCTGGGTGCGGACCCGGCGCACCCGCGCCGGATCGCGGTGCGCGTTCGCGTAACGGGAGTACGAGGTCTCGACGATCGCCGTCGCGATGCTCACCACCAGCCAGGCGGCGGCACCGATCAGGATCAGGGTCAGGGTCCTGCCGATACCGATCCGGTGATCCACCAGCAGCTTCGCCTCGTCGTACGAGCCTCTGAGCAGGGCCGCGAACAGGACCAGCTGGAAGGGGATGCGGCCCCGGCGGAGCAGGCCCCACAGGGAGGTCTCGCTGTGACGGTCGTCCACCCGGCGCAACACGCGGTCCACGGACCACCCGATGAGCAGCGCGAGCACGACCGAGCCGCCGACGACGATCATCGGGCGCAGTACGTTCTCCATGACTGAGAACGTAACCGGTCACGGGCGGTCATGAACATGTGTTCTCGCGAGGGAACGGGGTACGCCCTGCTCCCGTCGCTGTCGGTGCCGGCTGGCACCATGGGACGCATGAACATCATGCTCTTCCACTCGACGTACGGTCCCCGGCCCGCGGTGCGCGCGGCGGCCGACCGGCTGCGGGCCGCGGGACACGAGGTGTGGACGCCCGACCTCTTCGAGGGGCGCACCTTCGAGACCGTGGAGGAAGGCATGGCCTTCAAGGACGAGATCGGCAAGGTCGAGCTGCTGAAGCGCGCGGTCCTGGCCGCCGCGCCCTATTCGGACCGAGGTCTGGTCTACGCCGGGTTCTCCCTCGGCGCCTCCCTCGCGCAGACCCTGGCGCTCGGCGACGAGAAGGCCCGCGGACTGCTCCTGCTGCACGGCACGTCGGACATCGCGGAGAACGCGTCGGTGGACGAACTGCCGGTCCAGCTCCATGTCGCCGAGCCCGACCAGTTCGAGACGGACGACTGGCTGGGTGCCTGGTATCTGCAGATGCGGAGAGCGGGCGCCGAGGTGGAGATCTACCGGTACGCGGGCGCTGGCCACCTCTACACCGACCCGGAACTGCCCGACTACGACGCCGAGGCGGCCGAGGCCACCTGGAGGGTGGCGCTCGGCTTCCTCGACAGTCTCCAGCCGTAGCCGTAGCCGTAGCCGGTTGCGGTGGCCGTGGTCGGGTGCCCGCGATCCGTGGCTACACCGGGTCGTAGGTCCGTTCCACCTTCTGCGATCCGTTCGGCGTGCGGTACGAACGGGTCCAGGACGAGGTGGCGTTCGGGTTCGTGCGGTCGGAGATCACGTAGTAGTCCATCTGCGCCCGGGTGGCGGTGATGTCCAGGACGCCGTATCCGTGGCGGTCGGTGTCGACCCAGTGGACGTGCCGGTTCGCCGCTCGGATGACCGGGGAGGCGATCGCCGACACGACGCCCTCGGGGACCTTGACGATGTCGTCGAGGTTGTCGGAGGTCATCGAGGTGACCACGAACTCCGTGGCGGCGGACGGGGACAGCGGGTAGGTGCCGGCGTCCACCGGCACGTCGTTGGCCCACGCCATGTGGATGTCACCGGTCAGGAAGACCGTGTTGCGGATGGCGTTGGAGCGCAGGTGCGCGAGGAGTTCGCGGCGGTCGTCGGTGTAGCCGTCCCACTGGTCGGTGTTGAGGGCGATGCCCTCCCCGGGCAGGCCGAGCAGCTTGGCGAGCGGCTTGAGCAGGTCGGCGGAGAGGGACCCCACCGCGAACGGCGAGATCATCACCGAGTTGCCGACCAGCCGCCAGGTGGTGTCCGAGGCCTTGAGCCCGGACTTCAGCCAGTCGAGCTGGACGCGGCCGGTGATCGTACGGTCCGGGTCGTCGACCGAGCCGCTGGCCGTGGACGCCTGCTGGGACCGGAAGGAGCGCAGGTCGAGCAGGGAGAGGTCGGCGAGCTTGCCGAAGCGCAGCCGGCGGTAGGTGGTGCCCTCGATCGCCGGGCGGACCGGCATCCACTCGAAGTAGGCCTGCTTCGCGGCCGCCTGACGGGCGGTCCAGGTGCCCTCGGCGCCCTCGGTGTGGTTGACCGCGCCGCCCGACCAGGCGTTGTCGGCGAACTCGTGGTCGTCCCAGATCGCCACGACCGGCGCCTTGTGGTGCAGGGCCTGGAGGTCCGGGTCGGTCTTGTAACGGCCGTGCCGGGTGCGGTAGTCGGCGAGGGTGAGGATCTCGCCCGCGGGGGAGTGCGGCCGTACGACCGTGCCGCGGGTCCCGTACTCGCCGGACTTGTACTCGTAGATGTAGTCGCCGAGGTGCAGCCAGGCGTCCAGGTCGCCGCGGGCCGCGAGGTGGCGGTAGGCCGAGAAGTAGCCGGCCTCCCAGTTGGAGCAGGAGACCACGCCGAAGCGCAGGCCGGCCACGGAGGCGTCGGCGGCCGGCGTGGTGCGGGTGTGGGCGACGGGGGAGTCGGTGCCGCCCGCGGAGAAGCGGAACCAGTAGTCGGTGGCCGGTTCCAGGCCGCGGATGTCGGCCTTGACGGTGTGGTCGGAGGCGGCCGTCGCGGTGAGGGAGCCCTTGGCGACGATCGTGGTGAACGCCTTGTCCTTGGCGACGGTCCAGCTGACCTCGGTGTCCGGGCCGATGCCGGAGCCGGGTATCGCCGCGGAGGTGGGGGTCACCCGGGTCCACAGCAGGACGCCGTCCGGGAGCGGATCCCCGGAGGCGACGCCGTGCAGGAAGGCGGGAGCCTCGGCGGCGCGGGCCGGCAGGGCCGCAGCGAGCGGGGCGGCGAGTACGGCGCCGGCGGCCGCGGCCTTTACGACCGTGCGGCGGCGCGGGGCGCGGGAGTTGACGGCGCCCGAGGGGTCGGATGAGCTCATACGACTGGTCACGAGCGGTCAGGTTACCGACCGGTACGGACAAAGGGCGGGCGAACCGAGAAAGTTCGCCCGCTCTTCGGCTGTTGGACAATTTCGGCCCGGCGCCACCACCGCGGGCGGTGCTCCGGTACGGCCCGAGGGGTCAGGCGGCTCTACCGTCTTGACCGGGTTGATCGAGCCATTCGTAGGGTTGGGTCGCCCAGGGGTGCTGGGTGTGGCTATCAGGCGGCTGCCGTCTCGTGGCTTCGCTCGCTTCGCCACCCGGCACCCCACGACGACTCGGCCGCCGATTAGGAAGTGCGAACAAGTCGCTGCGTAGAGCAATGCCGGCGAGGTCGTCCGTGGCACGAACCGCACGAACACGAACGGCAGGAGCATGATGAGCCGGATATGGACGGGGATCGACAGCGGCAAGGGGCATCACCACGGCCTCGCACTGGACGCCGACGGCAAGACCCTGCTGTCGCGGCGGGTCGCCAACGACGAGCCCGAGCTGCTGAAGCTGATCGGTGACGTCCTGGACCTGGCCGACGGCCGTCAGGCACGTGGGCCATCGACATGACCGGCGGGGAGCCCGCGCTGCTGCTGGCCCTGCTGGTCAGCCACGGTCAGGAGGTCCTCTACATCCCCGGCCGCCTGGTGAACCGGGCATCCGACGGCTATCGCGGCGAGGGCAAGACCGACGCCCGCGACGCCTACGTGATCGCCGACCAGGCCAGGATGCGCCGCGACCTGCGGCCCATCCGCCCCGGAGACGAAGCCGCCATCGAACTGCGGCTGCTGACCGGTCGCCGCGGCGACCTCGTCGAGGACCGCACCCGCTCGGTGAACCGCCTGCGCGGCACACTGCTGGGTATGTTCCCTGCCCTGGAGCGGGCCCTGGACGTGACCAACACCGGCCCGCTCAAGCTGCTGACGGGCCACCAGACCCCGGCCGCGATCCGCCGCGCCGGGGTCACGCGGCTGACCAAGTGGCTGGCCAACCGCAAGGTCCGAGGCGCCAGAGCCCTCGCCGAAGCAGCCGTCGAGGCCGCTGAGCGCCAGCACACCTGCGTCCCCGGGGAGAAGACCATCGCGAAGCTGGTCCACACCCTGGCCGAGGAGGTGATGGCCCTCAACGAGCAGATCTCCGAGATGGACAAGCTCATCGAGGGCCGGTTTCGCGAGCACGAACTCGCTGACATAGTCCAGAGCGTCCCAGGCATCGGCACCGTCCTCGGTGCGGAGTTCCTTGCCGCTGTCGGCGGCAGTCTGGACGGCTTCGACTCCCCGGACGCCCTGGCGGCCTTCGCCGGCGTCGCTCCCGCACCCCGCGACTCGGGCAAGGTCAGCGGCAACCTCCACCGGCCCGTGGTCTATCACCGAAGACTTCAGCGCGTCTTCTACACCTCCGCGCTCGTCAGCGTCCGGTACGACCCGAACTCGCGGGCGTTTTACGACCGCAAACGTGCTGAGGGCAAGAAGCACGTCCAAGCCGTGCTCGCCCTCGCCCGCCGACGCGTCAACGTTCTGTGGGCCCTGATCCGTGACCGACGGTGCTACCAAGTCGCACCTCCAGTGACTACGGCTGCTTGACAACAGCATTAGGAAGCGAGGGCCTTGCCGATCGCCGTCGTGAAGTCGGCGACGGTCATCGGCGCGTTCTTGCCGTCGGAGCCCGTCAGCGTCTTGCCGTCCATCTTCAGGGTCGGAGTGCCCTGCACGCCGCTCTTGTTGAACTTCTCGGACATGTCGAGCGCCCACTTGTCGTAGGTGCCGTCCTTCACGGCCTTCTGGAAGGCCGTGTTGCCCTTGAGGGCGGAGACCGTGTCCGCGACCTTGATCAGGTAGTCGTCGCTCTTGAACTTGTCGTCCGTCTCCTCCGGGTGGTACTTCGCCGAGTACAGCGCGGTCTTGTACTCGAGGAAGGCCTCGGGGCTCACGTTCAGCGCGGCGCCCATGGCACTGAGGGCGTTCTTCGAGCCTTCGCCGGGGCTGCCGTTGTCGATGAACGTGGCGCCGACGTACTCGAGCCTGAACTTGCCGTCGTCGTAGTCCTTCTTGACGGTGCTGCCGACGGTCTGCTCGAACTGGGCGCAGATCGGGCAGCGCGGGTCCTCGTACATCACCAGGGTCTTCTTGGCGGTGCTCTTGCCGAGCACGACGGTGGTGCCGTCGGCGCCGGTGGTGTTGGCCGGCTTGACGAGCTTGTCGTCCTTGGCGGCCTCCCAGTACCCGGGCTTGTTGTTCTGTACGACCGCGTAGCCGACGCCGCCCGCTATCGCGAGGACGGCGACGATGCCGCCGGCCACGATGGCCTGGCGCTTGATCCTGTCGCGCCTGGCCTGGCGCTCGCGCTCGATGCGCAGTTTCTCGCGCGCCGCCGACTTGGCCGTCTGGCTGTTCCGCTTGCTCATGTTGGTGATCTCCATGGGGGCGCGTACTCGTCGTACGCGGGATACGTAAGGGGGACCGCTGGTGCTCAGGTGCTGTCGCTCAGGCGAGAGCGGCCGAGCGGGGCGGGCCACGCCGTCCCAGTGAGTGCACGAACAGGCGCGTACGGGCGGGGGTGCTCCGGCGCGCGGGGCGCGGGAGCCGGCGTACCGGGGTCAGTCGTACGGTCACCGCGGCGACCGCGACCAGCAGCGGCCGGAAGGTGGACGCGGCCACGGCGTGCAGCAGCTGGTCCAGGGCCCGCTCGCCGCGGCGCAGCCAGGCGGCGGCGAGGAGCCCGACGCCGACGTGCGCGGCGAGCAGCAGCCAGGCGGCGGCCGGGTCGGTGTGCACGAGCAGGCCGGCGGCGCGGTCGCCGCCGGCCACACGGGCCAGGGGGGCGCCCACGCTGCCGCCGCACAGTACGTCGAGGCCGATGGCGCGCAGCGGGCCCGCGACCGGGCCGCCGACCCTGCCGTAACAGACGTGCTGGCCCGTGGTGAACACCGTGTCGGCGGCCAGCTCCAGCGGGATGAGCAGGGCCGCGATCCGCCCGAAGCCGCGCTCGCGGCCCGCCAGCGCGTACGAGATGACGAAGACGGCGGCGGTGATCGCGGCCACGGTGCCCAACGGCAGCGCGACCCGGGACAGCAGCACGTGCGACGCGGCGGAGAGCGTCACGACGACAGCCGTGAACAGTGCCGCGCGCACGGCTCTGAGCTGGGTCCCGGATATGTCCATAGCGGAGCCGAGTCTCCCACGCGCTCCCGTAAGAGCCCCCTAAAGGGTCCCTATGTGTTACGGGAGCGTTGTGAGTCCGGCGTGCCTACAGGCCGGGGATCCGGCCGTTGCGGAACAGGTCCACGAAGGTCTGGTGGTCGCCGCGCGCGCGGGCGCCGTAGCTGTGCGCGAAGTCGACCAGGAGGGCGGCGAAGCCTTCCTCGTCGGCCGCGATCGCCGCGTCGATGGCTCGCTCCGTGGAGAACGGCACCAGCTCCGAGTGGCCGCTCTCGTCGTCGGCCGCCGCGTGCATCGCGGCCGTGGCCCGGCCGAGGTCCGCGACGACCGAGGCGATCTCCTCCGGGTCGTCGATGTCGCTCCAGTCCAGGTCCACGGCGTACGGCGAGACCTCGGCGACGAGCTGGCCCGCGCCGTCCAGCTCGGTCCAGCCCAGCCACGGGTCGGCGTGTGCCTGCAGCGCGCGCTGGGAGATCACCGTGCGGTGGCCCTCGTGCTGGAAGTAGTCGCGGATCGAGGAGTCCGTGATGTGCCGGGAGACGGCCGGGGTCTGGGCCTGCTTGATGTAGATCACGACGTCGTTCTCCAGCGCGTCGCTGTTGCCCTCCAGCAGGATGTTGTACGAGGGCAGACCGGCCGAGCCGATGCCGATGCCGCGGCGGCCGACGACGTCCTTCACGCGGTACGAGTCCGGACGGGCGAGCGAGGACTCGGGGAGCGTCTCCAGGTAGCCGTCGAACGCGGCGAGCACCTTGTAGCGGGTGGCCGCGTCCAGCTCGATGGAGCCGCCGCCGGGGGCGAAGCGGCGCTCGAAGTCACGGATCTCGGTCATCGAGTCGAGCAGTCCGAAGCGGGTCAGCGAGCGGGCGTCGCGCAGCGCGTCCAGCAGCGGGCCCTCGGCGGTGTCCAGCGTGAAGGGCGGCACCTCGTCGCTCTTGGCGCCGGTGGCGAGGGAGTGGATGCGCTCGCGGTAGGCGGTCGCGTACACCGTGACCAGCTCGGTGATCTGGTCGTCACTGAGCGCCTTGGCGTAGCCGATGAGGGCCACGGAGGCGGCGAAGCGCTTGAGGTCCCAGGTGAAGGGGCCGACGTACGCCTCGTCGAAGTCGTTCACGTTGAAGATCAGGCGGCCCTGGGCGTCCATGTACGTGCCGAAGTTCTCCGCGTGCAGGTCGCCGTGGATCCACACCCGGGAGGTCCGCTCGTCCAGGTACGGGCCGCCCCGCCGGTCGCCCTCGAGGTCGTGGTAGAAGAGCCCCGCCGTGCCCCGGTAGAACGCGAAGGCGGAGGCCGCCATCTTGCGGAACTTCACACGGAACGCGGCCGGGTCGGCGGCCAGGAGCTCGCCGAAGGCGGTGTCGAAGACGGCGAGGATCTGCTCGCCGCGTTGCTCGGCGCTGAGCTGCGGGACCGACATCGCTGGGTGCCTCCTGGTGCAGGTGGTGCGTGACATGAGGGAAGGACGACAGGGCCGTCCACCCGGGACGGACGTCTTCGTCCTCCCAACGGACGAAGGTACGCGGGAGTGCCCGCGTTCCCCGCACGAAGGTACGGGCGATCCGGCCGCGCGTCACCCGGCCGCCACCGCCTCGCGGTGCCTCGCGTGGCAGTGTTCATCCCGGCTGTCAGTCGCGCGTCATAGACTTCGACGCTGTCCCCCAGACTGTCGCCGATCGTTCTTCTTGGAGGCCGAAACCGTGTCGAAGCCGCCGTTCACGCACCTGCACGTCCACACCCAGTACTCGCTGCTGGACGGTGCCGCGCGGCTCAAGGACATGTTCGACGCCTGCAATGAGATGGGCATGTCACACATCGCGATGAGCGACCACGGCAACCTGCACGGGGCGTACGACTTCTTCCACACGGCCAAGAAGGCGGGCGTCACGCCGATCATCGGCATCGAGGCGTACGTCGCCCCGGAGTCCCGGCGCAACAAGCGGAAGATCCAGTGGGGCCAGCCGCACCAGAAGCGCGACGACGTGTCCGGTTCGGGCGGTTACACGCACAAGACGATCTGGGCGGCGAACCGGACGGGACTGCACAACCTCTTCAAGCTCTCCTCGGACGCGTACGCCGAGGGCTGGCTCACGAAGTGGCCCCGGATGGACAAGGAGACCATCTCCCAGTGGTCCGAGGGGCTCATCGCCTCCACCGGCTGCCCCTCCGGCGAGCTCCAGACCCGGCTGCGCCTCGGCCAGTTCGACGAGGCGCTGAAGGCGGCCGCCGAGTACCAGGACATCTTCGGCAAGGGCCGCTACTTCCTGGAGCTGATGGACCACGGCATCGAGATCGAGCGCCGGGTCCGCGACGGCCTCCTGGAGATCGGCAAGAAGCTCGGCATCCCGCCCCTGGTGACGAACGACTCGCACTACACGTACGCGCACGAGGCGACCGCGCACGACGCCCTGCTCTGCATCCAGACCGGCAAGAACCTCTCCGACCCGGACCGCTTCCGCTTCGACGGCACCGGTTACTACCTGAAGTCGACGGACGAGATGTACGCGGTCGACTCCTCGGACGCCTGGCAGGAGGGCTGCGCCAACACCCTTCTGGTCGCCGAGCAGATCGACACCACCGGCATGTTCGAGGCGAAGAACCTCATGCCGAAGTTCGACATCCCCGAGGGGTTCACCGAGGTCACCTGGTTCAAGGAGGAAGTCCGGCTCGGCATGGAGCGCCGCTTCCCCGGCGGCGTCCCCGACGACCGCCAGAAGCAGGTCGAGTACGAGATGGACGTCATCATCCAGATGGGGTTCCCGGGGTACTTCCTCGTCGTCGCCGACTTCATCATGTGGGCCAAGAACCAGGGCATCGCGGTCGGCCCCGGCCGTGGTTCCGCGGCCGGCTCGATCGTCGCGTACGCCATGGGCATCACCGACCTCGACCCGATCCCGCACGGTCTGATCTTCGAGCGGTTCCTCAACCCCGAGCGCGTCTCCATGCCCGACGTCGACATCGACTTCGACGAGCGCAGGCGCGTCGAGGTGATCAGGTACGTGACCGAGAAGTACGGCGCCGACAAGGTCGCCATGATCGGCACGTACGGCAAGATCAAGGCGAAGAACGCGATCAAGGACTCCGCGCGCGTGCTGGGCTACCCGTACGCGATGGGCGACCGCCTCACCAAGGCGATGCCGGCCGACGTCCTCGGCAAGGGCATCGACCTGAACGGCATCACCGACCCCTCGCACCCCCGCTACAGCGAGGCGGGCGAGATCCGGGCGATGTACGAGAACGAGCCGGACGTGAAGAAGGTCATCGACACCGCCAAGGGCGTCGAGGGCCTGGTCCGGCAGATGGGCGTGCACGCCGCCGGCGTCATCATGTCCAGCGAGCCCATCGTCGACCACGCCCCGGTCTGGGTACGGCACACGGACGGCGTGACCATCACGCAGTGGGACTACCCGCAGTGCGAGTCGCTCGGCCTGCTGAAGATGGACTTCCTCGGCCTGCGCAACCTGACGATCATGGACGACGCCGTCAAGATGGTGAAGTCCAACAAGGGCATCGACCTCGACCTGCTGGCCCTCCCGCTCGACGATCCGACGACCTTCGAACTCCTCCAGCGCGGCGACACCCTCGGCGTCTTCCAGTTCGACGGCGGCCCCATGCGCTCCCTGCTGCGCCTGATGAAGCCCGACAACTTCGAGGACATCTCCGCCGTCTCCGCGCTCTACCGCCCCGGCCCGATGGGCATGGACTCGCACACGAACTACGCGCTCCGCAAGAACAAGCTCCAGGAGATCACCCCGATCCACAAGGAGCTGGAGGAGCCCCTCCAGGAGGTTCTGGCGGTCACCTACGGCCTGATCGTGTACCAGGAGCAGGTGCAGAAGGCCGCCCAGATCATCGCCGGGTACTCGCTCGGCGAGGCCGACATCCTGCGCCGCGTGATGGGCAAGAAGAAGCCCGACGAACTGGCGAAGAACTTCGTCCTCTACCAGAAGGGCGCCCGGGACAAGGGCTACAGCGACGAGGCGATCCAGGCCCTGTGGGACGTGCTGGTCCCCTTCGCCGGCTACGCGTTCAACAAGGCGCACTCGGCCGCGTACGGCCTGGTCTCGTACTGGACCGCCTATCTGAAGGCGAACTTCCCGGCCGAGTACATGGCCGGTCTGCTCACCTCGGTCAAGGACGACAAGGACAAGTCCGCGATCTACCTCAACGAGTGCCGGCGCATGGGCATCAAGGTGCTGCCGCCCAACGTCAACGAGTCGGAGCAGAACTTCGCCGCCCAGGGCGACGACGTGATCCTCTTCGGCCTCTCCGCCGTCCGCAACGTCGGCACGAACGTCGTCGAGTCGATCATCAGGAGCCGCAAGGCCAAGGGGAAGTACGGCTCCTTCCCCGACTACCTCGACAAGGTCGAGGCCGTCGCCTGCAACAAGCGCACCACGGAATCGCTGATCAAGGCCGGCGCGTTCGACACCATGGGGCACACCCGCAAGGGCCTCACCGCACAGTTCGAGCCGATGATCGACAACGTGGTGCAGGTCAAGCGCAAGGAGGCCGAGGGCCAGTTCGACCTCTTCGGCGGCATGGGCGAGGAGGACACCAGCGAGCCCGGCTTCGGACTCGACGTCGAGTTCACGACCGACGAGTGGGACAAGGCCTATCTCCTCGCCCAGGAGCGGGAGATGCTCGGTCTGTACGTCTCCGACCACCCGCTGTTCGGCCTGGAACACGTGCTGTCCGACAAGGCCGACGCGGGCATCTCCCAGCTCACCGGCGGTGAGCACGCGGACGGTGCCGTCGTCACCATCGGCGGCATCATCTCCGGCCTGCAGCGCAAGATGACCAAGCAGGGCAACGCCTGGGCGATCGCCACCGTGGAGGACCTCGCGGGCTCCATCGAGTGCATGTTCTTCCCCGCGACGTACCAGCTGGTGTCCACCCAACTCGTCGAGGACGCGGTCGTCTTCGTCAAGGGACGCCTCGACAAGCGCGAGGACGTGCCGCGCCTCGTCGCGATGGAACTCCAGGTCCCGGACCTGTCCAACGCGGGCACCAACGCGCCCGTGATCCTCACCATCCCGGCGCTGAAGGTCACTCCGCCGATGGTCAGCAGGCTCGGTGAGATCCTCAGCCACCACAAGGGCGAGAGCGAGGTGCGCATCAGGCTCCAGGGCCCGCGCAAGACCACCGTCCTGCGGCTCGACCGGCACCGGGTGAAGGCCGATCCGGCCCTCTTCGGCGACCTGAAGGTCCTGTTGGGCCCGGCCTGCCTGGCGGGCTGACACCGGCGGGGACAGAGGTACGCGAGGGGCGCATCCAAGACCGGATGCGCCCCTCGGTGTGTGTCTGGGCTTCAACAGCCCTTACTCGTGGCCTCAGTTGTGGCCGAAGCGCTTCTGGTGCTTGCGGGCTACGTCCGCGGGGCTGCCCTGGGCCTGTGACATCGGCGTGTGCGCCTCCGTCGAGGACCGCTGCGCCTGCTCCTGCGCGCGTTCGGCCTGCGAGGAGCGGTCCTGCTGGCTGCCCTGCTTGCGGTTCTTGTTCTTGGCCATGGTGATTGCCTCCTGTGGGGCCCGAGGGGTCAGGGCCGGATCCAGATTCACATAGCCTGACAAGCAGTGCATTTCGGAGAATTACCGTGCGTAATAAGCCCTGTCGGAGCGTTATACCCGGATACGCCACGCCGAAGATCGAGTTCGGGCCGTTAACCTCCGCGCCGTCGGGCAGACTCGAAGGAAGCCCGAAGCAAACCTCCCGGAAACCGGAAAGAGGGTGGACCCCGTGGACCGCTGCATCGTCCTGGTGGACGCCGGGTATCTGCTCGGTGCTGCCGCCAGTCTCCTGGCCGGGGAGCCCTCGAGATCCCGGATCACCGTCGACCACGGTGCCCTCATCCAGGGGCTCCGCGACCGTGCCGAATCCGACACGGAGCGGCCCCTGCTGCGTATCTACTGGTTCGACGGCGCCCCCGACCGCGTACCGCAGCCGGAGCACCGCAGGCTCAGGGTGATGCCGCGGGTGACGGTCCGCCTCGGCGCGCTGACCCGCAGCGACGGGCGGTGGGCGCAGAAGGGCGTCGACGCCGCCATGCACGCCGAGCTCACCGAACTCGCCCGCAACCGCGCCTGCTCCGACGTGGTCCTGGTGACCGGCGACGGAGATCTGCTGCCGGGCATGATGGCCGCCAAGGAGCACGGTGTCGCCGTACACCTGTGGGCCGTGCAGGCCGCCGACGGGGACTACAACCAGTCCGAGGACCTGGTCGCCGAGGCCGACGAGCGGCGGGTGCTGGACCGGACCTGGATCACCAAGGCCGTACGGGCCAGGGAGACCGGCGGGATCTGCGCCCCACCGCCCGCGCCGCGTCCCGAGATCGCCGCGATCCTCTCCGCGCCGCTGCCCGACTCCTCACTCGCCGGCTCCGCCGAGCGCCCGGCCCAGGACGGGGAGCACGGCCAGGCCGCCGCATCGCGGAACGGCGCCGAGGAGCGTGTTCCCGCCCCCAAGGGCGTCCCCACACCGAAGGACCTCGCCGCACTGCGCGCACCCGGCGTCCAGGCCGTCCAGCCCCCTACCAGCGCCACCCTGCGCTGGTCCTCCGACAAGGGGTGGGTCGAGCGCCCGGGGGGCACCACGGAGTCCGCCGAGTCCGCCGCGCTGCCCACGCTCGCCCAGCTCACCTCCGCCGAGCAGCGCTGGGCCGACCGGGAGGAGGACATCACCACGGTCGGCGGCGACCCGTACGAGGTCGGACAGGTCTTCGCGCGCCGCTGGATGGGGCGGCTGACGGACCAGAGCCATCTGCAGAAGCTGTCCGCGATGTACCCGCGCGTCCCGCACCGCGTCGACGGCGAGCTGCTGCGCTACGCCGCGCGCTTCGGTCTGCTCGCGCACAAGGACGACCAGATCGACGAACACGACCGTTATGCGATCAGGGCCGGTTTCTGGCGCGAGATCGACGTGCGTACGGCCGCGGAGCACGCCCCTGCCGGGGAGTGAACCGGGGAGCCGTCGCACCCCCGCCGAAGCCGGTCGAGCCCGCGTCCGATTCTCTTCCGCCTCCTTCGCCGCGGGTGGGCGGGAACCGGTCACCGGGCCGTCCGAGCCCGTGCGGGAGCCCGCCCGGTCCGGGTCCGTGAAGGAGCCGGCCGGTCGCACGCCGGGCTCGAGACCCGGTCCAGCGCCGCTCGGAACCGGGCTGAGGCGAGGGCCCCGGACGCATAACGGGGCATCGGACCCCGTAGGCTCGTCCTTCGTGAGTACGCGCACGGCACAGGCAGTCCGGAACGGACACGGGGGCGGTCTCGTGTGCGCGGTGCGCGCGCTGACCAAGACCTATCCGGCCGTCCGCGGACGGCGGGGCGCCCCCGGCACGCCCGAGGTGCGGGCCACCGACGGGGTGCGGCTGGACATCCGGCGCGGCGAGATCTTCGGACTGCTCGGGCCGAACGGTGCCGGCAAGTCGACCCTCGTCCGCCAGCTCACCGGACTCATGCGACCCGACAGCGGCAGTGTCGAGATCCTCGGGCACGACATCGTGCGCCACCCCGAGCGGGCGGCGCGGATCCTCGCCTACCTCGGACAGGAGTCCACCGCCCTCGACGAGCTGACCGTGTCGCTGGCGGCGGAGACGACCGGGCGACTGCGCGGACTGGAGCTCCGCGAGGCGCGGGCCGAGCGGGACGCCGTACTCGACGAGCTGGGCCTCACCGCGCTGGCCTCCCGTCCCCTGAAGAAGCTCTCGGGCGGACAGCGGCGGCTCGCGTGCGTCGCCGCCGCACTCGTCGGGGAGCGGCCGCTGCTGGTGCTCGACGAGCCGACCACCGGAATGGACCCCGTCGCCCGGCGGGCCGTCTGGGCCGCTGTCGACCGGCGCCGCGCCGAGCGCGGTACGACCGTGCTGCTGGTCACCCACAACGTCATCGAGGCCGAGACCGTCCTCGACCGGGTCGCCGTCCTCGACCGCGGCCGCGTCATCGCCTGCGACACCCCGGCCGGTCTCAAGGAGCGGGTCGCGGGCGAGGTCCGGGTCGAACTCGTCTGGCGCGAGAACGCCCCGCTGGACGTGCCCGAGGTCGCCGCGCTGCGCTCCCGGGCCGTCGAGGCGGGCCGCCGCTGGACCCTCCGGCTCGCGCCCGAGGAGGCCCGGGCGGCGGTCGCCACGGTCACCGGCGGCGCCGCCTTCGCCGCGCTCGACGACTTCACCCTGGCCACGCCGAGCCTGGAGGACGTGTATCTGGCGCTCGGCGGCGACACGCAGGGGCTGGTGAAGGCGTGAGCGGGAGGGGCCTGGAATCCGTAGGGGAGTCTGTACGGACGGGGAGGGGTGTCATGGGCGTGCGCAACAGGGTCAGGACGGCTGCCGGAGCGAAGAGGAGCAGCTCGACGTGAGTGTCGTACCCGCCGGTGTCGTCACCGCAGAGGCGCTGCCGGGCAGCGTGCTGTCCGTGGCCGAGGAGATCGGCGACGCCGTGGAACTCGGGCCGAGGGCACGGCTGTGGCCCTCCCTCGCCGCCGTGTACCGGGCGCAGCTGTCCCGGGCGCGCGTGGCGCGGATCCCGCTGCTGTTCGTGGCCACCTTCCAGTCCGTCGGGATCATGATCCTGATGCGGGGTGTGGTGGACGGCGGGGGCGAGGCGCGGGCCGTGGTGGCCGGGGCGACGGTCCTGGTGGTCGCCTTCGTCGCGCTCAACCTCCTCGCGCAGTACTTCGGGCACCTGCGGTCCAGCGGCGGCCTCGACCACTACGCGACACTGCCGGTGCCGCCGGCCGCCGTCGTGCTCGGTGCCGCGGGCGCGTACGCGTCCTTCACGGTGCCCGGGACCGTCGCCACCGCCGTCTTCGGCTGTGTGCTCTTCGGGCTGCCGATGGCTCATCTGTGGGTGCTCGTGGCGGTGATCCCGCTCGCGGGCGCGGCGCTCGCCGGGCTGGGAGCGGCGCTCGGGCTGCTCGCGCCGCGGCCCGAGCTCGCGACGCTGCTGGGGCAGCTGGGCATGTCCGCGGCGCTGCTGCTGGGGGTGCTGCCGGCCGACCGGCTGCCGACGGTCGTGCAGTACGGGCGTGATCTGCTGCCGTCGACGTACGGCGTCGAGGCCTTCGCACGGTCTTTCGGGGCGCACCCGGACTGGACCTTCGTCCTCGGCGACCTCGCCGTCTGCGCGGGCGTCGGGGTCGCCTCGCTGGCCGTGGCGACCTGGGCGTACCGCCGGGCGGCCGTCCGGTGACGCGGCCGTCGGCCGGGCCTGGCACGATGTCAGGGTGACCGCACCGCTGACTCCGCCTCCGCCGCCGCATCATCAGCCCTCGGACAACGCCCACGGGTGGCAGGCTCCGCCCGCCGGTGGCGCCGCCGGGTACGCCGGGTACGAGAAGGATGGGCCCGGGATGAGGACGGAAGTGCGGGACGCCGCCGTCATCACGGTGGCGGTGGCGTTGGCGGGGGTGCTGCTCGGCGTGCTGTGGTGGTGGCTGGCGCCGCATGTGCCGCTGGTCGCGGACGACAGCGCCGTGTATCTGAAGGACACCGAGGGGGAGCAGGCCATCGGGGTGGACGGAACGTTCACGCTGCTCGCGCTCGGGTTCGGGGTGGTCAGCGCGGCCGTCGTGTTCCTGGTGCGGCGGCGCGGGGGTGTGCCGCTGGTCGTCGGGCTCGCCGTGGGCGCTCTGCTCGGGTCGCTGCTCGCGTGGCGGCTCGGCGTCTATCTGGGGCCCACGCAGAACGTGGTCGCCCATGCCAAGGCCGTGGGCAAGGGGGTGACCTTCTCCGCGCCGTTGAAGCTGGGGGCGAGGGGGGCGCTGCTGGCCTGGTCGCTCGGTGCGTTGGTGGTGCATCTGGGGTTGACCGCGTTGTTCGGGCCGCGGGATCCGGATCCCTACGAGAGTCCCTACTCGGCGTTTCCGCCGGGGCCTCCGGCGGGCTGAGGAGTCCATCGGCCTCGGGGTGTTTCGCCCCCGCCGCCTACCCGACCCATCCGTGTGTCCTGGGGGCTCCGCCCCCCAGGCCCCCGCCAAGGGGCTTGCGCCCCCTGGACCCCCGCCTTCGCCCGAAGGGCCCGTCCTCGAACGCCGGACGGGCTGGAGATGCGGGCCCGCGCTGGATGGTTGCGGGCGGTTGCGGGAAGCGGCAGCCCCCGGGTACGGGCGGGACCCCTGTTCCCCCGGTTCAGCCCCGTGCGACAGGCGCGCGTACGGCCTCAGTGAGGGCCGCGAGGTCGTCGGGGGCGAGTTCGACCTCCAGGCCGCGCCGCCCCGCCGAGACACAGATCGTCTCGTGCAGCCGGGCGGACGCGTCCAGCACCGTACGGAGTCTCCTGCGCTGGCCCAGGGGCGAGATGCCGCCGAGGACGTAGCCCGTCGTGCGTTCGGCGGCCGCCGGGTCCGCCATCGCCGCCCGTTTGCCGCCCACCGCCGTGGCCAGGGCCTTCAGGTCGAGGGAGCCCGCGACCGGGACCACGGCGACGACGAGGGCGCCGTCCACGTCCGCGACCAGGGTCTTGAAGACCCGGTCGGGGGAGACGCCCATCGCCTCGGCCGCCTCCTCGCCGTAGGAGGGGTGCGCGGGGTCGTGCTCGTAGGCGTGCACCGTGTACGCGACGCCTGCCGCCGTCAGGGCGACGGTCGCGGGGGTGCCCCCGGACTGCTGCTGCTTCTTCGGCTTCTTCGCCATCGGCCTTCCCGGATGCGCGAGGGGTGTCAGTTCAGGCTCGTCGGGCCGCGGGTCAGGTCCGACGCGGGCAACGACGGCAGATTACGGATGATCGCGGTCTCGGCGCGCAGGAGTTTCAGCTCCTCGCGGAGGCGGGAGGCCGTGTCGGAGGCTTGGAGCAGCTTCTGCTTCGCCGGGATGTCCAGCATCGCGGCGGCCGCCACCAGGTAGGAGACCACGGCCGGTTCGTCCGGGAGGTCGGCGCCGGTGGACAGGGAGCGCTCGCGGGCGCCGGCGAGCCGCTTCTGGTACTGGCGGAAGGCGCGCAGGACGCCTTCGGCGAGCGCGCCCGCCTCCTCGCCCGGCTCCTCCGGCAGTTCCTCCAGCTCGGCGGTGAGGAACGCGCCGGAGGCCTCCACGGACAGCAGTCGTACCCGCGTGGTTCCGGTGGCCAGTACCTCGAAGCTGCCGTCGGCACGTTCCCGGATGGTCGCCGCGTCCGCGATGCAGCCCACCTCGTGGAAGGCCAGGAAGGGGTTGTCGCCGAAGCCGGCGGCGGGCCCGCGGTCGGGCACCGCGGTCTGGTCAGGCATGCCGGGGCCGCTCGCCGCGACCTCGTGGCCGTCGCGGATCGCGACGACGGCGAATCGGCGCGGTTCGTCCTCGGGGGTCTTCAGCAGGTCGCGCATCATGGCGCGATAGCGCTCCTCGAAGATGTTCAGAGGCAGCACGAGCCCGGGGAACAGTACCGAGTTCAGCGGGAAGAGGGGGAGCCGGACGGTGGTCACGACGGGCAAGCCTAATGGTCGCCGGAGGGAGCGCGTCCGCCGTGCCCACTCCGTGGATGTACGGGCGTGCGGGAGGCGACCTCCAGACGCACCCCGTCGCGCAGTTCCAGGAACTGGCTCAGGGGGTCGTCGGAGACCCGGTCCCAGGGGAACGAGGTGGCGTAGGGACCGATCAGACGGAGCTGTTCCAGGGCGTCCGTCCAGCGCTCCAGCCTGACCAGGACGTAGGTGAGCAGGTTGCGGACCTCGGCGGGCCACGGATCGGCGGGCCCATAGGCCGCCGAGACCGCGATGGCGAGGTCGGCCGCCGCGTCGAGCCGCTCGCGCCGCACCACGGCCCCGCCGCCCCCGGTCAGGAACGCGAAGGCCGCGCGCACCGGCAGGGCCTGCACCAGGGAGCCGGGCAGCGCGTCCTGGGCGGCCCGCTCGGCGAAGTCGAAGCACTCACGGTGCGAGCCGTACCAGGCGGCCGAGAGGTACTTCAGGGCGGCCACGTGGCATCCGTAGTGGTGCGGGGACCGGCGTACGGCCTCGCCCCACAGCTTCTCGAACTCGGTGTGCCCGGCGTTGGTCCCCCTGGCGTGGTCGAGCGCGATCCGCCACGGCACCGGGTCGTGCGGGTCGCCCTCGGCCGCGGCCGTGATCAGCGGGCCGACCTGGCGCAGCAGTTCGGCGCGGGCGGGCGAGTCCCACCAGCGGCGTACCGCGAGTTCGGCCTTGACCAGCAGCGCGTCCGGGTCGTGCGGGGAGTCGTCCTGCCAGGTGTCGAGCCATTCGCCGCGGCAGCGCGCGAAGCCGGCGAGACGCATCGTGTAGCGGTCGCGGTTCTCCCACTCGGCGGCCTCGCGGGTGGTGGCGAGCAGCTTGGCGGTGATGCCGTACTCGCCGCGGCCCGCGCCGACCAGGGCCGGCGCGAGCCGGTCGTCGGGGGCGTCCAGCAGCACCTCGTCGTCGGCGGGCAGCCCGGCGGCGAGACGTGAGGAGTTACGGGCCATCCGGGCCGTGCGGATGAACGCGCGCAGCAGTGCCATGGTGTCGACCATTGAAAGCCGCAGGTCGGGGCTGTACCAGAGGGGGGCGGTGACGCTTTCGTAACCGTTGATTGGTTGTACGCTAAACAGTCAAGAAGGGGTAAAAAATGACCGTTTCCCAGCTATTGAACCCTGGTCAACAATAGCGGGGCGCCCCGGCCGTGCCCCGGCCTCGCCGCCGTCAGCTGCGCCGCAGCAGCCGTGTCGCTCCCGCCGCCACCGTCGTCGCCAGGATCCAGCCGAGCAGGATCACCACGGCGGCCAGCCACTGCCAGCCGCCGCGCAACTGCCAGACGCCCACCTGTCCGAGGTCGACCACGGGCAGCAGCAGGTCCAGGGCGAACAGCGCCGCGTTCCACGGCGGATGCCCACTGTCGTCGACCGGCGGATGGCTCGCGTGCGAGAAGGCGATCGACGTCGCCGCCCAGAGCACCGCCATCCACAGGGCCGCGCGGCCGGGCCGGTACCCGTAGGCGACCGTCCAGTCCTGCGCGTACCCCCACAGCTTGGCCGCGAGCGGCAGCGTCTCGCGGCGGCGGCGCTGCTTGGCGAGCAGCACCTCGCGCGCGTCCTCGTCCTCGCCGGAGTCGCGCAGCACGGTGGCCAGCCGCTCGTACGGCTCCGGGCTGTACTCGGCGGTCGCCGCGGCCACCCACTCCAGGCGCCGCGTCAGCGGGAACGCGCCCTGGGGCACCAGGTTCTCGTAGCTGAAGCCGCCCATGTGCAGATTGCCCGGCTGGGGCCAGCTGTCCGCGCGGTCGACCAGGTTGACGATCCGCGCTCCGGACAGCACGATCTTGCCCCGCTCGGGCCGCTCCCCGAGAAAGCGCAGCTCCGGCGTCTGCACCCGCAGCAGGGACAGCTCTTGGTCGTCGTCGAAGATGAAGCGGGCCCGCTCGAAATCGACGGCGTCCCCGAACCGCCCGTCGTCCAGCCGTATCCCGCCCCGGCACTCGAACCGCTGCACGAGCGTGCCGCGCGCCGGGGTGGTGCCGCTCATCAGCCAGGGCGCCCCGACGGCCGCGGGTGTCATGTACAGCGTGCGGTTGACGGTCAGCTGGGGGGCGTTCAGGGCGAGCCGGGTGTACGGATTGCTCAGGTTGCTGCCGCGCAGACTGAGCGAGACGCCGACGGTCGCGCCGCGCAGGCTCAGCTCACCGTGCGACTCCAGCATCTCCGCCTGCAGATCCTGGCCGACGAACATGCCGTCGCCGGTGATCGAGCGGCCGCGCCGGTCCCGGTAGACCACGGCCTGGTTGAGCATCAGGTCGGTGCCGATGTGCGCGTCGGTCAGCCGTACGCCGTTGTGGAAGCGGCAGCGCGGCAGATGCAGGTCGCCCTCCGTGTGCAACCGGGCCGCCTCCAGGCGCGGCACCGAGCAGTCGACGAGGCGTACGGTCGTGAAGCGGGCCTCCGGCAGCAGGATCTCCTTCTCGAACCGGCAGCCCTTCAGCTCGATGTACGGCACCACGGTGCCGCCCGCGAGGTCCAGGACGTCGGAGATCTGCACGCCGGTCAGCTTCAGGGAGGCGACCCGGCCTTGCAGGGCGGGCGGCCCGTCGAGCAGCAGCCATGCCACGATCCGCGCCCGCACGCTGCGCTCGGGTCCCCAGGGGTGCCCGCCGTGCGGATCGTCCACGGCGGTGTCCCCGTCGCGCAGGTCGTACACGCTGCCGTTGCGGAAGGCCTGCCACATCCCGGCCTCGGCGGCGGTCAGTTCGTCCGGCAGGTCCCCGGCGCGGGTGCCGGCACCCTCGGTCACGGTGCTTCCCTTCCTCCCCAGCTACTCGCGGGTTCGTACAATCGTTCATGCCCGCTGTGTGACAGGCCGAACGCTACTGGTGACGGGGATGTCCCGGGGGAGACGGGGGTGGCTTGTATCAGCCATTGATACGGGCGACCGGCGCCTTATCTCGGTCTGAGAGAATTGCCCACGTGATCTCCCGAATCGATCTGCGCGGCGACGCCCTCCCCGAAGGCACCGCCCTGCGCGACCTGCTGCCCCGAGCCGACTTCGACGTATCGGCCGCCCTGGAGAAGGTGCGTCCGATCTGCGAGGCCGTGCATCATCGGGGGGACGCGGCGCTGATCGACTACGCGGAGAAGTTCGACGGCGTTCGGCTGGAAGCCGTGCGCGTCCCGGTCCAGGCCCTCACGGACGCCCTGGAGCGGCTCGACCCGGCCGTACGCGCGGCCCTGGAGGAGTCCATCCGCCGGGCCCGCCTGGTCCACCGCGCGCAGCGCCGCACCGCGCACACCACCCAGGTCGTGCGGGGCGGCTCGGTCACCGAGAAGTGGGTGCCGGTCGACCGCGTCGGGCTGTACGCGCCCGGTGGCCGCTCCGTGTACCCGTCGTCCGTGGTCATGAACGTGGTCCCGGCGCAGGAAGCCGGCGTCGGGTCCATCGCGCTCGCCTCCCCGGCCCAGTCCGCGTTCGGCGGCCTGCCGCACCCGACGATTCTCGCGGCCTGCGCCCTCCTCGGTGTCGACGAGGTGTACGCGGCCGGCGGCGCCACGGCCGTCGCGATGTTCGCGTACGGCACCGAGTCCTGCCCGTCCGTCGACATGGTGACCGGTCCCGGCAACATCTGGGTCGCCGCCGCCAAGCGCTACTTCACCGGCCGGATCGGCATCGACGCGGAGGCCGGACCGACCGAGATCGCCGTCCTCGCCGACGAGACCGCAGACCCGGTGCACGTCGCCGCCGACCTGATCAGCCAGGCCGAGCACGACCCCCTGGCCGCGGCCGTCCTGGTCACCGACTCACCGGCCCTCGCGGACGCCGTGGAGAAGGAACTGGAACCGCAGCTCGCGGCCACCAAGCACGTCGACGACCGGATCGTCCCGGCCCTGAACGGCCGCCAGTCCGCGATCGTCCTGGTCGACGGCATCGAGGAGGGTCTGCGCGTCGTCGACGCGTACGGCGCCGAGCACCTGGAGATCCAGACGGCCGACGCGGCCGCGGTCGCCGACCGGGTCCGGAACGCCGGAGCGATCTTCGTCGGCCCCTGGGCCCCCGTCTCGCTCGGCGACTACGCGGCGGGCTCCAACCACGTCCTGCCCACCGGCGGCTGCGCCTGCCACTCCTCGGGCCTGTCCGTCCAGTCCTTCCTGCGTGGCATCCACATCGTCGACTACACGAAGGACGCCCTCGCCGACGTCGCCCACCACGTCGTGACGCTCGCGGAGGCGGAGGACCTGCCCGCCCACGGCGCGGCGATCAAGGCCAGGTTCGGATGGAAGGTACCTGAAGGCAAGTGACCGGCATCGACGATCTCCCCGTACGGGACGAGCTGCGCGGCAAGTCCCCCTACGGCGCGCCCCAGCTCGACGTCGCCGTGCGGCTGAACACCAACGAGAACCCCTACCCGCTGCCCGAACCCCTCGTCGAGCGGATCGCCGAGCGGGTGCGTGAGGCCGCCCGCGACCTCAACCGCTACCCCGACCGGGACGCCGTTCAGCTGCGCACCGAGCTGGCCAGGTACCTGACGAGGACCGGCAAGCACCGGGTCGGCGTCGAGAACGTCTGGGCGGCCAACGGCTCGAACGAGGTCATCCAGCAGCTGCTGCAGACCTTCGGCGGACCCGGCCGCACGGCGATCGGCTTCGAGCCCTCGTACTCGATGCACGCGCTGATCGCGCGCGGCACCGGCACCGGCTGGATCCCCGGCCCGCGCGACGAGGACTTCACCATCGACCCCGCCGCCGCCGAGCGGGCCGTCGCCGAGCACCGCCCCCACGTCGTCTTCCTCACCACCCCCAACAACCCCACCGGCAACGCGCTGCCACGCGAGACGGTCATCGCGCTGTACGAGGCCGCACAGGCGGCCAGGCCGTCGATGGTGATCGTGGACGAGGCCTACGTCGAGTTCAGCCACGGCGACTCGCTGCTGCCGCTGCTCGAAGGACGGCCGAATCTCGTCGTCTCGCGGACGATGTCGAAGGCGTTCGGCGCGGCCGGGCTGCGCCTGGGCTATCTCGCCGCGCACCCGGCGGTCGTCGACGCCGTGCAGCTCGTACGGCTGCCGTACCACCTGTCGGCCGTCACCCAGGCCACGGCCCTGGCCGCCCTGGAGCACACCGACACCCTGCTGGCCTACGTGGAGCGCCTGAAGGCCGAGCGGGACCGGCTGGTCACCGAACTGCGCGCGATCGGGTACGAGGTGACCGAGTCGGACGCCAACTTCGTGCAGTTCGGGCGATTCGCGGACTCCCACGAAGCGTGGCGGAAGATCCTCGACCGGGGCGTCCTGGTCCGGGACAACGGCGTACCGGGCCGGCTGCGGGTCTCCGCGGGCACCCCGGCCGAAAACGACGCGTTCCTGGACGCGGTCCGTGAGTTGAAGAAGGAGCAGAGCGCATGAGCCGCGTCGGAAGAGTGGAGCGGACGACCAAGGAGACGTCGGTCCTCGTCGAGATCGACCTCGACGGGACCGGCCGGGTCGAGGTGTCGACGGGCGTCGGCTTCTACGACCACATGCTCGACCAGCTCGGGCGGCACGGTCTGTTCGACCTGACCGTGAAGACCGAGGGTGACCTGCACATCGACTCCCACCACACCATCGAGGACACCGCCCTCGCGCTGGGCGCCGCCTTCAAGCAGGCGCTCGGCGACAAGGTGGGCATCTACCGCTTCGGCAACTGCACGGTCCCGCTGGACGAGTCGCTCGCCCAGGTGACCGTCGACCTCTCCGGCCGCCCCTACCTCGTGCACACCGAGCCCGAGAACATGGCGCCCATGATCGGCGAGTACGACACGACGATGACCCGGCACATCCTGGAGTCCTTCGTCGCCCAGGCCCAGATCGCGCTGCACGTGCACGTGCCCTACGGGCGCAACGCGCACCACATCGTGGAGTGCCAGTTCAAGGCTCTGGCCAGGGCGCTGCGCTACGCCTCCGAACGCGACCCGCGCGCCGCGGGAATCCTCCCCTCCACCAAGGGCGCGCTGTGAGCGCGGCCCGAGCGGCCACCGCGCCGCACCTGATGACGATGCCCGCCGCGCCCGGCGACGCGGGCACAGAAGCGAACGGAAAGACACTGTGACCGGCCTGTCGAGCATCCTGATCGTCGTCGGACTCTTCCTCCTCGGCGGCATCTACTCCTTCGTCAAGCAGGAGATGCCCAGGAGCCTCGTCGTGCTGCTCTCCATCGGCGCCGCGATGTGCCTGGTCGCGGGGGTCATGAGGCTGGCGGTGTGGAATTGAGCGGCTCCAGGAAGGTCGTCGTCTTCGACTACGGCTTCGGGAACGTGCGCTCCGCCGAGCGCGCCCTCGCCCGCGCCGGCGCCGACGTCGAGATCACCCGTGACTACGACACGGCCATGAACGCGGACGGGCTGCTGGTGCCGGGCGTCGGCGCCTTCGCCGCCTGCATGAAGGGCCTCAGGGACGCCCGAGGTGACTGGATCATCGGCCGCCGTCTGGCGGGCGGCCGCCCGGTGATGGGCATCTGCGTCGGTATGCAGATCCTCTTCGCACGGGGCATCGAGCACGGCGTGGAGACCGAGGGCCTGGACGAGTGGCCGGGCTCGGTCGAGCCGCTGCAGGCCGGCATCGTGCCCCACATGGGCTGGAACACGGTCGAGGCACCGGCGGACTCACGGCTCTTCGCGGGGCTCGGCGCCGACGCGCGCTTCTACTTCGTCCACTCGTACGCCGTCCACGACTGGTCCCTGGACGTCACGAACCCCGCGATCCGCGCGCCCCTGGTCAGCTGGGCGACGCACGGCGAGCCCTTCGTGGCGGCCGTCGAGAACGGCGCGCTGTGGGCCACCCAGTTCCACCCCGAGAAGTCCGGCGACGCCGGAGCCCAGCTCCTCACCAACTGGATCGGAACACTGTGAGCAAGCTCGAACTCCTCCCCGCCGTCGACGTCCGCGACGGCCAGGCCGTCCGGCTCGTGCACGGCGAGTCGGGGACGGAAACTTCTTACGGCTCCCCCCTGGAGGCCGCCCTCGCCTGGCAGCGCTCGGGCGCCGAGTGGCTGCACCTGGTCGACCTGGACGCCGCCTTCGGGACCGGTGACAACCGCGAGCTGATCGCCGAGGTCGCCGGCGCCATGGACATCGAGGTCGAGCTGTCCGGCGGTATCCGCGACGACGACACGCTCGCCGCCGCCCTCGCCACCGGCTGCACCCGCGTCAACCTCGGCACCGCCGCGCTGGAGACCCCCGAATGGGTCGCCAAGGTCATCACCGAGCACGGCGACAGGATCGCGGTCGGCCTCGACGTACGCGGCACGACACTGCGCGGACGCGGCTGGACCCGCGACGGCGGCGACCTCTACGAGACGCTGGCGCGCCTCGACTCCGAGGGCTGCGCGCGCTACGTGGTCACGGACATCGCCAAGGACGGCACGCTGCAGGGCCCGAACCTGGAACTGCTCAGGAACGTCTGCGCCGCGACGGACCGGCCCGTGGTCGCCTCCGGCGGGGTCTCCTCCCTGGACGACCTGCGCGCCATCGCCGCGCTCGTGCCCCTCGGCGTCGAGGGCTCGATCGTCGGGAAGGCCCTGTACGCGAAGGCGTTCACGCTGGAAGAGGCCCTGGAGGCGGTGGCCCGGTGAGCGGCGTCCGACGCGTCACCGGCGGCGCCTCCTGGGAGGAGGCCTTCGGGTACTCCCGCGCCGTGGAACTTCCCAACGGGCTGGTGCTGGTCTCCGGCTGCACCTCCGTGGTCGACGGCGCGATCGTCGACGGCGGCCCGTACGAGCAGGCGGTCACCGCCTTCGGCGTCGCGCTCGCCGCGCTGAAGGAGCTCGGCCTCGACCGCGACACGGTCGTGCGCACCCGTATGTACCTCACCCACGCCCGGGACGCGGAGGAGGTCGGACGCGCCCACAAGGAGCTCTTCGACTCCGTCCGCCCCGCCGCGACCATGATCGTCGTCTCCGGCCTCGTGGACCCGCGGCTGGTCGTCGAGGTCGAGGTGGAGGCGTACCGGGAGGCGACGCGGTCATGACCCTGGCCGTACGAGTGATCCCCTGCCTGGACGTGGACAACGGCCGGGTCGTCAAGGGCGTCAACTTCCAGAACCTGCGCGACGCGGGCGACCCGGTCGAGATGGCCAAGGTGTACGACGCCGAGGGCGCCGACGAACTGACGTTCCTGGACATCACCGCGTCCTCCGGCAACCGCGAGACCACGTACGACGTGGTGCGGCGCACGGCCGAGCAGGTCTTCATCCCGCTGACCGTGGGCGGCGGGGTGCGCACCGCCGAGGACGTGGACAAACTGCTGCGGGCGGGCGCGGACAAGGTCGGGGTCAACACGGCCGCGATCGCCCGGCCCGACCTCATCCGTGAGATCGCCGAGCGTTTCGGCCGTCAGGTCCTCGTGCTGTCGGTGGACGCCCGGCGCACGGAGAGCGGCTCCTTCGAGGTCACCACCCACGGAGGCCGCGAGGGCACCGGCATCGACGCCGTCGAATGGGCCCACCGGGCCGCCGAGCTGGGCGCGGGCGAGATCCTGCTCAACTCGATGGACGCGGACGGCACGAAGGACGGCTACGACATCGAGATGATCGAGGCCGTCCGCAAGCACGTCACCGTGCCGCTGATCGCCAGCGGTGGCGCGGGCCGGCTCGCCGACTTCCCGCCCGCCGTCGGCGCGGGCGCGGACGCGGTGCTCGCCGCGTCCGTCTTCCACTTCGGCGACCTGCGGATCGGCGAGGTGAAGGAGGCGCTGCGGGGGGCGGGGCATCCCGTCCGCTGATCCCGGCGGACCCGCCACCGCGCACACCCCCGGTCCCACCGCCGCAACCCGGTGACCCCGGCCCGGGGGCGCCGGGTGCGCCCCCCGGGGGGGGCGCGCCCGGGGGGGCGGGGGGGCGCGGGGGGGGGC